>JAIMBC010000348.1 GCA_023511675.1 Pirellulales bacterium
CTCGCAGACAGTGCGTTCCCAGGCAGGAGCCCAGGAACGAGAGAGCGAGAAGGAACACTCGCCTCTCCCTGGCCCGAGGCGCTTGCCGAGCCGCGTCTCACCCTGCGGCTCCACGGGGCCTCCTGCCCAGCCCGATGCCAACGCTACTCGTGTACAGTTACCGGGCCGACGCGCAAAAAAAGCGGCCTGGCCGCGCGCTCGCGTCCCGGCCGCTCTTGCACCTGCTCCTCGGGTGTGGAGGCCCACCGAAGGTTATTCGGCCTTGACCTGGATGTGTTTCGGCCGAGCTTCAGCAGCCTTGGGCAGGATGACGTGCAGCACACCGTCCTTGTACTGCGCCTCGATCTGCCCTTCCTCCACAGGCGTCGGCAGCGGGATCACGCGGCGGAACTCGCCATAACGGCGCTCCACGCGGTGGAAGGTCTTGCCCTTCTCCTCGCGCTCCTCCTTCTTCTCACCCGAGATCCAGAGCTGCCCGTTCTTCAGCTCGACGGTGAAGTCCTCGGGTTTCATGCCGGGCAACTCGACCGTGACCTCATACCGCTCTTCGGTCTCGGCCACGTTCATGTCGGGTGCGAATACCTCCCAGCCCTTCCATTCCTCAGGGCCGAAGAAGCGCTCCATCAGGCCTTCCATTTCGTTCTCCAGGCGTGCCAACGTCCGAGGTAGAGGTGGCATCCAACGCCTCAGTGCAGACACCATGTTCACACCTCCTCAGTAAGCATTCCTGGCAACCCTGATGGCCGCTAGCCGCTGCCAGGTAACGGCCAGCGGTCTTGACCACTTGGAAGCGCCCTTGGTGCTTCCACTGTCGATACGCTGGTACGCGGGGGGTGGTTCGGAAAAAAACCGTTTTTTTTGGCCGTACCCCCGCATGGGGTGCTAGCTACCGCATGGAAATCTGCGGTTATGCCGCCGCTACGATCAGAGCAACTCCGGGGCCCCGGCGCCGGTTGCCGCACGTGCCGGCACTCCTCTGAGGGGCTAGCAAGCCGGTTCGAGCCGAGGAGGCTGCTGTGGGGTCGTGCTGCCTGGCCATCACCGGCCGCCGCGTGGAGCCGTCGCCGGCCACCCCTGTGCATCGCCGCACATCCTGTCACAATGGCAGCGGCCCGGCCATGTCGCCTTGTCGCGCAGCGTGCGGGCCAGCGATCTGCATGCCGAGTGCAAGAACCGTGCCACAGCATCCCCACGAACTGCTGCCCGTCGAACGTGAGGCTCGCGAGCTGGCCGCGCTTGCCGCTGAGGCCGTGCTGGCACGGCTGGGAAGCACAGCCGCCGGCCTGGCGGAGCAGGAAGCTGCCGCGCGTTGGACCCGCTATGGGGCGAACGTGTTGCAGCGGCCTCGCCGCCGGCGGTGGTACGCTCAACTTGCCGCACAGTTTGTGCATCGTTTTGCTCAGTTGCTCTGGGCTGCTTCGGTCTTGGCCTGGTGGGCAGGGATGCCGGAGCTGGCGTGGGCCATTGTGGGCGTGATCGCGGTCAACGGGGCGTTCAGCTTCTGGCAGCAGCATCAGGCGGAACGTGCGGTGGAGGCGCTGGAGGCGTTGCTTCCCCGGCAAGTCGTGGTGCGGCGCGATGGTATGGAACGGACGATCGGGGCCGAGGGCGTGGTTCCCGGAGACATCGTGGTGCTCGAGGCAGGCTGCGCGATACCGGCGGATGCCAGGCTGATTGCCGCCGAGCGGCTGCGGGTCGACATGTCGAGCCTGACGGGGGAGTCGAGACCGGTGCCGCGCACGGCACTGCCGGTGCGGCCCAACGAAAGCACGGCGATCGAACTGGGCAACCTCGTGCTGGCGGGCACCACGGTGCTGACCGGCCGGGCGGAGGCAGTGGTGTTTGCCACGGGGGGAGATACGGTATTCGGCCGGCTCGCAACGCTCACCCACCAGCAGCCCGCGGTACCGGGCACGCTGGAACGCGAGGTGGCACGCTTCTCGCAAGCCATTAGCTGGCTGGCACTGATTGTGGGTGCCGCGTGTTTTGCCGCCGGCGTGTCGTGGGGCGGCCTTACCTTGCCCACCGCGTTCCTGTTTGCCATTGGCATCATCGTGGCCAACGTTCCAGAGGGGTTATTGCCCACGCTCACGCTGGCGCTGGCGATCGCCGTGCGGCGGATGGCGCGGCGCCAGGCCCTGGTGAAGCGGCTTGCCAAGGTGGAGACGCTGGGCGCGACCACGGTGATTTTGACGGACAAGACGGGCACGCTCACGCGTAATGAGATGGCCGTGCGTTTTGTGTGGGTAGATGGGGAGACGCACACCTGGCCTGCGGTAACGGGGGACGGCTCGCAGCCGAACCAGGGAGCGGGCCAGGACGAGCGTGGGGAGCAGTCTGCCAGGAACGGGCAGCCATGGCGCGATCTGCTGCTGACGGCGGCGCTGTGCTGCGATGCGCATCTGGAGCCTGATGGGCAAACGAGTGGCCGCCGCGCGGTGGGCGATCCGACCGAGGGGGCCTTGCTGCTGGCCGCGGAGCAGGCGGGCATGGCGGAGACGCTGGGCCAATCGCCGCGGGTGGCCGAATTGCCTTTTGACTCGTCGCGCAAGCGGATGACCACCATACACCGACGGGGGGAGCAGCTCGTGGCGTGCGTCAAGGGTGCGGCGGGCGAGTTGCTGCCCCATTGCAGCCTGATTCGCACAGGGGGGGGCGAGCTGCCACTGGATGCAGAGCGGCTGGATGCGGTGATGGCGGCGCATGACCGGCTGGCGGGGTCGGGGCTGCGTGTACTAGGCGTGGCGTCGCGGGCGCTCGATCCCCAGCCGTCCCACGGGCACTGGCATGCGCACGAGGTGGAGCGAGACTTGACCTTCTTGGGGCTGGTGGCGCTGGCCGACCCGCCGCGGCCGGAGGTGCCCGCCGCGGTGGCGGCGTGCCGCCGCGCTGGGGTGCGGGTGATCATGGTTACCGGCGATGCGGAGCGGACGGCCGCTGCCATTGGCCGCGAAATCGGTCTGTATGGAGAGGGGTTGCGCCTGGTAAGCGGCCGCGAGTTCGAGCAACTAGACGACGCCGCACTGCAACGCCTGCTCGATGAGCCCGAACTGCTGGTGGCCCGCGCAGCCCCGCAGCACAAGCTCCGGCTGGTGGAGGCCTTTCAGGCCCGCGGGGAGGTGGTGGCCGTCACCGGAGACGGCGTGAACGACGCCCCGGCGCTGCGGCGTGCCGACATCGGCGTGGCCATGGGCCGCACGGGAACCGATGTGGCACGCGAGGCGGCCGACATGGTGCTGGCCGACGACAACTTCGCCAGCATCGTGGCCGCCATCGAAGAGGGTCGGGCCGTGTACGATAACGTACGCAAGTTTGTCACGTATATCCTGGGCAGCAACGTGCCTGAGATTGTACCCTTCGTGGCATTTGTGCTGCTGGGCATCCCCCTGCCGCTGACGGTGCTACAGATCCTGGCTGTGGACCTGGGCACCGATTTGTTGCCGGCACTGGCCCTCGGTGCCGAGCGTCCCGAGGCAGATGTGATGAGTCGCCCGCCGCGGTCTGGGCACGCGCGATTGCTAGACCGACCCACCCTGCTGCGCAGCTACGCCTGGCTGGGCGCGTGGGAAGCCGCACTCGGTCTGGCGGGATATTTCTTTGCCTACTGGTACGCGGGCTGGCGGCCGGGAGAGCCGCTGGCGGACAGCGGGCCGCTGTATCGTACGGCTACCACCATGTCTCTGGCCGGCGTGGTAGCGTGCCAGTTGGGAAGCGGCCTGGCCTGCCGCAGCAGCCGGCATTCCATCTTCTCGCTGGGCTGGTTCACCAACCGCCCGCTGGCCTGGGCCATGCTTGCGGAGCTGGCTCTGCTGGCCGCGCTGATCTATGTTCCCGTGCTGGCGCGGATCTTTGGTTTGGCGCCCCTGCAACCGGCACACTGGGCCGTGCTGGCGGGCTTCCCCTTCGTGGTGCTGGGGGCGGAAGAGTTGCGCAAGGCCGTGTGTGCGCGTTGGTGCGGCGCGCGGCAGGGCGCATCGACGTGAGGTTCACCGGTGGGTTAGCGGGCACGCCTGCGGCCGGAGCTGCGGGCAGATGGGACCTGCGGCGGCGAGGCCTCTTGCTCCGCAAAGCCGCGCACGGCGTACAGCGTGGGATCGTCGATGATCCAGGGCGTTGACCAGGTTCGTCCGTCCTCGCGGCATAACACGTTGAAGAACATGGTGTTGAACCGCTCGCAGCGGAAGCCATAGGGCGCTCGCGTGGCCAGGTAATCGTCCGCGGTCAGATCCTCGATCCCCGCATGGGCAAAGTAGTGGATGCGCCCGTCAGGAGTAAAAGACATGCCCAGCGTCCACCAGCCGGGGGTCAGCTCAGGGCCGCGAAAGTCTCCGCCCCGTTCTGTGGCACGCAAGGAGAGATAGGCCCGGGGCTCGTTGCCACGAGCAGGTCGTGCCTCCAGATTGAAGAAGAAGCCGGGCCAGTAGTTCTCCTGAACGGTCTCGCTGGCGGGGCCGAACAGGCCTTCGCGCTGCTTGCGCCTGGTGCCGAACACGTCTGCCCGAAACCCGAACGAGGCGCCCGAACGAGGTTCCCACTCGTCCAGCGGCGGCACGTATACACGGACCACCACGCTGGGCGACCACGAGACGGGGATGCCTCCCCCGGCCCTCTGGCTGATGTTCATTTGCAGGTCGTCCTGCTCCGCCTTGCCGCTGAGCCGACCCGGAATGCCCGCAAGGTGCGTGCGTAACAGCAGGGCACCCTGGCTGCCGGGCAGCCCGCCCAGCGGCGTTGCTACACGCTGTACCAGGTCTGGCTCCCCGCGAAGCTGGCACTCGGCCCACAGACCATTGCGGGAACGGCCTAGCGGCGGCCGATTCTGCTTGTCCATCTCCACACTGCTCTTGGGAGGATGGGGGACGAATTCCCAGGCCGGGTCCTCAAAGTCATCAGAACACTTGAGTACCTTGATCCCCGTGCCGGGGACGAGGGGTTGCCCAGGGCATGCTCGCGTGAGCACACCGGCGACAGCGAAGGTGCAACCAACCCAGACCAACACGCGCCGTGCATGCATGCGAATTGCCATCCCTCCGTGAACGGCAACAAGAGTGTGGAAGCGTGGTGCCTTTTCAGAATATCGGGCCTGTAAGGCCTGGCGATGGAGGCTTTCTGCGGCCGGAGCAGGGCAGAGCGAACATGGAGCGTTGTGGTTGGTGTAGCCACCGCGGCAAACCTACCTGACAACAAGCCGCCCTGGGT
>JAIMBC010000349.1 GCA_023511675.1 Pirellulales bacterium
TGCCCCTCCAGCGCTTGCCGCTGCACAGGCGCCTCTACCATGCCCACCATGCCCCGCCCCTGAAGGCCCTCCCCTTGTGCCATGCTGGCGATTCTTGTCGCCTGCATGGCGTGCGTGCCAGCGGTATTCCCGCCCAGCTCCTCCTCCTGCGCCGCCAGACGCGGCAGGTAATCATCCGTGCCGACCGCCCCCTCTTTGGCCCACGCTCCCTGCCATGAGAGGCAGCCCGCCGCCAGTGCTAGCACCAACCAACGTCGCGCGTGCATGACCGCACCTCCACAACCCTACATGAATGGCCCGCAAATACAGATTGACGAGTTCTAACAGCCTGGGCCGGGCCGACCCTGCCAGCCACGCGCAGGGCCTGCCCGCCGGGCGGTCGAGAGACCACGCCATCATACACCCTGAGCTGGCCTTGTCTAGCTTTTCCTCGCTTACCTATAATGCCGCCTGGTCTTGCGGCGCGTGCTGCGGCGGGAAGGTCGTTTCGAACCGACCGGTGGCAGTGGACGTAGCATGGAGGGTGCATCGGTTGTATAGCCCGGTGGCCGACCGGCACCAGGGTTGCTGAAAGTGAACAGCATGGCCTGTGTGTTGGCTGGCTGCACGTCTTCGACACGCGGCAGATGCTGCACAGTCGTGCGGGGAAGCGGAGTCGTCATGAAAGGCTCAGCGGGGCGGCTGCTCATGCTCCTACAACCTCCGGCCGATGGGTATGTTTGCAGACGTTTCTGCAGCCGCTGGTACGGCAACGTGTTTTCAAGCAACGCGAGGGCTGAAGGTTGAAAAGTACACTAACAGAGGGCAGTCGCGTGCCTGGCACGACGCGGTACCGTCGGCTGGGCGCCGACGGCAGGCAGTGCCCGCAGGCTGGTGCGAGGCGGCTGGCCGCGCTGCTGTGGGGAGAGCCCTCGGGCTGCGGCCGGTATGCAAGAGAGACGCATTGATCATCTACGGCGGCGGCCGTGTGAGCCGTCTGGACCGCTAAGCAGGGAGACCGAACCATGCAGATTTATGGACCCACACACATTCACGGCCCCCAGCCGTTGGGGGCGCCGCATGTGTACCGGGGCGAGCGTGCGGGCGTACAGCCACGCGCCCCGGACGAACTGAGCCTGTCTGCCACGGCCCTGGAAAGCGAGCGGCTGATAGAGGCGGCGCGGTTGCTGCCGGCGATTCGGCAGGATCGAGTGGATCGGCTGCGTGCAGCAATCGCCTCGGGCACGTACGAGACGGAGGAGCGGCTCAGCAAGGCCCTGGACGCGCTGTTGGAAGAACTGGCCTAGGGTGCCTCTGAGCTTGGGAGTGCCTGGTTGGTGTTGGCGCCGCCACGCGGATCAGCAGCAGGGCACCTCTGAGCTTGAGGGTGTCTGGGTTGGGTTGCCCGAGCGGACTTGCGCAGGGGGCCTGGTGCTACCCTCCTGCGGGTGGCGTTGTGGCAAGCCCGTGCGGGCAGGCACAGAGGTTTGCGGCCGGGCCGAATTGGCGTAAAATTCCGGCGGTGGGCCATTAGGAGCCCCGGAAACGATGACGCTGGACTTTTCACTAGGCACGGTCGAAGTTGCCCTCACGCCGCTGGAGCGCTTTGAGGAGTATCTGCGCAGCCGCCAGAAGCGGATCACCAAACAGCGGCGGACGATCGTCGAGCAGGTGTTCAGCGTGCATCGCCATTTCGATGCGGAGGACCTGCTGGCCTTGCTGCAACAAACGGTAGGCGAACGCAAGGTGAGCCGTCCCACCGTCTATCGTACGCTGGCAGAGTTAGTCGATGCCGGCCTGCTGCGCGAGATGTCTCTCAAAGGCCGTTCGGTGTACGAGCACGACTACGGCTATCCTCAGCATGATCACCTGCACTGCGAGAAGTGCGACAAGCTGATCGAGTTCTCCAGCGAACAGGTCCGCCAGCTTCGCGATGCGGTGGCTCGCGAACATCAGTTCCGTGTGCGAGGGCACCGGCTGATTATCCACGGCGTGTGCGCCGAGTGCAGCCGGCCTCGCCGCCGCCTGCGGCCCGTCGACCTCGTTTGATCCCCTCCTTCCCACTCCACCTTGCGGAGCCTTCACCATGGTCCTCACACCCAGTACCATGCTCCCCCTTGGCACCCCCGCCCCAGACTTCAGCCTGCCCAACGTGGACGGCCGCATGGTCAGCCTGGCCGATTTCGCCTCGGCACCTGTGCTGGTGGTGGTCTTCATGTGCAACCATTGCCCCTACGTCAAGCATTTGGCAGACAGCCTGGCCGCCACGGCACGCGAATACCAGGCGCGCGGCGTGGCCTTCGTGGGCATCAACTCCAACGACGCACAGGCCTATCCCGACGACTCCCCCGCGCGGATGAAAGAAGAGGCTCGCGCCCGCGGTTACACCTTCCCCTACCTGTACGACGAAAGCCAGCAAGTGGCCAAGGCCTATCGCGCCGCCTGCACGCCCGATTTTTACGTCTTCGACGCCCAGCGCCGGCTGGCGTATCGCGGCCAGTACGATGGCACGCGGCCCGATAGCGGCCTGGCACCCACAGGCGCTGATCTGCGCGCAGCCCTGGATGCCCTGCTGGCAGGCCAGCCAGTGCCTGCCGAGCAGAAGCCCAGCATCGGGTGTAACATCAAGTGGAAGCCGGGCAACGCACCCGATTACTTCGGTTAGCCCGGCAGCCGCGCAAGGTGTCTCGCTCAGCGACTCCACGTGCCTGGTTGCCCCTGCGCTGGGCCTCCGTACCGCTCGCTGTGCTCGCCCATGACTCGCCGACTGCCCGCCCGAGCTGATCCGTGGCATGCCCTGCGCAGCTTGACGCCAGCGCGGATCGCTCTCGGCCGCGCCGGCAGCAGCTTGCCCACCCACGAAGTCCTCGATTTTGCCCTGGCCCATGCCCGCGCCCGCGACGCTGTCCACGCGCCGTTTGACGCCTCCGCTCTGGCCCAATCGCTGGGCAGCCTAGGCCTGCCGGTGTTGCAAACTGCCACCGCTGCCGGCAACCGCACCGACTATCTGCACCGGCCGGATTGGGGCCGCCGGCTGGATGATGCCAGCCGCGCAGAGTTGGCGCGGCATGGCAGCAGCTATCACGTCTGTCTCATCGTCTCCGACGGCCTGTCGGCCTGGGCGGCAGAGCGGCATGCGCTGCCGCTGCTGGAGGTGCTGGTGCCTGCGCTCCGCTCGGCAGACCTCTGTCTGGCGCCGCTGGTGGTGGTGCGTCATGGGCGCGTGGCGGTGGAGGACGAGATCGGCCAGCTTCTGGGAGCCCAGGTGGCGGTAATCCTGCTGGGAGAGCGTCCCGGCCTGGCTGCGCCGGACAGCTTGGGGGCCTATCTGGTGTTCGACCCGCGCCCTGGCCGTACCGATGCCGAACGCAACTGCGTCTCCAACATCCGTCCTCGCGGATTGCCGCCGGAAGCGGCCGCCTGGGTGCTCCAGCGGCTGATTCTTCTCAGCCTCGCTTCCCAGACCAGCGGGCTGGCATTGGGAGAGAAGCCTGCCGCGCTCCCCTAGACGGGACGAGACGACAGGGCCATGCAACACAGCCCGTTGGGTGACCGGGCCTTGCATGATCGGGGCCTGTTTGGCCCATCGCTGGTAACCGGATGCTCGTGCCAGAGGCGAAGCAGTCCTCTCCCCGCTGGCCTTGCCTGTCACGTGGGGAGACACGAGCGCCTACCACCACAGCGTCACGCGGCCAGAACGTGGGGAAATGGCCGGGGCGCTGGGGAGTCGAGGCATCGGGACAACACCCGTTTTCGTTGTGTGCTCCAGCTTACCTGGCGCTGTCGTACTACGGCAGGCTCGCTCCTCTCCGGCACGCGCCCCGCAAAACCGGCGAGAGACACGTGCGGGTGCGGCAGGCAACGTGGATGCGGCGGCAGCAGGGCAAGGCTACGCGGTTGCGAACTTGGTCACCTCGCTCCAGACCTTGTCCTCTCGCGTCAGGATGCGTTTGTGCGACTTGGCGTGATCCAGGATCGCCGCGACGAACGGATCGCTGGAGTAGAAGGAGTAGCCGCACTTGTCGAGGTAGTCGACGCCCCACACCTTGAGGTGATCGAGGTAGCTAGCTCCTCTGAGGAATTCCTCGCTGGTAATGGGGACGTTGTGGTCATTGAACATCGAGAGGTACACCATCTTATCGCCGCAGATGCCGCTGTTGAGCGTCAGCACGGCGATGGCCGGCAAGTGCAATGCCCGCTCTCGGTACCAGCGGTAGAAGGCGAACGGCTGTTTGTGCAGCGCGTCGGGAGAATTGCGGCTGGCCCAATAGCGCGCGGCCTGATGGAACGTGCGGTTCATGCGGACCAATTCGACGATCCGCCAGATGGTCTTCAGCAGGAACTCGAAACAGGCCAGTACCAGCCCCACAATCATCGATTGGCCCCACGTGCCGAAGGCCAGGGCAATGTTGCCGGCGCCCTTCAGCGTTTGCCACAGCCCCTGCAAAATGCTGAGGTTCATGGCCCGTTTAATGGACTCCACGACAACCGAGGGGTGCCCCACCATGACGTGGACGCCACGGCTCATTAAGTACGTCCGGAACCTCTCAACCACCGCGGTTTCCAGAACGGCGATCCCCCTGAACGTGTCTGTAATGCCGCTGATCAAGCCAGCGCCGATGGTCTCCATGAACAGCTTCGAACACAGCAGGCCGAGGTTCTTGAAAGCGGCATAGGTAAGCTCCGTATCGCCGATTTTTTCCATGATGACCTGGAGCGTCTTGCGGATGAAGTCTTCGAATACCTGGCGGACTTTCTCCGCCAATGACCGCTTCTCAGAATCGGCATGGACGTCAAGGGCGGCGGAGTTGGCCGCGTTCAGGATCATGTTGCCCGGGACCATGACGGTGTTGAAGATGTTCTGCCCGAAGTCCACCGCCTCATTGCCCAGCCCGCCGTCTGCAATCTTACCCCCATAGTAGCTCAGGACGTTGCCTGTGACCGATAGCCCACCCTCGAGCACAATGCTGAATATGTCGGGACGGGCTCGCAGCTTGCCCAGCAAGTACACCACGCCGAGCCGAGCATGCTCCAGCGTGGATTGCATAAACTGGGGGGCATGTCCCCAGGCAGCCGAAGTATCCCCGAGGCCGGAAATCTGCGCTGTCAGTTGCTCCACCGCAAGCTTCTTGTTGCGGACGGACCGCTTC
>JAIMBC010000350.1 GCA_023511675.1 Pirellulales bacterium
GTACGGCACTGGCAACATTGTGCCGCGGCGGGGCTGAGTCCGTTTCTGGACTGGTGCCGCAGCCACGGCCGCAGCGTGCCGTTTTCTCAATGGCCGGCAGCATTCTTGCGACAGTTCTACCGGCTGTGGCTGGACGCGGCTTGCCGGCAACGAGCGCTACTGGCGGCACGCACCGCAGCGGATCTCGATGCGCTGTCGGAGCGATTCCGGCAACTGGACCAGGCATGGCTGAAGACCAGTCAGGCGCGGTTGTGGGCAGAAATCGATGCGCGCCGCCCGGGACCGGGACGCACGACCAGTCCCGGCTCGCGGCTGGGCCTGTTGCAGGCCGAGATCCGCCGCCGCCGTGGGCTCAAGCCCCTGCGGCAGCTCTTGAAGTTGTGCGGAGATGCCGTGCAGTCCCTCAAGCCCTGCTTCTTGATGAGCCCCATCTCCGTGGCGCAGTTTCTCGAACCCGGCCGGCTGCACTTCGACGTGGCCATCTTCGACGAGGCCAGCCAGATCGAACCTGCTGATGCCCTGGGCGCCGTGGCGCGTGCCGCCCGCGTGATCCTGGTGGGGGACGAACGGCAACTTCCCCCCACCCGCTTCTTTTCAGCCTACGATACCTCGGAACCCTCCCCTGCCGACGCAGACCAGGACGTCGAGCCTGCCGCCGCCTCCATGACCGACCTGGAAAGCGTCCTCGGCATCGGCCACGTGTGCCTGCCGGCTGCCATGCTGCGCTGGCACTACCGCAGCCGGCATGAATCGCTGATCGAGTTCTCCAACCGCGCGTTCTATGGCGGCCAGCTCCGCGTCTTTCCCAGTCCCTCGACCACGCGCGACGAACTGGGCCTTTCCCTGCGCCATCTGCCTCACACGACCTATGGCCGCGGGGGCAGCCGCTGCAACCTCGAGGAGGCACGCGCCGTCGCCAGGGAGGTGCTGGAGCATGCGCGCCGGCGGCCGCATTTCTCGCTGGGGGTGGGTGCCTTCAGCCTGGCACAGCAGCTTGCCATCCAGGACGAAATCGAACGGCTCCGCCGCCTGGAAACCGATCCCGCCTACGAGGCGTTTTTCGCCCTGCATCCCGAAGAGCCCTTCTTCGTCAAGAATCTGGAGACCATCCAGGGCGACGAGCGGGACGTGATCTTGCTCTCTGTGGGCTATGGCCGCGATGCGCAGGGCAGGCTGGCCCAGAACTTCGGCCCCCTGAATCATGAGGGGGGCTGGCGGCGTCTGAACGTGCTGGTGACTCGGGCACGCCAGCGGTGCGTGGTCTTCTCGTCTCTGCTGGCCGAGGATCTGAAGGTCGGGCCGACAACCCCCCGCGGCGTGCGCGCCCTGAGAGATTTTCTGGAGTACGCAGCGGCCGGGCCAGATGCGCGTGCCATGCAGGCCGAGCATCCCGGCGCGATCGAACGGCATCTGTGTAACGTGCTGCGTGCTCGCGGGTGGGAGGTGGCCGTGGTGCCGCAGCCGGCACCGCTGGACCTGGCGGTGCGCGATCCGCGGCAGCCCGGGAGGTATGTGCTGGGCATCCAGTGCGATGGCAGGTCCTGGGCCAGTATACCGACCGTGCGGGACCGTGAGCGACTGGCCATGGAGGTCTTGCACGGTCTTGGCTGGCGTGTGGCCCGGGTGTGGTCGACCGCCTTTCTGAAGCAACCGCGGCAGGTGTTGGAGCGGTTGGAGCAGATGTTGGCAGAGGCTGAACAAGGGGGGCTCTCTGCCTCGGTGGGTGCGGCTCGGCTGCGGGAAGGAACGGCTGCGGAGTTTTCCCCCCCCTTACAGTCTGGTGCGGGCGGGCATGGCGGAGGGGATGGGCTTGTCGGCGCGGCATGCGAGCAGCCGCGCACGGATCAGCAGGACGAGGGTACGCCGAGCATGGCGGACGGCGCGCCGGCTGGAAGCAAGGCAGGCCGCGGCACCCACCCGCTCGCGGCCGACGCGGAGTTGCCCCCCGGCGTGCAGGCGTACCGTGCGTACGAAGGCCGGCTGCGAGGCACACGCAAAGAGCTGCTGCGGCTACCGCGGGGCAACCTCGTCAGCCTGCTGGAGCAGATCGCGCAGGTGGAGTGGCCCATTCATCGAGAGGAGCTGGCGCGGAAGGTGTGCGGACTGTATCGCACCCGCGCCACAGGCAAGGCCAAGACGCTCATCGACGACGCGCTGGCTCATGCCGCCAAGCGCAAGGCCCTGAAGCTGCATGGCGAGTTTGTGTGGCTGCCGGGGCAGTCGCAGCCGCCCGTGCGGTGGCGTGGCGGCGAGGAAGCGGTTACGGATCCGCGGTTGATCGACCCGCACGAGGTGGCGGCCGCCGCCGTGCTAGCCGCCAGCATCGAGTACGGAATTCCGGCCGACGAGCTGCCTACGGCAGCGTTACGCACGATGGGGTTCAAGCGCGTGGGGGGGCAGCTTGCGGAGCTGGCGCGCAGCGCTGTAGCGTTGGCGGTCTCGGAGGGCCGCTTGCGTGCCGATGCGGCGGGCTTCCTCGTGCCCTCGGAAAAAGGAGGCTGAAGCACTCTCCCCTGAGGAGGAGCGGCCACGGCGCGTGATGCAGGCCCTCGGTGACATAGCACTGCCCCGCCGCGAGGAGGGCAGGCACGTGCCGCGTCCCACACAGGCAGCCGGCGTCGCCCCTGCTTGCCAGCAAGGCGCTGCTTGAGCTTGCCGTGGCGCGAGCTTACAATCCGCGGCAAAAGGGGGCAGATGCCTTCCCGCCACCTCCAGCCCTGCCCGCCCATGGATCGCCACACTTTGGGTTCCGTGTTCGCGCATGCCCGACGGGAGGCCCGCTTCGTGGCGTGCGTGTGGCTGCTGGCGCTGGCCTGGACCGTCGGGTACAGTTTTCTGCGCGGGTACGAGCACCCACCTGAAAGTTGGCTGGTCCGCGTGGGCCTGGCACGGTCCGAGCCGGCGCGGCCGCAGGAGAGCGTGTGGGGCGTGCCGCGCTGGGTGTGTTACGGCATTCTCTGTCCGTGGGCGGCGTGCACTGCGGCCACGATCTGGTTTTGCTTGCGCGTGATGGAAGACGATCCGCTGGGGGCAGACCAGGATGAGGAGCCTGGGGATGGGACTTGAGTTGTCTCGAGAGAGCTGGCAGGTGATTGGGGCGTTTGCCTGCTATTTGGTGGGGGTGGCGGTGCTGGGCATTGCCTCGCATCGGCTGCTGGGGCGCGGCAATTTTGTGAAAGAGTACTTTCTGGGCAACCGGGGGTTGGGGGCGTGGGTGCTGGCGTTGACCGTGGCGGCCACGGCGGTCAGCGGCGGCACGTTTATGGGTTTTCCTTCGCTGATCTATTCGCACGGCTGGGTGATGGCCCTGTGGATCGCCAGCTACATGGTGGTGCCCTTGACGACGATGGCCCTGCTGGGCAAGCGGATCAACCAGGTGGCGCGGGTGTCGGGCGCCGTGACGGTGCCGGACGTGCTGCGCGACCGCTTTCAAAGTCCCGCTCTGGGAATCTGCGCCACGCTGCTGATTCTGGTGTACGTGGCCTTCAATCTGGTGGCCCAGTTCAAGGCTGGCGGGCTGGTGATGAAAGAGGCGCTGCGGCTGCCGCCGGCGCCCGCACAGTTCGAAGGAGCCGAGGTGCAGGGAAACCAACTGGTGCTCTCCTTTCGGCTTTCGGGGGGGGGTAGAGAGGTACAGCGGACGCCCCTGCCGCATCCGCGCGCCCGCTACCTGCCGCAGCGCACGCGCATCAACGCCGAGCAGGAGGTCGAGGTGTACTTTCAAGAGGGCAGCCGCGTGCTGGCCAAGCATGTGCGGTTTCCGCCGCAAAAAGTGCGGATCCCCTTGCTGGGGCTGCTCGTGGACAAAGGGTACGTGATCGGCCTGGCGATCTTTGCTCTGACCGTCGTAGGGTATACCACCTACGGCGGATACTGGGCGGTCACCTGGACCGACGTGCTGGAAGGGCTGGTGATGCTGGCGGGCGTGATCCTGATGGCCGTGCTGGCAGTGAGGGCCGTGCCCTCGCTGGTGATCGAGCCGCCCGGCCACACTGCCGTGCAGGCGGCCCCGGCCAGCGAGGCTGTTGGCTCGGGCGAGCCGGGCAGCTCCGGCCAGCCGCGCGTCTCCGACCAGCCCGCTGCCTCTGGCGAGCCGGGAGGCTCAGGCGAGGCGGCCCCCGTCCGCGAGGCGGTTGCGGCAGGCGCGGGGGGCGGTCAGAGGGAGGCCGACACGGCCCCCTCACGCACCGAACTCACGGGACTGACAGCCGCCACCTACAGCCTTTGGCAGCAGGATCCGCAGTTGATCCAGGGACCGGGCCCCGGGCACTTCTTGCCGCTGGGGTTGGCCTTCTCGTTCTTCTTGATGTGGTCCCTGATGGCCGCGGGCCAGCCCAGTGGCATGGTGAGGCTGATGTCTTTCAAAGATTCGGCCAGCCTCCGCCGCGCCCTGCTGCTGGTTTGCGGCTACTACGTGGTCACCTACCTGAGCCTGATCGTGATCTTCGTGTGCGCCCGAGCCATCTTCCCCACGGAGTACTTGCGCGAGATCGGCACCGAGGGGGAGCCAGACAGCATCATGCCCGCCATGGCACGGCAAGTCACCAGCAACCTCAAGCTGGGCGGCTGGCGCATCGGCCCCTTCTGTGCCGGCCTGCTGCTGGCCGCGCCATACGCGGCCATCATGTCCACCGTAGCCGCCTTCTTGCTGCTCATCAGCTCTAGCCTGGTGCGAGACATCTACCAGCGGACCATCAATCCCAACGTGTCGCAGCGCACCATCCGCCGGTGCAGTTATCTGGTCACGGCCCTGGTGGGGCTGGTAGTGATGATCGGCGCCTTGAATCCGCCGCAGTTCTTGCAATACGTGATTGTGTTTACCGGCAGCGGGCAGGGCTGCTCGTTTCTGGTTCCCATGGCTCTGACGCTGTACTGGCGGCGTGCCACGCGTGCAGGCGTGATGGCGGCCATGCTGGGAGGAGGATTGACGGTGTTCGGGCTGTACGCACTGGGCTGGATCGATAGTGCCAGGCAGGCGCATGCGTCCCCCACGGCCGGTGGCGGCGCTGTGGCGAGGGCTGGGGATGGGGCGGCCGGTGCGGGGAAGGAAGCCGGAGGTGCGGCCGCGGGTCGCGACGCTGATGTCCAGGCTGGTTTGCAAGAT
>JAIMBC010000351.1 GCA_023511675.1 Pirellulales bacterium
GTCACATGCTCGACCGCAGGGCCATACATGCCCCGGCGCCCCACGCGGAAGCCGGTGGCGTTCGCGAGAATCGCTGCCTCCATCGAGAGCTTGGTCCCGTCGGCAAACGAGGTCACCTTGCGCGCGTCCTGTCCGTAGCGCTCCGCGAAGTCGCGCTGGGTCTCTGGGGTGCGATACCGGTCCACCAGGCCCTTGATGTTTCCCGCCGCCACTGGCCGAAGACCGAGCGACCGGAGGTAGCGCAGAAGCGTCATCGCGACGCCCGGTTCGTCGCCGTCGGTATCGGTAAACACCACCCCTGCTTGGCGGGCCTTGCGGGCGAGTATCGGGCCGAGGGTGGAATCCAGCTCGGCGTTCACCAACACCACGTGCTTTCCATTGGCAATCGCTCGCTCGACTACGCCGGCGGCGAACTCCACGGTGCCGGTCGCCTCGATGACGACGTCAATGTTGCCGGCCTCGCACACTGCCACCGCATCGGCCGTCGCCGCGAACTCGCCTCCCGCCACCGCTGCCTCGAGCCCCCCCGCGGTCTCCACCTGCCGCACCTGCTGCACGCCAGCCTCGCGATAGGCGCGAACCGCACGTTCCAAGGTCCGGTTGGCAATGGCGGCGAGCCGCAGCCCTGTCACGGGGGTCAGGAGTTGCAGGGCGATGGACCGTCCCGTGACGCCGGAGCCGATCAGTCCGATCCGAACCGGCTGGCCGGTCCGCTCGCGTTCCACCAACAAGGCGTCCAGCGCGTTCATGGTTCCACGCCGGCCGAATCGAGCAGCGGCCACGATCGGTCGCGTTCGGAAACCAGCACTACCGGTGCAGGCCACGCGATGCCGATGGCGGGATCGTCCCACCGGATCCCGCGGGCCGAGGCCGGCGCGTAGGGCGCCGGGCTCGGATACCCCTCTGCCGCTGCCGACGCCATGCGGCAACGGCGCCGCAGCGTCATCAACAGGGGCTACCCAGCATGCCAGGAGCTGTGGCGATTCGTGTATAATGGAACCTGCCATGAGACCCTCCAACCAGACCGGCAAGCGGCGCAACGACGATGGCCCGCCGCGGCACGAAGGAAGGAAATTCCCATGCAATCCTCCCCAGGAAATCCACCGCTGCCGCCTTGCCGCAAGGTGGCGATCCTCTTCGCCGGAGGGCCGGCACCAGCGGCCAACGCGGTCATCTCCACCGCCGCAGCCTCTTTCCTGAAGCACGGTATTCCGGTCGTCGGCATCTTGCACGGCTACTCCCGTCTGGTGAATTACAAACCTGAAGAGGGGCTGGTGGAAGGCCGGCACTACATCATGCTCGACCAGCAGCGCCTGAAACGTACCCGCAACACGCAAGGCATTCTCATCGGCACGGCGCGGACCAATCCCGGCTCCGAGATCTGGCACCCCGCGCATTTGCGCGATCCTGAACGCACGGCCAAGCTCCGCACGATCTATGAGGCCCTCCGCTCCCTGGAGGTCGACGCCTTGATCTCCATTGGGGGGGACGACACGCTGACCACGGCTAACAAATTCCAACGCTTCCAGTACTACCTGCCGGAGGGGAGCCCGCGCATCCGCGTGGTGCATGTCCCCAAGACCATCGACAACGACTATGAGGGGATCGACTTCACCTTCGGCTACTTTACCGCGGCGGACACGCTGGCCACGGAAATCCGCAACCTGCTGGCCGATGCGGAGGCTAGCAGCATGTACTTTCTTGCCGAAACCATGGGCCGTCGAGCCGGCTGGCTGGCTTACGGCGCTGCCATCGCCGGCGAGGCCAGCCTGGTGCTCGGCCCGGAGGACGTCTATGGCCAGTACGCCGATTTCGAACCAGCCATTGACCCCATCACCCAGCAGCCCTACGAACGACGCATCATGAATGTGGACGCCGTGGTGCGGCGGATCGTGGCCACCATGCGTGCCCGCGAAGAGCGCGAAGGCAAGCACTTCGGCGTGATCGTGATGGCCGAGGGCCTGGCCGATTTCTTGCCTGCCGCGTACCTCCAGGGCATTCCCAGAGACGAGCACGGACACATTGCCTTCTCGCAGGTCAACCTGGGCCGCAAATTCGCCGCCTGGGTGGCGGAAGAGTACAAGAGGCAGACCCAGCGGCAACGCAAGGTCGTGGGCCTGCAGCTCGGCTACGAGACGCGTTGTGCCAGGCCACACGCCTTTGACGTCATGTTGGGCAGCCAGCTTGGCGTGGGCGCTTACCGCGTACTGGTTGAGGCCAAGGAGGATGGCGTGATGATCTCCGTCCGCGGGCAGTTGGAACTGCACTGGGTCCCGTTCGACCAGCTCATCGATCAGGAAACACTCAGGGCGCGGGTACGGTACATCGATTTGAAGAGCGATTTCCACAAACTGGCCCGCTTTCTGGAAACGGACGTGGATGGCTGAGGCAGGCAGTCCTGCGCCTGCTACGATGGAGGGCCGTGGTCCCCCCAATCTGGCCCCTGCCTCCGCCATGCCTACTGCCGAGTCACCCCCCCAACGCCGCCTGGCTGGCCGTGCTCACGTGCTGGCCGCTGCCCTGCTGTGGAGTTCCAGCGGCCTGTTCGTCAAGTCGCACCTGTTCGACGACTGGCCCTTGGACCAGCGCGGCGTGCTCTTGGCCTTCTGGCGCGCCCTGTTTGCCGGTCTGGTGCTGTTGCCCTGGGTTCGCCGCCCCCGCTGGAACTGGCGGATTGTGCCCATGGTGCTCAGCTTCACCGGCATGAATATCTGCTTCCTCAAGTCGATGACCCTCACCACCGCGGCCAACGCCATTTGGTTGCAATGCACGGCCCCGCTGTGGGTGTTTCTCTGGGCATGTACTCTGGGCAAGGAGCGGGCCAAGCTGGCCGATGCCATCCCCCTCTGCTGCGGCCTGCTGGGCACGGGGTTGATCCTGGCAATGGAGTTCGCAGGCGCCACAGCCGGCACGTCCACGGCGGGCGTGGTGCTGGGCCTGGCGGCGGGCATCCTCTACGCCGGAGTGGTGATTGGCCTGCGCCGCCTGCGCGGCGAGGATGCGGCGTTCCTGGTTGCAGCCAATCACCTGGTGGCGGCGGCGCTGCTCTCGCCCTATTACGCCGCGAGCGCAGTGCATCCCTCGCTCGGTCAACTGGCGGCCGTGGCCGCTTTTGGCGTGGTACAGATGGGAGTACCTTACTTGCTGTTCGCACGCGGCCTGCACCACGTGCCGGGCCATGAGGCTGCGCTACTGGCGCTCACCGAACCAGTACTCATGCCGCTGTGGGTCTGGCTGGCCTGGGGCGAGCGGCCAGCCTGGTGGACGCTCGCGGGCGGCGGCCTGATCCTGGCGGGCCTGATCGCTCGCTATGCGCGGCGCGAACGGGAAGCCAATGCCGCGTGAGCCAACTCCGCCCACACGCCCCCCGTTGGTAGGCCGGTGGCGTTGCCGTGCGCAGGAATGGCCAAAGGGGGCATTCGGAGTGGGAGCCAGCGGCTAGCCATACCGTCGTGGCGGCGGATCGCTTACTGGGTGGCTGCTGGACGGCGGGCTTGCAGACGGCGGGCTGGCAGACGGTCTTGCCAGGGGCGGTTGGCCCACGTCAGGCTGGCTCCCAACCGGAGGGCCTGGGAAGGGCTGGGCCACGGGGTTATCTGCGGCAGTTGCGTGCGCCATGGAGGCATGGCCTGTAGTCCCCTCCGCCGCTGGGGGTTGCGGTCCCACGGGCGGCAGGCCGGCGGCGACCATCGAGTCGGTGAGGATGGGTCGTTGCACCTCCCTGACCACATGAGCGTCGGTGCGGGCATAGCTCACGAACATCAACAGCGATACCACGGCAATGGCCAGACCGCCCCAGCCGCTGGCGAACGTGTCGTACACGCCGTGCAGTACGGCCACCATACTCAGGCCCACGACGAACAGCACGCGGGCCTTGTTGCGGTTGAGTGCCGCCAGTCCCACGAAGTAGCAGGCCATACCGCTCCAGATTCCGTGCAGCAGGGGCAAGGTGATGAAGCGGATGAATTGCACCACGATGTAGTCGCCGAATCCCAGTCCGCCCACTGCCAGGCCCTGAGCGTAGCTGAGCGAGTAGACCACGGCCTCGGTGCTGCCGAAGGCCAAGCCGCTCATGGCACCCATGTAAGCGTAGGTGAGGGGGCGCTGGAACTGCCCCCTGCGGAACAGAAACAGGTAGATGGGAAATGCCTTCACGCCCTCTTCGACCAGGCCCACGCCCAGCGTGAAGCCGAGCAGCCGGCCGGCCAGGCTGGCCGATTGCGTCTCGGCGGTGAGCGAGGAGATGATGGGAAGCCGGCTCAACACCAGCACCGCCAACACGCCCAGAAAGGCCGTGAACGCGGTGACTTTCAGATGCGTCTTGGTGCCGATGGCTTCCGGCTGCAAGCAGAAGCGCAGCACCAGGGCCCACATCAACGCAATGTAGATGCTGAAGGCCCAGAACAGGCCCTTGTTGATCAACTGGGCGGCCATGGGCGCCAGGGCGTTGCGCGCGATGCGGCGCACCGCGTCATGAGCCAGCGGTTCCGGCGCGGTGACGGTCCGCGCTGCCCCAGGGGTCGAGGCCGTGGTGTGGGTTACAGGCATCGCTCCATGCTGCTCGGACTGCGCTTGCGGTGTGAAGCTCCTGGGCTAAAACCTCTGATCGGGCAAAGCGCCCGGGCCGGGCGCTGCCAAGAGCACACGATCCTAGAATGGTGGTGCCCATTGTACCATCCAGCGGCGCACACACGTGGCTGTACAGACGGGTGAGCCAGGCTCAGGGCCCGAGGGAGCGAGAAGGGACGGGATGGACAGTGCCAGGACACCTGCCCTCAGGCAGCGGGTCCTGTTGAAAAATGCGAGGAGGACGTGTGGTATAAAGACACAGGCGCCGTCCTTTTACGAGAGCGGCGCCTGTGAAATCGTGGGATATCCAGGAGCGGAGAGACTGGGATTCGAACCCAGGAGGCTCATCGCCTACGCGTTTTCGAGACGCGCGCCTTCAACCACTCGGCCATCTCTCCGTGACGCAACGTACATCACTCGCGCGACGCCGCAAGCGAGGGCGAAGCGCGGGCAGCGCACCGCTCGGGC
>JAIMBC010000352.1 GCA_023511675.1 Pirellulales bacterium
ATCCTGACCCGCCTCCCTTCGCCGCCCCGCCCGGGTCACGACATCTGGGGCCGAGCGGCTGCCTCCATCGGAGGCGGATATCGAACTCGATCCGGCCAAGCCGGAGCCAGAGCCAGAGCGTGCGGACGCGGAACAGCCAGATGCGGCAGAAATCGAAGCCAAGCTGCAAGTTCCGCTGGCAGCCATCGAGCTGCCTGATATAGCGCTGGGAGAGGCGATCGACATCCTGGGACAGCTTGCTTCGGTGCGCATCGAACTGGACGTTGAGGCGCTGGGAGACGCCGGCCGCAGTCCGGGTGATCGCGTCCGCGTTAGCCTAACACAGACCACCGTGGCAGAGGCCCTGGCCGCCGTGCTGGCACAATACAACCTCGCCTACGACGTGCGGCAAGGCGTAATCTGGATCCGGCCGCGTTAGCGACCCTCCAGGACGGGCAGTTGGCGCTGCCCGCAGGTACAGGGCGGGCCTCCGCACGCGAGCCGCCCGCAGGATTTCAAACTCTGCGGCCGCACTTGCCTAACGCCCCGCCTCCTCCAGCCGGGCGGCAAGCGGCCGATAGCCGTACTCATTCAGCACGGCAATCACGGCGCGGGAACTGTTATCGTGCGCCGCTTCGGCCAGAGCGGCAAGTCCGTTATACATGTGCTCTACGGCCGCTTCGAGCTGCGAGAGGCGGCTGTCGAGGTCGTTCGCTTGCTCGGCAGCGCGGAGCGCCGCAACCGACTGAAAGTAGTACCAGCCCCACTCGCAGCGGCGGATCAGTCGGCGGAGGTACGGCCGGCCTTCGACCCGGGAGCGGTCTGCGGCGCGGTACAGATCGTTGGCTCCCTCCGTGTACAGGGCGGCCGCCTCTTCCCACCATGTCGGGGCTGGTTCGGCCACGGCGTGTCGCAACACCATCTGGGGAGCAGGCCGGCCCCACTGCGGATCGTGGCGGGCGATCAACGCGCCAGCACGCTCGATGCGTTCCAGGGCCAATGCCACGCGTTCGGCCACGCCCTGGCCGCAGAGGGGGTCGATCAGACTTCCCAGCGCCTCCTCCACCTTCAGGTCCGGTTCGAAGCTTGCTCGCGACAGCAAATGCAGCGTGAAGTCATGGTCCGCCGCCACGGCACATTCCAGCACAAAGCCGTCATGACCGGCTTGTTGGGCGGCGAGCAGCCGGTCGCGGAGCTTGACCCCCTCGGAGGTAAAGAACGTGCCCTGGCCCGCCTCCCCCAACATGAGCCAGACCACCCCGTGACGCGACTTGGGCAACCGGGCCAGCGTCGATGCCTCACCTTCCTCTGCTACGTGCTCCCCGCTGGCCACGACCCCCGCGCCGGGCGGCAGCAGCTCCTCCGCCGCGGGGTACAGGGCCGGATGCAGTCCCTTGAGATAGAGCCGGGGCATGCCCCTGGAAGGAGGAGAGAGGGCGGCCATCGCTCGCCTCAAGAATGCCAGGCTGCTTACGTGTCCCAAGAGCAGGGGGCCTTGCACGCTGGCGCGTTCACCCTCGGGCAAGGTATCGATGAGTTGCTGAAGCTCGTCCCTAGTGCGGCCCGTCAGCTCCTGCCAGGCGTCAGGGGCCCCCTCGGTCCATACAGGCTCCTGGGGGAGAGACAGGTACAGAGCCTCCAGATCGGGATACGTTTGCAGGTAGGCCTGCCATTGTGCGGACACTGCGGCGGACCAAGGCTCGATTTCCTTCGCACGCGTGGGATGAGGAATGAGGGAAAGTCCTTCTGCCCCCGCTGGCGACGCCGACTCGGGCAACAAGGAGGAGAAGTCCTGCGGCACCTCCAGCGGTGCAAACAGCACGGCGCAGGACATGCCCAGTTGGCGTGCGCGGGCCATGATACCGCGTGCCAGTTCAATGCCGGCATCCGTCAGCATGGGGTACGAATTCTTGCCGGCCAGGTCCGGGTTGACGAAACTGCGTGCGCCGCCAAAAGCGGCACGGCCCGCTGTGTCTCCCCCCACTGGCCAGTGCGTCTGCCGCCACAACCGCGCCTGGCTCTTGCTGATGCCGCTCACCGAGAAGTGCACAAACGGCTGCCAGGGGTGCATGACAAGAACGACCCCGTTGTACTTGAGCTTGGCAAGCTGGCCAAGAACGCGGGCGTTCTCGTTGAGGTCCCAGCAAGAGGGGCCGATCACCTGATCTCCCAGCAGCGCAAGAACGCGGTGGGGGAACTGCGGCTCCAGCAGCACGTCGTAGCCGGTCGTAGAGAACGGCTCGGCAGGCGGGGCGGGGTCGACATCGCCGGACAAGAGATACGTGATCCCCAGCCGCCTTCCGAGTTCGTAGACGGCCCAGAGCGTGGCGCGCGGGCTGCCGCCGCCGACAACCAGGGCCGGCGGCTCTGGGATGGACCGCAGCAGCAGGCCCTGCTGCGAGAGCTGCGGCCAGCGGCCCTCCATGGCGGCGGCAATGGCGGGGTTGTCTTGCGGGCTGCCCACGAGCACCAGCGCGCGTGTGTCGGCGGGTATTGCGTCGGCAATTTGGACTTCGGTGCGGTACAGCCGTTCGAGCTGGCTTGCCAATTCGTGGGCTGCCAGGCGAACCAGTTCGTGCGACTGTGGGCCGACGACAATATGCACCTGGGAGGTAGCGGGCGGCGGTCCTGCGCCGGCTGAGAGAGCCGCTGCTTGCTGGGCCTCGTGGGGCTGAGCCCCTTGCCTGGGAGGGGCCTGAGGGGGAGACGAGGCCTGCGCAGCGCCTGGTGCGGCTGTGTCCGCCGGAGCGCCCAACGCGGCACACGCGGCCATGCAGGCAATTCCCCAGGCAAGGGCAAGCCTGCACGCATACGTACCACGAGGATGGGGAAGAAATGGCGGCATGCAAATCATCGGCTGGAGTTCCTGCTGGGCGTGAGTGTAGGCGGCGGTGGGCTTGTCGGCCGCGGTTTGCTACTTGTCGGCGGCGATGCCATACAAGCGGTCGCGAGTACGAATGTAGATTGCACCGCTGCTGATCGCGGGCGTGGCCACGCACACGCCGCCCACGTCGTTGCGTGCCAGCACCTTGAGTTGAGGGCCAGACTCGAGGACCACGATGAAGCCGTTCTCGCCGGCGATGTAGATCTTTCCATCGCCGGCAACGGGCGAGGCATAGTACTCGCCCAGGTTCTGCAACCGTTTGAGCTGCCAGAGAGGCTCACCCGTGGCGGCGTCGAAGGCGCTGGAAAGCCCGCCACGCTTGACCATGAACAGTTGCTCACCCACCAGCAGCGGGCTGGAAATGTTCGAGGGCGAGCGATTGTGCAGTTGCCACACCAGGTGGGTGGGCGTCACGTCGCCGCTGCCGCCGCCTCGCACCGCTTGCACGGTGCTGCCGCCACCCACCATGTTGTCGGGAGACTGGAAGGCATGCTCCAGCTCTTGCTCGTCCAGTGCGCCGTTCCGGTCGCGATCGGCGATGGCGAAGCGTTCCGCGAATGCGGGGGGAATTTCCTCGGGCGTGATACGTCGATCCTGATTGGTATCTTTCCACTCCAGCAAGGCGTACTTGAGCGTGCGGTCCGTATCGCCGTAGCTTTGCACGGCCAGATAGATCATGTCTCCGCGCACGACGGGACTGGTCATGATCGTGCGTAGCAGGGAGTTGCACGTCCACAGCTCGCGGCCCGTCTGGGGATCGTAGCCCTTGAGCTTGCCGGTGCCGGCGATCACGATCTCGCTGCGGCCTTCGGCCTGGCAGATGACTGGCACGGCATAGCCCGCCAGCATCTCGGGCCGCGGGGTCTTCCAGCGCACAGTGCCGGTGGCAGCGTCGAGCGCTAACAGGTATGAGTCGAGGTCGTCGTCCTGATTGAAGATCACCATGTCTTGCCAGACGATGGGCGAACTGGCGGCACCCCAATCCATTAGGTATTGCGGCACGGGGAGGGCGTGCCGCCACAGCACCGCACCATCCTCGACGGACAGCGCTAACAGGCCGAGCGTGCTGGCGTACACGTACAGCCGGGTGCCGTCGCAAGCGGGTGTCGAAGAGGCGTGGCTGTTGGGAGGCGTGATGGCGGGCAAGGTGCCCATGGGCAAATCCCGCCGCCAGAGGAGCGTGCCGCTGCGTGCATCGAGTGCGTAGACCGACAGCACGTCTGCCTCGCTCATGGCGGTGATGTAGACCCGCCCCGCCACAACAATGGGCGAGGCCACGCCGTCTCCCAGCTCTAACGCCCAGCGGACATTCTGTTCGCTCGAGAATTCCACGGGCAGCGGCGCCATGCCTTGCGAGACGCCCGTGGCATTGGGTCCCCGAAACTGCGGCCAATCATCCGGGCCGATCCCCGGCCGTAACGGCTCTTCCGCCAGGGCCCGTTGCACCACCAGCGCACACGCCATGGCAAGCACCGCCAGGAACGCTCGTTTGCCATCCATCCCCATGCCTCCAGTTGTGGGTAGTGCGAAGGGCGCTGCGGCAACCGCCGCTGCGTTTTACGCTTGAGAACTGGTTCCCACCGCGCGGCGAGGCGCAGCGGGCCACGCCACGGTCACGAACAGCGTAGTACGCAAGTGGGGCGCGGGCAACGGCCCCTGGCTGGCAACCGTCGCGCAGGCGGCCTATCCTATGCGTGCCGCCCGAATCATGCGGCGCAGCGTGTGCTGCGGCGGGCCGGCGCTCCACGGTGGAGAGTGAGTATGATGCTGCGGCAACACGCGTTGTTCCTGACCTTGTGCCTGTGCGCCCTGCAAGCGGCTCAAGCAGAGGAAGGTCCCCGACGCCGCCTGCCGGGCCTTCAGCCCGACGGGATGATCTTGTTGCCAAACCAGTGGTCGCTGGCCCCGGTGGGCAAGCAGATCAAGCTGGGCGACTTCCCTGTGCAGATCGCGCTGCACCCAAAGGAGCCCTGGGCGGCCGTGCTGCACGCAGGATACGGTACGCACGAAGTGGTCGTGGTGGATCTCAAACGCCAGGCCATCGTCTCGCGGGTCGTGTTGGATCAGGCTTTCTACGGACTGGCGTTTGACCCACAGGGCAAGCTGCTTTTCGCCAGCGGGGGCGAGCATGGCGTGGTACAGCGGTTTGTGTTTCGCGACGGTTATCTC
>JAIMBC010000353.1 GCA_023511675.1 Pirellulales bacterium
GGGCGCCGGCTTCGCCTCCGGCCAGGAAGTGGCCACCTTCTTCACCCTCCGCCCCGCCCCGGGGGCGGCGCTGGCGGGCCCCCCCCACCCCCAGGCGCGGGGCGGCGGGCGGGGTGTGCGCCCGGCGGCCCGCCGTGCCCGTCGCAGCACTGGCGTCCAACTGTCACGCCCGACGCACGCAAGGGTGGGCACCCCTCGGTGTGCTTTCCGACGCCCCAGCCGCGTCCCAGAGAGCGGCGTGTCTGTGGTGACACGGCGGCGTTGCGAGGCATCTCGGTCCATTCCCGCGCAGGCTTCTTGCCACGCCATTGAGCACAGCCGGTTAGGCAATCTAAGATATTCGGCATCGGGGAGCGGTCCAGAGCATGCTCCCTCCCACCCCCAGGCCTGCCCTTGCCAACAGCGAACATGGAGCAGCGTCACTCCAGCGCGCCGAACAATGTAGAGGAGTCAGTAGCATGCGGCTAACGATCGAGCTGACCGTCGGGTGGTTTCTGTTGTGCTGCGCCGTGGGCGCTGCCGAACCGCCCGCAGCACCGGACACTCAAGGAGCTACTGCTGGGGTAGACGTGGCAGGCCAAGCAGTGTCGGGGAATGCCGCAGCACCCGATGCCGTGACGCTGGAAAACGTCATCGCTCCCGCTCCCAACTCCAAGGACGAGCCGCTGGGAGACTACTCGCTCGAGCGGGCAGCTCGCTTCCTGGACACGGCAGCTCTGGATTGGCAAAAGAGCCGCCAGTGCTTCTCCTGCCACACGAACTTCGTCTACCTGATGGCCAGGCCGCACGTCTCGGCGGATGTGCCGGCACATGCCCAGGTGCGGGCCTATGCCGAGGAACTGGTCAACCAGCGCTGGGCCGAAAAGGGGCCCCGCTGGGATGCCGAGGTGGTGTGCGCTGCGGCCTTTCTGGCGCTGAACGACGCCGCCACTGCTGGCAAGCTGCACCCGGCCACGCGCACCGCGCTGGATCGCATGTGGACCTTGCAACGCGAGGACGGGGGTTGGAACTGGCTGAAGTGCGACTGGCCGCCCATGGAGTCGGACGACCATTTCGGCGTCACGTTGGCGGTGATCGGTGCCGGCGTGGCGCCGGAGGGCTATGCCCAGACCGAGGCGGCGCAGGCCGGCCTGGCGCGAGCCCGGCAGTATCTGCGCGAGCAGCCGCCCCCCACCTTGCACCACCGCGCCATGCTGCTGTGGGCCAGCACGCTGGTGGAGGGAATTCTGGCGCCGGAGCAGCAGCAGGCCGTGGTTGCCGAACTACTGGCGTTGCAGCGGCCCGACGGAGGCTGGGCGCTGGCCAGCCTGGGCGATTGGGTCCGCGCCGACGGCTCGGAACAGGACAAGCAGACGAGCGACGGCTACGGCACAGGATTTGTGATCTATGTGCTTCGCCAGGCCGGTCTGCCACAGCAGCATGAGCAGATTCAACGGGGCGTGGCCTGGCTCAAGTCGCACCAGCGGGCCAGCGGGCGCTGGTATACGCGCTCATTGCACAAAGATAGCAAGCATTTCATCACGCACGCCGGCACGGCCTATGCGGTGATGGCCCTCTCTGCTTGCGGAGAGTCTCTCACGGCAGCCAGGTAGGCGCCGCGGATGGCGACGCTGTTCGTTGCATCTCCCCGTTACCGTCTTACCGTCACTCAGCACCACACTTCAGAGTTGCAAAGATGAGCACCAGGAGATTTCACCCGGCAACGAGTTTCAGCCCCCTGCGAGGGCGCAGCCATACGCACATGGCCTGCAAGACGGTAGCGGCTTGCGTCGTCATGTGCTACGTGGCGCTGCTTGTCGGCGGCGCGGGCCGAATTGGCGCGGCGGAGTTGCCCGACCCCGCCACCGTCTCGCCCGTGCAGCTTGCCGTGGTTGACCACTACTGCGAGGGCGTGGTCTTCGATCATGACGGCAACGGATACCTATCCGAGGGGACGACGATCCACAAGTTCACGCTGGACGGCAAGATCGCTCCCTGGGCGCGCACGGGCGCACCGAACGGCCACAAGATCCTCGCCGATGGGACGCATCTGGTGTGTGATGCCAGCCACCATGCCGTGCTGCGTCTCTCGGCGGCGGGGGAGATGTTGGAACCTGCCTCACGGGAGTGCCAGGGCAAGCCGCTGCGGGGGCCGAACGACCTGACGCTCGATACGCCTAACGGCGGCTTTTATTTTACGGACCCAGGCGAATCGAGCCTCGATCAACCGATTGGCACGGTGCATTATGTCGATGCCCAGGGCGTGACGCATTTGATCGATGAGGGCTTCGCCTACCCCAATGGCATCGTGCTCACGGCCGACGGCACGCGGTTGTATCTTGCCGAAAGCCAGAAGAACCGCGTGCATGTGTACGAAGTGGTCGGCCCCGGCAAGGTGGCCAACCGCCGGGTGTTTGCGGAGCTGCCGAGCAAGGATGAGGCGGCGGGACAGATCGACAATCAGCCGGACGGCATGTGCCTCGACGCGGCGGGCAATCTCTACGTGGCGCACTATGGCATGAAGCAGGTGCAGGTGCTCAGCCCCGAAGGCAAGCTGCTGGCGCGTTACGATGGGGGCAACATCACGACGAGCAACGTGGCCTTCGGCGGTCCGAACCACGACCAGTTATTTGTCACCGGCGGACTAGGAGACGAGCAGGGACGCGGCGGCCTGTTTCGCCTGGATCTGGGCGTGAAAGGCCTGGTGATCCTGCCGCCGCGAAAGGCAGCCGAATAAGGGACGACCGGCTGAGCGGGCAAAGCCCCTAGCGCCCCAACCCCCTGCTTTAACGGCGAATGCCCGCCGCCAAGGGACGCGCCCAGCGCGTGGCACCGCAACGCGCGGTTGTCCAACAGGCCAGCTCGGACCCTAGGCGCGAGCCGCCGTGCGGCAGGCTCCCTCGGCCAGCATGCGGAAATAGCGGCCGCGCTCCGCATAGTCTCGAAACTGGTCGTGGCTGGTGCAACCGGGAGATAGCAGGATCGCATCTCCGGGCCGCGCGTGTTGCCAGCACCAGGCAAAGGCCTCATCGAGCCGCTCGTGCACGGCCGTGCCGGCCCGCGACTTCATCTCCGCCAGCAACCCGGCCAGCTCGTGCCGCGCTGTGCCAAAGCAGGCTATGCCGGCGCAGCTCTGGGCGGCGGCCGCGGCCAGGGGTAAGAGATCGGCCCCCTTGGCCAGCCCGCCGGCCAGCAGCCAGATGGGACCGGCCACTGCTTGCAGCGCGGCTACGGCTGCGGCGGGAGTGGTGGCCTTGGAGTCGTCGTACAGCCTGCGGCCCTGGTACAGCCCCATGTATTCCAGTCGGTGCGGCAGTCCCTCGAAGCGGGCCAGCGCCCGGCGAATGGCAGTGGGCGGCAAATCCAGATAGGCCGCTGCTGCGGCAGCGCAGGCGGCGTTTGCTCGCTGGTGCGCCCCCGCCACGGAGAGCGTGGGCAGCCGCTCCAGCGGCCAGGGCTCGACGAGGTGCTGGCAAAGTGCGTGTGTCCCCTCTGGCAGCAGCGCGTGGCTGCCCAGCACCACCGCACCGGCGGCTCCGCTGCCGTGCAGCAGCCGTAACTTGGCTGCCCGGTACTCGTCCAGGCTGCCGTGCCAGTCAAGATGATGCGGGGTGAAGTTGGTGATGATGGCCAGCTCTGGCCAGCGGACCCGAGGCGAAAGCCAGTGGAGCTGAAAGCTGCTGATCTCCACGACGGCCACATCGTCGGGCTGCATGTGCGGCAGGTCGTCCAGCAGGCTGTGGCCGATGTTGCCTCCCAGCCAGACGCGGCGGCCAGCCTCGGCCAGGCACGCGGCCAGCATGGCGGCCGTGCTCGATTTGCCCGTGGTGCCTGTGATGCCCACCGCCAGACACGGCCGTAGGTTGAGAGCAAGTTCACACTCCGAGGTGATCTCGGCACCATGCTGGCGTGCCAGAGCGACCCAGGGGTTGTGCGGCACGACCGCGGGGTTGACGCACAGCACATCGGCATGCACGAAGTCGGCTGCGTCATGTCTGCCCAGGGTGAGCCGTTCCAGACTGAGGTCCTGGAGCGAGGCGAGCGTGTGGGCCAGTGCCTCGGCAGGGGCGAGGTCGGTGATGGTGAGGCGGCCGCTGCTGCGGGCGGCGAAGCGCGCCGCGGCGGCGCCGCCGCCGTGGCGGCCCAGGCCCATCACGGTGATGCGTTTGCCGGCCAGTTCCATGGGGGGGCGGCCTGCGTGTGCGGCAGGCTAATTCATCTCGAAGAGGAGCCGGCGGGCGGAGCGCAAGTAAGGTTCCAGTGCGCGTGCTTCAGCCTCGTCGCAGTCCGCGGTGTAAGCGGTCAGCAGCCGCAGGGCGCGTTGCGGCTGTCCGTTGCGCAGGCAGAGCAAACCAAGATCGCGTTGCTCCGTGCGTTCTTCGTGGAGCAGTTGAGCAAGCCGCTCCTGGACGAGCAGGGCCTCGGACCAGCCATTGCGCATCACGTAGCTGGCCTTGAGGTTTCTCAGCACGCGGGCGGCGATGTCCCGGGGGGTAGCGGGACGGAAATGCTCGTCCCGCACGATGCCGCCGCGGCCGAGCACCAGTTCCACCCGTTCGCGGCAGGAATGGCGGTCGAGCAGCTCCCCTTCGGCGTACGGGTCGACATACAGTTCGGCATCGTCCAGGCAGCAGCCCACCATGAAGTGCCCCGGCGTCGCCACGCCAAACACCGGCAGACCTGCGGGACGGGCCACGGCACAGTACAGCACGGCCAGGGTGATGGGAATGCCGCAGCGGCGGTGCAGCACCTCATGAAACTGGCTGTTGCGCGGATCGTAGTAGTCTTCCCGGTTGCCGTGAAAGCCTTCTTCCACATAGAGCACCTCGCTGGCAGCGCGAAGGCAGTCTGCCAGCGTGGCGGCTCGGATCGGCTGTCCCTGCAACCGGCGTGCGACGCGGCCAGCCAGCCGCGCCACCTCTGCCAGGCAGGCATCGGCATCCAGGTCCGGCGCCAGATCGGCGGCGAATTCCAGCAATAGTCGCACCAGCTCCACGTCGCCTCGGCCCTGCAG
>JAIMBC010000354.1 GCA_023511675.1 Pirellulales bacterium
GAGGATTACTTCGCCGCCCGCGCCCTATTAGAGCGGGAACTGCAGGTGGCGGTGGATTTGCTGCGGCAAGAGGAGATGCCGCGGGGCTTGCGCCTGCGCCTCAAGAACGCGCTGGTGTTGTATGCCGGGTAGAGAATTCGAGACCGTTCAGACCTTACGCGGCGAGATCCTCGCCCTCCTGGAGCGCGTGCAGGAGCTCGACGGCAAACTGCGTACGTACGGGGCGCAACACCCCCCGCCCGGGGAACTGCCCGAACCGGCGCTCATTACCTGCGCGTACCTGCTCAGCCTGATCTCTCGCTGTTTCGAGGACCTGTTCCTGAAGGTGGCACGGGTCTTTGAGGAGCGGGTAGAGAACCTGGCGGCGGTACCGGGCGAGGTGTTAGAGCGGATGCTGATCGAGATCGCGGGCGTGCGGCCGCGCGTCATCGGGCGCACCGCGTTCCGCCTGCTGAGCGAGCTGCGCGTCTTTCGCCACGTCTTCCACAGTTCCTACCTGTTTGAGTTGGACAGCGAAAAAGTCCGGTTTATGCTGCGCCGCTGGGAGGCCGGCAAGGGGGGCGTGCGTAAAGATCTGCAGAGTTTCCTCGACGGGTTGACGCTGTCGGCCGCCGGGGACTCGTGAGGGCGCCGCGGGAGGAACTCGGCTCTCAACGCTCGGTCGGACGTGGGCTGAGCGCGTGAGGCCGACTGCCGTACTGTTGCCTGAGAGGAGAGACACACCGTGATTGGCGTTATCAGTTGTGGCTACCATGTGCCGTTTTGTCGTCTGGAACGCGGCAAGATCGGCGAGGCGTGGGCGCGCCGCGCCGGGAAGGGGGAGCGCGCGGCGGTCTATTTTGACGAGGACGCCTTGACCATCGGGCTGGAGGCGGCCATGCGGTGCGTCGAGGAAAAGGGCGCGGCGGGGGTCGACGCCTTGTATTTCGCCTCGACCTCCGCCCCGTTTTGGCAACGGTCCTCGGCGAGCTTTATGGCGGCCGCCTGCGACTTGCCTGCCACGTGTGAGACGGCGGACTTCGGCGCGCAAGGCGGCGTGCGTCTGTTCCAGGCGGACCGTGGCGGCGTGCCAGGCGGCAAGCACCGTTTCCAGATCCGAGGCGGCAGGCAACGTCAGGGGGGGGCGGCATTCGTCCATGGCATGCATTCTTGTCACAAAGGCTTACGGGCGGCTGCTCAAATCCAACTGCGAGGGAGCGTCGCCCCCCTGCCTGGCGTAGGCATGCCGGGCTTGCACGCTCTGCTGCGCGGCAGCCAGCATGGCGGCGGCACGATCGCGGTAGGCCGCCAGGCGGGATTCACTCGCACGCTCGTGTTCGAGAATCTCTTTCAACATGGCATTGCATTCGGCGGCTAGCGCAGCCGTGTGGCGGCGCGCCTCGGGCGTCTCCCACACACGCTGCTCTGGATCCTCGTCCCGGAACGGGTCGAGTGCACGCTCGATGCCCTGCAACCGCTCCAGGAGCTGCTCCTTGGCGGACAACAGCGCAAACAAGCGGTCGAAGTCGCCGGCGGCAATCCACGCGTCTTGCTGTTCGCCGAGGGCGCACAACTCGCGCAGGCAGGCATGCTTGCGAGCCACAAGCTCCGCCAGTTGCTTCGTGGAGGCAGTGGACATGGGGGAAGGCATCACAGGCGGTCCAGCAGATGGAGGAGGCGCGTCCATTCCTCGCGGGTGTAATTGGTGCGTGCGGTGAAAGCCTGGTCGTCTTTCAAGCGAGCCAGGGCCAGGCGAGCCTGGGCCACCACGGCCTGGGCCTGAGCGCTCTGGCCCAGCCGCCGATGGCACGCGGCCAGTTGCACGTACGCTTCCAGCACTTCGGGGGAGTCCTGGTGGTGGTTCAGGGCGGTCTGGTAGGCTGCCAGCGCCTGGTGGTAGCGGCGGAGATGATACAGCGACGCAGCCCGCGCAAACTGGCAGTTGCGCAACAGCAAGCGGCGTTCGGCCGGCAACAGGCCGCGGCTGTATTCTGCCTCTAATGCCGACAGAGCCGCCTCATAGCGGTCGAGGGCGGCCTCCAGCAAGCGGTCGGCTTGCTGCCGTCGTGTCAGCCGCGTATCGAGACTGGCCTCGGCCTCGGCTTCACGGGCCAAGATGGCTGCCTGGCGGCGGCAGGCCTCGGCGGCCAAATAGCGGGCTTCCAGCGCGTGGGGATCGTTTGGATAGCGAACGGCCGCCTCGTCCAGGCGCTTGCGCGCCTCGGCAAACCGACCCTGGTCATACAGCAGCCGCCCCAGTGCAAACAGCGACAGGCGCCACTCCACGCTCTGGGGCGTGAGTTCGTCTCCCTCCACGTTTTGTAGCAACAGGACCTCGGCCCGCGAGGGCTGGCCGAGTTCCGACCACGCCAGCGCCGCCAGCCACCGGGCGCGAAAACTGGCCGCATCTCGCGGAAAGTACTCAATGCACTCCCACAGCGACTCCAGCGCCTGGGTGGTGTGCCCCAACACCAATTGCGCCTCGCCTAGCAGCGCAAGGGCCGTCGGCCGCCGGGCGCGTAGCTGCTGATCCAGATAGGTACGCAGCAACCGCGCGGCCTGCTGATAATCGTGACCGGCCACCATGCTCTCTGCGGCACGCCACAGGTAGTTCGGATACTCGCGCGACAATCGCTCCAGGTGTGCCAGCCGCGCCCAGGCATGCCCCGCGCGGCGATAATGGGCCAGGCTCTCGCCGCTGGGCGAAGCGGCACGTGCGGCGTCGTCCCCTACCCCCCCCTCTGCCGCCCGGGCCCAGGAGGTGTAGGCCAGTGCTTCCAGCTCCAGCCGCCGCGCGGCCCGAAAGGCCGGCCGCGCCGCACGCACCAGGCGAATCGCCAGCTCAAACTCATTGCTGTCGATCAACTGGTCATACGCCGCCACCACGCGGCTGCGCAGCTCTTCCTGCGTCAGCCAGCGATTCTCGTACCGCGCTGCCGGCGGCATGCTCCTGAGCACCTGCCGATACTGCTCGATCGCCGCTTGCAGCCGGCCCTGCCGGCGCCACAGCTCGGCCAGTTCAAAGCCGGCGGCCAGTCCCGCCGGGTGCTGCGGCCGTCGCCGGTAGGTACGCTCCCACACGGCACTCGCCTCCGCGTCTCGTCCCGCTAGCAGATGGCACCGCCCCTGGAGATATTCCGCGGCAGCGGTCACCGGACGCTCCACGTTGTCGCTGCCCACGGCCAGCGCCAGCGCCGCCAGCGCCTGCTCGCACAGCCGCACTACCTCCTGGGGCGGACTGGCCTGCTCTCCCGGCGCGGCTCCCCGCTGCCGTTCGGCCTCGGCCAGCAGCACGCCCGCTTCCAGGAGCCACCGTTCATGGCGCAGGGGCGAGCCATCCGCCAGGTGCGTCAGGGCTTGCCGCGCCCCCTCTGTGTCTCCCAGCGCCAGCTTGATCTCTGCCATGATCAACTGGCCCGCCTCACGTTCCTGCGGCTGGAGTTGCTGCTGAGCCAGGAACTTCTCCATGTGCGCCAGCGCCTGCCGGGGACTGGGCCGCCGAGAACGCAGCAAGGCCGCCGCCAGCATCGCGCTCAGGTCCCGGCGCTGGGGATTCAGTGCCAGGGCACGCTGCAACACGGGGCGGCTCTCTTCGTAACGGCCCAGTTCGTAGAGTGTTCTGCCCAGCAGGTAGCTGCCCAGCGCCTCTCGCCCGCGCGGAAAACCCAACGCACGCGCTTCCGCCAGATAGCTGGCGGCCATCTCCTGATGCCGCCGGCGTTCGTCACCCAGATAACACTCGGCCTGCCGTAGCGCCGCAACCCCCAATACATACGCCGGCCCCCCCGCCGCCTCCCCCTCGCTGACGCCCGTCTGGCGCAGAACTCTGGCCAGTTCCACCGCACGGGCCGTCTGACCTGCGTCCAGCGCCGCCAGCACCTCCCTCAGCGGCACGGGACGCCTCGGCCGGGCACGCACACGCCAATGTGTGGCCAGAGGGATCGCTAGCATGGCCGTCAATGCCCCCGCCAGCATCGTGGCGAACCAGTGCCGCACCGGCCACATCGCCACACCCAGCGCCTTGGCTGCCAGCCGCCCACGGGATGCAGAGGCAGGCTCGGAAGCAGGCGCAACATCGGCCTGGTTTGGAGATGATGGCTTGGGCATATCCGCACCGCGCCGCTGTCAGTCCCGCACCCTAACCGAGGCGCAGGGCTGTGCGACCCAACTTGAGAAAAAGGCGGCGGGTTTGTACTCGAAAGCCCCGCGGCGGTCAATCGGAGTCCCCTGGGCACCTGCGCTTGTCCGGCTCGTGGGCTGGCGGACTGCTGGGCTGGTACATGCTTCCCGCTGGATTGGGGCGGAGAAGAGAACATGCGCGGGTTAGATTGCGTGCCGCCGGCGCCGCTGCAAGTGGCGGATGCTCAACTCGGGTGCTGTGCTTCAGGGCATCACGGCGTTTTTGGGCGCGACGTCTAGCCGGTGCAGGAACTTAACATGCGCGCGGAGCTGTTGCCATTTGCGGGCTGGCAGCGTGCTACCAGGCCGTCCAGCCGCCGTCCACCGTGACCACCGCCCCCGTCATGTAGCGGCTGGCGGGAGAGACCATGAACAGGACGACGCCCTGATAGTCCTCGGCGTCTGCCATACGTGCCAGGGGCGTGCGTTTGCAGTACTCGGCCACGAAGTCGTCGGCTTGCCCGTCGTACACGCCGCCAGGCACCAGACAATTTACGCGAATCCTCTGCTCTCGCCAGTGCACCGCCAGATAACGAGTAAGCTGTATCACTCCCGCCTTGCTAGCAGCATACGCCGGAGGTGAGTTTACGCCCGATGCTCCATAAATACGCGGATCCGGCGAAACCACGCCGTAGGTCGATGCCAGATTCACAATCGCTCCCCCGCCGCGCTGCGCCATCATGCGGCCAAACACCTGGCAGGTGAAGAACACACCGCTGAGGTTGACATCCAGCACCTTGTTCCAGATCTCCGGGGGATAGTCGGCTGCGCTGGAAGAATAGAAACCCGCCCCACGGAACTGTAC
>JAIMBC010000355.1 GCA_023511675.1 Pirellulales bacterium
CCTCGATTCCGCTGCTGGCCGAAAGCGGCGGCCGCCGGCTGGACCCTGTGCGACCTGGATCTGCCGCCGCCCTACCACGGCGCCGTGGCGGCAGAGGGAAGGGACCTTGCTGTGCGCCTGCGTGCCTGGGATGCCGGCAGATAGGTGTGGTTCTTGTCCGGCGGGCGTAGCTGGGCGCCTACGTGCCTGCAACGCCAGCGGTCCGGGCTGAGGCGGTCCCATCCACCAGTTCCTCCTAACAGCCTGCCACGCGGCATGCGACACGGCATGTGTGCTGTGGGCGCCGCGCGTGTGTGGTGTAGCCGCCCGTTTGTGCTGTAGCCGCGCGTGTGTGCTGCAACCGGCCGCGATGGCGTGAGCGTGGCTCCGTGGTTCCTTCGGGCCGCGCAGGTTCGCCGGTTGCTTCGGGCCGGGAAGGTTCAACCGGTTCTTCAGGGCCGCGAAGGTTCGCGGCTTGCCTCATGCCGCAGCACGCGGTCGATGAACGCATAGGCCGCCTCGCGCATTTCGGGCGGGAAGTCATGCCCACAGTCGGGGTATTCGATCCGCAGGGAGCTGGCGGCACCGAGCAAGTCGTAAAGCTTGCGCAGCTCGACCTCGGCCTTGCGTACTCCCTCTACAGAGAAGTTGTCATCGTGCAGGGGGCTGCTGGAGAAGAAGGCGCGGGGGGCGATGGCGGCGGCAACCTCGTAAAAATCGAAGGGCATGCGATCAGGGTTCAGATCGAACCGCTCGCGAATGGCGGGCATGTAGCGGTCCTGGGCCCATCCGGCGAGACGGCCGCCGTAGTAGTCGTGAAAGGGGCACCAGCCGCAGCTCGTGACCACCACCTTCACACGCTCGTCGAAGGCTCCCAGGAACATGGCGTTGTGTCCGCCCAATGAATGGCCGATGGCGCCGATCCGCTGGGGATCCACGTCGTCCCGCGCGGCGAGCAGATCCACGCCGCGGATGTGATTCACGATGGCCAGCATGGTGCCTGACTCATACTCATCGGCGGCGAAGTCGTGCCCGGCGAGGTCTCCAAAAGACGGATAGTCCGGGGCAAGAACGACGTAGCCACGCTGGGCCAGTTCCAGGCCATAGCCGCGGTTGGCCCGACCGGTGGTACCCAGGACGATTTCCTTGCCTGGCGCACCGGTGGGGTGCAGGGCCAGCATGGCGGGCCGGCGCTGAGGGGTGCCGGGGTTGCCCTGGGGGGCTGGCGCGTCGGGCGGCAGCAAGAGCAGGGCGGGTACGCGGACTCCGATGCCGTCGTACACAATCTTCTGCATGCGCACGCCGTCTAACTCCTCTTCGCCGAGCAGCTCCATTTGAGGCGGCGCTGCATCGGCCAGCGGTGGCAAGGGGCCCATCACGACCTGCATGCCGCGCAGGATGTGTGCACGGCGGATTGCCCAATCAGAGGCATCGCGCACGGGACGGAGCTGGCCCGCCTCATCCACATACTGCAACAGCTCGCGATGGTTGGGATAGGGATCGGCCGGCTGCTCCGCCCAGAGGGGCGATGCGTGAACGATCGCCGCCAGACAGAAGAGGACGCACGGCCCTGCCGCCGCTCGCCGGCGCGGCGGTGCCGGTGGAGCGGCCACTGCGTCGCGGCGAGCTGCCAGTGTGGCGGAGAGAAGAAGCGGCGGTGCGCTGGGCGAGCTTTTGTTAGGTGGAATCATGTGAGGCGGTCACACGCTTGTGCATCAATCCAGGCGGCAATCTGATGGTGGCCGGCGGCCAGGGCCAGGTCGCGGGGGGTGCGGCCCTGTTCATCTGCCACGGCCAGCTCGGCCCCATGCTGAACGAGCAGTTGCAGCGCGTCCAGGTTGCCCTGGGCGGCTGCCTGGTGGACGGGCAGTTGCCCGCCGGGCTGAGCAGCCCGCACATCGGCCCCAGCTTCAACCAGCAGCCGTACGCAGCAGGGATTGTTGCCCGCCAGGGCAGAGTGCAGCGGCTGCACGGCCAGCGCATTGTTCGAGACCGCATTGACCTCGGCATGGTGTGCCAGCAGCAGCCGCACCGCCTCGGCATGGCCGTAATAGGCCGCCAAATGCAGCGGCGTGAAGCCGTCGCTGCTGCGTGCACGCGCCAGCGACGGATCCTGCTCGAGCAGATGCTGCAAGCGAGGCAGCGCGTCGAGGGCAGCGGCCTCGAACACATCCAGGTCCCGCTTCAGCACGGCGAGCAACTCGGCAATGGCAGCATGGCCGTGGTACAGTGCCAGCAGCACCAGCGAGAGGCCGTCATCGGTCCGCTGCGCTGCAAGCTGAGGCTGGTACACCAGCTCCAGCCGCACGTCGTCGATTTTTCCGGCCCTGATGGCCTCTTCGAGTCTGGTTTGTGGCACGGGAGCTTGCTCGCAGCTAATCTTCCTGGCGCACGGGGCGCCGTGTCTGCTTGGTTTGGGAGCGCCGCCGCTTCTCCGCCAAACGCCGTGCCCGGCTGGCACGGCTGTGCCGGGTCCGACGGCGGCGGGCAGGAGCCTCCGCCACCTCCTCTAGCATCTGCCGCAATCGCTCCAAGAGGTCGTGGCGGTTCTGCTGCTGCGAGCGCGTCCGCTGACTGGCCAGTACCAGCATGCCCCGCGAGTTGATCTGCGATGCGTAGCGAGCCAGGAATCGCTCGCGCACGGCTTCCGGCAGGCTGCTGTTCTCCGCCACAGGCCACTCCATCCGGGCCTTGGTGCTGACCTTGTTCACGTTCTGTCCCCCAGGACCGCTGCTGCGGCTGTAGCTCCAAATCAACTCGGCAAGTGGCAGCCTCAACCCGCTGCCAAACTCAAGGTAGTCGGCATCCTCTGGCACGTACCGTACCTCAACCACCTGAGGGAAGCGGCAAGCTGCCGCTTGTGCCATCCTCCAGGACCCGGCCGCTCCGCCGCCGGAACGGGCATCTTACGGACCCAACCGCGGCCGCTATACTACAGGCCGCCTGTCTGCCACTGCAAGCACGAGAGCCAAGTGATGCACGTACGACGAATCTGGTTCCCCTGGATGGCGGTCTGGGCGTGCGCCGCCGCGTGCGGTCCGGCCCGGACCATGGTAAGCGGCCCTCCCGCCGACCACGCCCCCAAGAGGTCGGCAAACGTCCCTGCCGCCGCCAGCGAATCGCTGCCCAGGGATCTTTCCACCCGCCAGCGCGGGCACGACTGGCCGGCATTCCTCGGCCCCAGCGGAGACAGCAAATCCACCGAGACCGGCATCTCTCCCTGGCCTGATAGCGGCCCGCCGATCGTCTGGACCCGCACCATGGGAGAGAGCTATGCCATGCCCGCCATCAGCCGCGGCCGACTCGTCCTGTGTGAGCGGATCGATGATGAAGTCCACGTTGTCGCCCTGCACAGCGAGTCGGGCAGGGAGCTGTGGGAATTCCGCTATCCCACCGACTACCAGGACCTTTACGGCTACGACAATGGCCCCCGCTGCCAGCCCGTGATCGACGGCAATCGCGTCTACGTGTACGGGGTGGAGGGGATGCTGTACTGCCTGCGGCTGGAAGACGGGGCCGAGCAGTGGAAGGTGGACACCACGGAGCGTTTTGGCGTGGTGCAGAACTTCTTCGGAGTGGGAAGCACGCCGCTCGTGGAAGGAGATCTGCTGCTGGTGCAGGTCGGGGGCAGCCCGCCGGAAAGCCGGCGTGTGCCGCCGGGACAGCTCGACCTGGTGGTGCCCAATGGCAGCGGGCTGGTCGCCTTCAACAAGTTCACCGGCGAGGTGGTATATGCCGTCGGCGACGAGCTGGCCAGCTATGCCAGCCCGGTCGTGGCAGACATCGGCGGGCGGCGGACGTGCCTGCTGTTTGCCCGCGGCGGCCTGTTGGGGGTGGACGTGGTCACGGGCGATGTCGAGTTTCATTTCCCCTGGCGTGCCCGCATCCTGGAGAGCGTGAACGCCAGCAATCCCGTGGTGGTGGACAATTTGGTTTTCATCTCCGAGTGCTACGGGCCGGGCAGTGCTCTGCTGCGCGTGGCCCGCGGAACTTGCACGCCCGTGTGGACCGACGCAGGGCGGCGAGCCAAGGCCATGCAGACGCACTGGAACACGCCCATCCATGTTGACGGTTATCTCTACGGCTGCAGCGGCCGGCACACGCGTGAGGCCGAATTGCGCTGCATCGAGTTCAACACCGGCAAGGTAACCTGGAGCGAGCCGGGCCTGACGCGCTTGTCTCTGTTGTACGTTGATGGCCACCTGGTCGGCCTCACGGAGTATGGGGAACTGCTGTTGTTGCGTGCCAACCCCGAGAAGTTCGATCTGGTGTCGCGCGTGTGGCTGCGGAATGAAGAGGGGCGGCCGATCTTGCGCTATCCCTGCTGGGCGGCGCCGGCGCTGGCGCGTGGCCTGTTGTACCTCCGCGGCGATCGGCTGCTGGCCTGCGTGGAGCTGATTCCGCAGTAGCGAGGGTCCCTCTTGGGCAGGGCCTGCGGTCCGCGGCACGGCTCACCTTTCTTGCTGGCACCGCGCGGCGGAGCCTGGTGGTAGCCTGTGCGTGGAGACGCGTGCCGGGAGAGCCGTGCCTCGGAAGCGCGGGCCATCGCGGCGGCGATCAACCGCCGGGATGGCACTTTGGAGGGGCGGGGCCCGGCTGCTTGCAAGCGGCGGCCGCTGGAGTACGCTCTAAGGGCGGCTGCCGGCGCGCTGGCGTACAATGTCCGCTGTCGGGCCATGCGTGAGCCGGGGCCTCGGACGGGAGCCGATGCCATGAAGATGCGAGCAACAGCCGTGGCATGCTGCCTGGCAGCCTGGATGGGGGCGGCGTGGAGTGCCGTGTGGGCGGGAGAAGTGGAGCTGAACGGCCAGTGCTTCCAGCTTGCCGAGGGGCTGGTGATCGAGCAGGCGGCCG
>JAIMBC010000356.1 GCA_023511675.1 Pirellulales bacterium
TCTTGCTCGACTCGGTACAAGCTCATCTCCGCGGTACTCCGCCGCCCTCCTTGTTGCCGTCAGGCACCTGACGGCACGCCGGATCTTCTGCTATTCCGTTTCCTTCTGCGGTCGCTCTCTGTACCCCCGTGAACGCTCACGGAAAAGCCTTAGGAGCGAGACCAGCCCCCGTAATGACGGCGGCCCTCGATGATGGGTCGGGTCGCACTGGCCCACCGGGCAAGCCACTGCAACATTTACAGGGTACTCCCCACGCGGCCGGTGGCAAGCGATCGGCAGGCAGCGGCCCATTGACAACCACACGTTCCTTGCTAAGATACCGCCATGGTTATGACCTGCGGGTGTCTGCTGCGGCTCGTGGCCGCGGCAGAAGAATAGGGAAAACGGTGCAAAGCCGTTGCGGTCCCGCCGCTGTAACCGGGGACGATCGCTGCAACATGCCACTGCTTGCCAGGCCGGCCATTGGGCCGGCCGCAGGCGGGAAGGCGCAGCTCGTAGAATGATCCGGAAGCCAGAAGACCTGCCCGCATGGTCTGAAGTGTACGCGACTCTTTCGAGGATGAAGATGCTCGTGCGTCAGGCAGCCTCTGCTGTACACACAGGCTAGGTCCTGCTGTCCGCCTGTTGGATCGTCTGCGCGGCCGCGCCGTGGCGGTCGGCCGTTGAGAGTCTGCACTCATCCCCGAGGGTCCCAACGGGCTCTAGAGAGCCGGAGGATCACGAGGAATGTATCCCCAACAGATGTGTGGCAGTTCTGGTGCGGTATCCGTGCGGCGGTTGCTCCGCGGCGGATTCACGCTGGTGGAATTGCTGGTGGTGATTGCCATCCTGGGCATTCTGGTAGCGCTGCTCTTGCCGGCGGTGCAGCAGGCGCGTGCCTCTGCTCGCAGCACGGAGTGCAAGAACAACCTCAAGCAGATGACGCTGGCCCTGCATCATTACGCGGACGCCTGGTACGGGGCCTTGATGCCGGTGGATGTGTACAACTGGACGATTCCGCCCGGCATGCCTGGGGGCGAGCGGCGCTACTGGTTTGGGGAGGTGGACGTGAATGGCCAGCTCGATTACACGAAGGGCTTCCTCATGCCGTTCATGGAGACGCAGAAGGAATCTTTGCAATGTCCCGAGTTCGGCCTGGGGGTGGCGGCGCTGCGGTTTGCCACGGCCACCTCGGGTTACGGCTACAACCACAAGTATTTGGGTCCGGGTTTGCAGGCGGCCATCGACTGGATGACGCTGACCGTCGATCCCAGCAAACCGATCAACTATCGTTTTCGGGACGTGCAGACGACCTCTCGGACCATCACCTTTGGCGACTGCGCCCAGGTGTGGTGCAACAACTGGCCGTCATGCACGGATTTGTCTTTCCGCGAGGAGTGGTTTCTGGAGCCTCCGAGCAACGCCTTCCCCACCTTGCACGGCCGGCACATGACGGCGGCCAACGTGGCGTTTCTCGATGGACATGTAGAGACGCTGGCGCCGGACTGGATCGACCTGCCCTCGTGGGTGCCCTTGTTGCAAGGACTGATGATGCGCGAGAAGCGGCTGGGCTTCGTTGGCCAGGACGACACGCTTTACGATCGTTATTGATCCGATGAGATACGTCATCTTGGCTGTTGTGGCGGCAGCACTCGGCGCAGGCGTGTGGTGGTACCTCCGCGGTCCGGACCTCCCCCCGCCGCCAGTGCTGCCGGCAGAAGTCACCTACATCTGCCGCGAGAGCGGCGAGCTGCTGCGGCTGCCGCGCCAGCCTACCCCCGCTGTGAACCCGCGGACAGGGCGGGCCACGCTGGTGCAGGCGCTCTGGTGCGCCGCGTGCCAGCGTTGGTATCCGGAGCCGCCGCCCCAGGCGCGCGAACGCATGCCGGCTGCTCCCCTTTGCCCGCGCCATGGCACGGCCTTGCAAGAGACAGCCGAGCCTTAGGAACGCCGGCTGAGGCCGACCGCAGCGGTCTCGCCCGCCATGGTGCTGGAAGCCCTGGCGAACGCTACGTGCGGCCGGTTCGGCGGGGCAGCAGGCCGGCGCACGCGCCGCTCAAGGCACGTCCACGGCGCGGACAGCCTCGGCTGCTTGCTGCCGTGCACCGCGCGGCACGCGAATGATGAGCAGCTTGCCGGCGGGCACGAAGATGCTGGCGTCGTGCAGGCCGAGTTGGCGCAAGATGTTGACCACGTCCTGCGGGCGTGCATGCCGCAGCCGCACGGCGAGCAGCCCTTCGATTTCGCGTTCGGGCAGCGCGTCCGCGGGCACGTCGAGTGCTGTAGCCAGCCGTTCGACCAGGGCCAGTTGCTCCGCGTCGGCGCGGACAAGCAGCAACCGCCGGCGCATGTCGATGGCGGTACGCAGCACGCGCTCGGCCGCGGGCCGCGCACGGCCCGTATCATCGGGGAATGCCTGGTCTGGGCCAGCGGCGTCGTCAGTAGCGGTGCTGTCCCGCGCCTTGACCGCCAGCAACACCACCGCCCGGAAATCTCGCGGCGACCAGTGAGACAGCTTGAACGCACGCACACGGCGCCACAGGGCCGTGTCTTCCATCCCCACCTCGTCCACGGGCGGCGGTTCTTCGTCCTCAGCCTTCTGTGGCTCGGCGGCGGGCGGTGCGGCGGGCGGCGAAGTTTCGTCGGAGGGAGCCTCGTTCGCGGGCGACGCGCTTTCCTCCGCGGGCAGCAGAGCAGCCATTGCGAGCAAGTGACCGTCGCCCAGCAGGCCTGCGTGCGAGGCGGCATCTGCCGCCTGCCCGCCAGACGGCGCCGCCTCGCGAGCCACGCCCGCTGTAGAGGCTTCGACCGCGGCAGCACCGGCCGGGACGAGCACCTGTCCGGTCAGGGCCAGTGCCGCCAGCCAGGCTGTTGACCTGATCGTGCCGTGCATCAGACAGGGATGATGCATGAAAGACCGCAAGAGGTGAGCGATATGGGTGGGCATGGTACTGTCCTATCTCGGTCTCGCGCCTGGCTGCGGCGCGAGGCATGGATCGGCGGGCAGAAAGATCAATGCTCCTTCACGCGCCCGCTGCGGGGATCGATTTCCAGCCCTAACTCTTCCTCATCGAGCGTGTAGAAGACGAAGCCGTACATCATTTCCTCGAATGTCTGCTGTCCTTCGCGCACCGTGGCCTGTGGATCGGGGTTGTATGGGTTGAAGGCAGAGTTGTCATAATGGGCCACGCAATCGATCCGCGTACCGGCGGGGAAGCGGTATTTGCCGTCCGGCCAGCGGTAGCCCAACTGCCAGTTGAAATCGTAGTTGGGGACCATCAGCAGCGTCTCTTCCCGTCCGTCGGGATAAACAGCACGAAAGGTCATGTCCCTGCCGCGCACGTGCATGTGGACAAACAGGCCGATCCCCGTGGCGTCGGCCGAAAAGGTCTGGGATGCACCAGCCCGGTACCAGGGATCGTGGGGCGGGATCTCCAGGTTCAGATTCACGCAGCGAAAGTGCCGCAGCTCCTTGTCGATCTTCTCGCGTGCAAACACCAGACCCACGCGGGTTTGATCGCTGGTGGCTTCGCCCGTGGTCACATAGTGGATTTGCAAGATCAGCACCGAGCCGGCGGGGATTTTGATGCCCACGCCGCCTTCCATGATCATGGGGCCGCCGCCGGGAACATAACCCGTGATGAAGCGGGCCTGTTCGTAGCCTGCTGTGGGAGCGACGGCGGCCAGATTGCAATGATGCACCGCTGCACGGTTACCGGGCAGGACCTCGACGCGCTGCACCCAGGTATCGTGCAAGAACAGGTGCGGCAGGATCACGTACTGATAGGGCACATAGCCGCTGGCGGGGATAGCAAACGGCCGGGGCATGGCAAGCACCAGGTCAGGCTGGCCGATGTGCCAGCCGGCGTCTGCCGCGGCGTGCGGCCCATCCTGCTGGTTCTCTGGGAGAGGCGCGTTCCTAGGCGGCGGGCAGCCGAGGGCCACCCAGTCCAGCAGAAGATCTCGCTCTGTATCGCTCAGGCGGCGGTCGTTGACAAAGGTGCCATACTTGCGGCTGGCATACCATGGCGGCATGCGGCGGTCTGCGACCGCCTCTGCCAGAGCGGCCGCGTGCGCCGCCGCGTCACGATAGCTGGCCAGGGGAAAGGGAGCCGCCTCCGGTTGTACCCCGTGGCAGCCTTGGCAGCGGCGTGCCAGGATCGGCGCGACATCGTCATAGGTCAGGTCGCGCCGCAGAGGGCGGGCCAGCGGCGGCGAGATGCGGCAGCCCTCCACGGGCGTCTCCGGCACGCTCACGTCTCTGCCCGCCAGCACCTCCTCGAGAGCCTCGCGCAGATCGTCCCGCGTGGCTGCCGGCCGCACCCCTCCGAGACGATACTGGTCGTCGATGCGGCCCCGGTAGCGGATCCGCCGCTGGGCGTCCAGCACCACCACCTGCGGCGTGTACCTCGCGCCCACGGCACGGGACAGACTCCCCTCGAAGTCCTTGACAAACGGGAAGCCGGCGTCGCACTCCACGCCCTGGCGGGCAATCTCCACCAGGTCGTCTTCCACGCCCACGTTGACAGCGACAAATTGCACGTCCCGCTGGCGGTACTCTTTGGCCAGCGCCGCCGCTACCGGCAGGTAGCGTGCGGCGAGCGGGCAATCGAGCGTGGTGAACACCAGCACATAGGCCTGATGGGCCCCCAGGTCGTCCAGCGTGCGGGGCAGGTACCACGTGTCCTTGAACACAGCCCGCCCCACCGGCGTGCCGATGGGGGGCGGCTCATCTGCAACTGCCGTGGCATCCGGCGGTGGGCCGCCAGGCGGCGGTGTCGCGGGGTGCCGCTGAGGTTTCACCACCCGCGTCGCCGCGCGGGGCGGCCGACGAGATCACACCCACTCCCCCC
>JAIMBC010000357.1 GCA_023511675.1 Pirellulales bacterium
GTCCCGGTAGATATGCCGCACGGCGCCCCCCGAACCACGCGCCATGCACGCTACCGCCTACGGCTGGCCTCGGCGAATCCCGCCGAGATCATTTCCACAACCATCGGCCAGCGCGTGCTGCCAGTCGACGATCGTACGGCTGAGGTGCAGATCAAGGTGCGCACGCTGGCCCAGTTGCCTGTCGACACGCCGGCTGACAGCCCCGCCTCCCCCCCCACACGCTCCAAGAATGCGCCCTCTGCCCCCATCCCTCGGCAAGCTGACGAGATGGAACTGCACGGTATGGAAGCCACCGTGCCTGAGGATCTCGCCCCCAACAGCCTGGTGCAAAGCGACCACCCCCGCGTGCGCCGGCTTGCCGAACATGCCGCAGCGGCGGCTGAAGATCCGGCTGTCCTCGCTCTCAAGCTCGAATCCTATGTGCACCGGAGGATGCGGGCACGCAAGACCATGGTTGTGACCTTCGCCAGCGCCGCCGACGTGGCCGAGACGCTCAGCGGAGATTGCTCGGAGCATGCCGTGTTGCTGGCGGCGATCTGCCGCGCCCGCGGACTGCCGGCGCGGTTGGCCATTGGCCTGGTCTACTCCCCTGCTGACCGCGGTTTTGCCTTCCACATGTGGAACGAAGTATACATACGCGGACGCTGGTACCCCCTGGACGCCACGTTGGGCCAGGGCCGAATCAGCGCCACGCACATCAAGCTGGCCGATACCAACCTGGCCGGCCATAGCCCCCTGAGTGCGTTGCTGCCCGTCGGGCAGCTTCTGGGCGACGTCGAACTGGAAGTCCTGGAGATTGAGTAACCCATCTCAAAGCAGCGGACCGTGTGCGCTCCGCGATCGAGCTACGTACACTGCTATGTGTGGCCATCGTACCGGAGTCGGCAAGGGTGGCTAACCGCTACCCGCCCCCATACCAGGCCCAGGTCCGCCCGGTCCAACGCCGCCCGGCCCGAAGCCGCCCGGCCCGAAGCCGCCCGGTCCAATGCCGCCCGGTCCAATGCCGCCCGGCCCAATGCCGCCCGGTCCAATGCCGCCCGGTCCAATGCCGCCCGGTCCAAACTCACCCGGCCCGAAGCCGCCTGGTCCAAACTCACCTGGTCCAAATCCGCCTGGTCCAAATCCGCCCGGTCCTGTGCCACCGGGGCCGATGCCACCGGGGCCGAATCCATCCGGCCATGGGTCACCCGGACCAAGGGGATTGGAATCACCTGGGAGAGGGGGCTGAGTGATTTCCGGCACCGGCACCCTGGGCTGGGTCAGGGGAGGTTGATGGAAAGACGGCCGGGGCAGATCGAAGGTGGTGCCGCCACCGGCATCGCGTAGGGCCGAGGCGGCCTCGGGCGAGGTCCGATAATCGGGGGTGGGAGGATCCCGATCCCGGTCTTGGTAGCGGTTGACCGCGCGGTTGACCCGCAGGACGATTCTGAGAATCAACAGCAAGACAATTGCGCTGCCACCAACGGCACCACCGGCTGCCACGCCTACCTTGGAGCCAGTGAAGCGAGGCGTATATTTGGGCCGCGGTGGTAGGGGTTTCTCGGCGTATCGCGAGTTGGAAGCAGAGTGGATGGAATCTTCCAGATCCTCTGCCCGGGAATGCCCCACGGGGGCATAGCCTGCCGGGGCTGGGTTTGCGGCGGGGAAATTGCTGACCGCGGGCGCAGCCGGTCCATGAGCCGCACCCGGCCACTGCGTCGACGGGAGCGAGGCCGGCAGTGCAGCTCTGCCCGACGCGGGGGCGGCCCCACCGGCCATCTCACCTGGCCGTCTGCCCGCGAGGCCGGCATCTCTTCCTGGCGCGGCCACCCCGTGCTGCGCTGCCGGCGGCCCCTCCGGCGTACTCGGCAGCGGGGGCGTGCCGTAGCCCCCTGTACGGCCCCGCGGCGCCATCGTGGCCGCCGGAAGCGTAAACACGGTCGCGCAGGCGCGGCACTTGACCGTCTTACCCGCCAGGCTCGCGGAGACCGCATACTCTTTCCCACACCTCGGACACGCCGCACTCAACTGCATGGACCAATCCTCCACAAGCATGAGGTTGCCAGGCGCGCCTTGGACGAGGAACGCGGCTACACCCCAATGAGAGCGACATCATTTTCTTTCGAACCGCCAGCCATGTCAATCATCGGGCCGGCGAAGATGGCGCCGTGAGCGTCCTGGCGAGATGTGAGGCCTGGGCGTTCCAGTGCGTGATGGCGGAACTCGGACGATCGCCGCTTGTTTCCGCCGCCAGGGGGGTGTTTGGCCGTTGCCCTAGGGGGAGCGGGACCGATCAGCCCAGGGCCTGACTCTCGTAGGTGCGCTGGATGACGTTCAGTTGCGCATTCCGCAAGGCGAGTTGGTAGAGTTCCTGACCGCAGGGAGTGGGATAGCGGCCAGTGATGCAGGCCTGGCAGAGCTGGTCTGCGTCAAAGCGGATCGCGCGGGCAATCGCTTCCACAGGGAGGTAGCGGAGCGTGTCGGCCCCGAGCTGGGCGGCCATGTGGGCCTGCGCGGCGTCGGAGAGGCGGCCGTCTTCGAGGAAGCGCGGGGCGAACAGCTCGCTCACCGTGGACATATCGATGCCGTAGAAGCAGGGTGCAATGATGGGAGGACAGGCGACTCGAACGTGGATCTCGCGCGCCCGCCCCTGCTCCCGAATGCGGTGGACCAAGGCCTGCATGGTGGTCGAACGCACAATGGAGTCTTCCACCAGCAGCACGCGGCGGTCTTCGAGCACCTCTCGCAACGGGGTATACTTGGCAGCCACCTTGCGCTGGCGGTTGGTCGCTCCCTCGATGAACGTGCGGCCGGTATAGCGGTTGCGGATCAGGCCTTCCAGTGACGGCACACCCAGACGAAAGGCCATGGCGTCTGCCGCTGCCTTGGCGGTGTCTGGCACGGGCACGACAATGGTGTCTTCGTCGATGGGAACGGTCTCCAACTTGGCCAGTTCTTCTCCCAAGGCCTTGCGAGAGAGGTACACGCTGCGGCCGTCCATGGTGCTGGCAACGTTGGCGAAGTAGATCCACTCGAAGAAGCAATGGGCCTGCCGCGAACTGGGTGCAAAGGAGCGGATCTCCAGCCGCCCCTGAGAAATCGTGATCGCCTCGCCTGGCGCCAGTGACTTGATGCTCTCCGGCGGAAAGCCCAAGTTCACCAATGCCACACTCTCGCTGGCCGCCGCAAACAGCGGGTCGAGATAGGCGTAGCACAACGGTTTGAACCCCAGCGGGTCGCGCACCACCAGCATTTCCCCCAGGGCGTTGAGCAGCACCAGACTGTAGGCTCCGTCCAGCCGGCGGGCTACGCGCGACCAAAGTTCGACCAAAGCGGGACGCTGCTCGACCGCCAGCTCCCGACCAATCTGGTGCAGCAGCACCTCCGTATCCGTCTCGCGGGCAAGGTGGTTGTCGTCATCCTCCAGCAGGCCGCGCCGCAGCTCCGCATAGTTGGCAAGCTGGCCGTTGAAGCAGAAGCTGAACCACTTGTGCTTCTGCAAGTGATGCCGCTCGAAAGGCTGAGCGCAGCTCCTGTCGTCCTCCCCGCACGTGGCATAACGGACATGGCCGATCGCCGCTCGCCCCAGGCACCGCTGCATGAGTGCCTCGGACTTGCCGCGATGGTTCAAGCGGAACACCTCGCTCACGCCCCCCAGGTCCTTGTACGTATAGAGAAGCTGCCGCCGGCCGGGGTTGAAACTGGTGATACCCGCTGAAAGCTGCCCCCGATTCTGCATGTCGAGCAGCATGCGGGGTATCAGCCGCGAGACCTCCTCTGGACCCTGTTCCGGGCAAAGCGGACTCGCGGCTCGCCCCGGCAGGTGGTACACGGCGGCAATGCCGCATTGGTGACGCAAATCGCTCATCGTTTCCTGCCGGTGGTGGCTTGCGGCGGCCCTCCTGGCATGCTGTCGCTGGAGGCCAGCCACCGCTACCACGCATTCTACGGCGGCAACACCCCGTTCACAATCTGGCAGAGGCAGTGGTGCCGGGGTGTAAACCAGCCCGCGGATAAACGAGTTGCCTAGCTCAGCCTACGCCGGCCAGGAGCCAACGGCCGCCCGAGCTGCCGCTGCCGCAATGGTGGCGCTTAGCCAACGCCGGCAAGCAGCCAAACCCTCGGCCGCCAGTTTACTCTACGTCAGCCCGCTCCTCGCCATGCCTTCACGCCTCAGCGGATGGTTCCTCTCTCAGCCCCACGCTCGCTCAGCCAACATCACGCAGCCCGGGTGCTCCTGTTGCAGTTGGGGTGCCCCTGTTCCACAATGCAGCTTTGGTCTCCGCCACGACGGGGCCTTCCTGGCGGGGTGACACTTTCGAGGATCCAACCTATGGCGCGGCGACGATGGTTGCTGGTGGTGGTGTTCGCCGGGTGCGGCGCCGCCTGGGTGGCTCAAGCTGCAGAGTTCGCCGGTGTCCTGCAAGCCGATGATCAGCAAGCCAGCCAGCCATCTGCGAAACAGAGCCAACAGGCTCAAGCCGAGGCGGAACGGATCCCGCCTCCCCTCAAACGCTACAAGGGGCGCCGCATCGCGCCCACCATGCACTATTCCCACGCAGCCTGGCTGCTACGGGACGTGCGGCAGCAGGAAGAAGACTGCGAGCAACTCCTCCAGGTTCTCGACGTGCAGCCCGGGCAAATCATCTGCGACCTCGGCTGCGGCAACGGCTTCTACACGCTGCGGCTGGCCGAGATGGTCGGGCCCGAGGGCAAGGTGCTGGCCGTCGACATCCAGCCGGAGATGCTCAGCATGCTCAACGAGCGGCTGCAGCAGGCGAACGTCCAGAACGTCGAGCCCATCCTCGGCAG
>JAIMBC010000036.1 GCA_023511675.1 Pirellulales bacterium
GCCCTGGCACGCTCGGGCGTGCTGTACACGCGCTTCTACACCACCGCACTGGTCTGTTCCGCCAGCCGCTCGGCCTTCATGACGGGGATGTATCAGACGTCGATCAACGCGCACAACCACCGTTCGCACCGCGACGACGGCTACACCCTACCGGCAGGCGTGCGGCTGCTCACCGCCTGGCTGGCGGATGCGGGCTATTACAACGTGAACCTCCGCGTGCTGCCGGAGAGTTGCGGCTTCCGCGGCGTGGGCAAGACAGACTGGAACTTCTCCGTGGCCGGCCCTGCCTTCGATTCGGACCGCTGGGAAGATCTGGCGTCGCACCAGCCCTTTTTCGCCCAGCTCAACTTTACCGAGACGCACCGCCCCTTTCAGGCTCCGCGGCGCGCGGACCCGGCACGGGTGCAGCTTCCGCCGTATTATCCAGACCATCCCGTAGCCCGCGCCGACTGGGCCGCCTATCTGGACTCGGTGATGGAACTCGACCGCAAGGTCGGCCTGGTGCTCGAAGCCCTGCGCGCCAGCGGCCTGGACCGCAATACCGTGGTGGTGTTTTTTGCCGACAATGGCATGGCACACGTCCGCGGCAAGCAGTTTTGTTACGAAGAGGGGCTGCACGTGCCGCTGATCATTCGCTGGCCAGAGGGCCTTGCCCCACCCGAGGACTTTGTGCCCGGCAGCGTAGACGACCGCCTGCTAGCCGCCATCGACCTGGCGCCCACCATGCTGTACCTGGCCGGCGCCGCCCGGCCGGCGGGCATGCAGGGACGCACCTTTCTGGGGCCCCAGCGCGATCCGCCCCGGCAGTATCTCTTTGCCGCGCGAGACCGCTGCGACGAAACCGTGTTTCGCCTGAGGACCGTGCGCGATGCACGCTATCGCTACATCCGCAACTTCACCCCAGACCGCCCCTTCTTGCAGGCCAATGCCTACAAGGAACGTTCCTATCCCATGTGGAACCTGATCAAGGAACTCCAGGCCGCAGGCCAGCTTACGCCCGCCCAAAGCGCGCTGGCTGCACCCACCATGCCCGAGGAAGAACTGTACGACCTAGAAACGGACCCGCATCAAATCCGCAATCTGGCCGCTTCGCCCGAACATGCCGCCGTGCTGGCCCGGCTGCGCGGCGCGCTGGAAGCCTGGCTGCAAGAAGCCGGAGACACGGGCGCCCACCTCGAACCGGAGGATTTAGTGCGCCGCCAGGGTGTCACCAAGCCCGGCACACATCCGAACACGGGCTACGTGATGGAAGACCCCCGGCCCAAGCCGTAGCACTGGAAGCCGCCTTCGTCCAAGGGACGTACTGCCGGTCAGTCCGCACCCGTGGGCCCTCATCCCCCATCTACCTCCCAGAACCGGCAGGTTGGCAGCAGCGGGCCGCCCACTTCACTCCGCCTCCTCCAGCAGCTTCTCGTATGCGGCCAGGGCCTGACGGTATTCGGCCAGCGCCGCTGCGGACAGCACGCCCTCGTTGCGCCTCAGCTCCTGGCGTATGCGTTCCACCAGATACTCAACCTCCATGCGCCGCGGCCTGAGCGGATGGCCCGCCACCTCGAGGTAAAACGGCGCGGTGTGTGCAAACCTCCACCGCCCCCCCTCGCGCCGCTCGAAGGCTCGCACCGCCAGCCATGAAGTGCGTTCGATGGCGACATCCGCCTCGAAACGGCTCACATATCCAGCGGGTTGGCGGGGCTGATTGGCCGGTGGGGCGAAACGCTGTACCCGCCCGTTGTGTACGAACTCAATCCGCTCGAGCTGCTGGCTGCTGTACACCTCGCCTGAAATACGGACAGACGCTCCACGCTCGATCTGTAGCGTGCTGCCAGGCGGTTCCCCTCCGCAGCGGGCCAGTAGCATCGGCCCGGTGGTGACAAAGCTGCGCCCGCGGCTCAGCCCTTCGAGCCACGCGTGCGGCTCCAGCGGGCCTTCCAGTTGCACGTACACGCGTCCAAAGCCCAGCGGCACGGGATGTACGCCCGCGGCCGTACCCGCGGTGGGTTGCAGGCGAAAGCCGCAATTGAGCAGCGCGTAATAGGTTTGCAGGCCAAAATCGATCCAGCCCCATTCGCTGAACAGCCCTGCGGGCATGTCCAGTTGCATGTAGGCGGGGGCCGTATCCGCGTACCAATCGCGGAAGCCGAACTGTGTGCGCCAGATGTGGTTGTTTGCCAGTTCGTACAGCCGCGGCTGGAGGACGGGAACCAGCATCAGCGACCACGGCCAGCAGTGTTTTTCGAGGTCGATCAGCGCGCCTTCGGCTGTAGCAGCGCGGGCCAACTCCGCCACAGGGGGTACGGCACTTTCCAAACGCGTGCGATGGCCCACGATCAGCACGGCTCCCAGGGTGTGCTGGCGGCCGTTCACGTGGAAGATCTCGTATTCGGTGTTGATCGGCCAGATGACGTGCGTGTTGTCCAGGCGTATGGTTTCGGGCGCCGGCGGATTCCCGGGGACGAGGTTGCGTTCCGTGGGCCTGTCGCCAGCTTGATGCACCCAGAACGTGACGGGAAACGCCACGTTGAGGTCCTCGGCGAGCAGGGCCAGCGGCAGTTCGTCCAGCGAGCGGTGCACGTGCGTATCTCCGCTGTACCACCCCTGACTGGCCATGTCGATCCAACGTACCAGCCGTAAGGTCATGTCGAGGGGCTGGTCGCCCACGTTCACCTCTTGTGTAGCCGCCAGGTACTCATGGCCGCGTTCGGCCGTCAGGAGATACCGGCCAGGAGGCAGTTCTGCCACAAAGGGGTGTGCCGAGAGTTCGGTATAGTGTTCGCTGCTGCCGGGCTGGCGGCTGCGGCGGTACTCGGTAGCCTGGCCGTGGGGCTGGGCACTGCGGGCAAAGTGCCAGGTGCCGTCCGCTCCGGCGATGTAGAGCCGCGCGGCGACGGGCCTGCCCGAGGCTGCGTCGAGGATGACGCCCCGCAACTCCGCAGCCGGCAGGGCAGGGGCCAGCGCGGCCAGCGCCGCGCACAGCAGCCAGAACTTGGCGTAGGGCATGGCTTACCTCCTCGTTGCTTGGCTCAGCATACAGGGTAGACCAGAAGGTGTGGGTGCCACAGCGATGTGCAGTCTTGGCGAGGGGGGCTCGGCGGTACGCCGATCTTGCAGGGGTGCCATCGTACCGGCGGCAGTGTTGCAGATGGTTGGGACGCGGCTGCCCTTGGAAGGCATCGAGCTGGGCCGATGTGGTCGCAGGACGCAGCGAAGCTTTGGGTGGCAAAGCGAGCTGCCCTGGAAGGCATCACGCTGGACCGAAGTGGTCGCCGGGCGGGCGGGGGGTTCATGGTGCACCTTGTGGATCTGTGGGGCGGCAAGGGCGCCGAGCCTCGGCAGATTGGTGGGCAGGACGGCCCTCGGCAGAGGCGTGGCCTACACTTGGGGTACAATGAATTAGTTCTGACGCTTGTTGAATCTCGCGTTGCGCCTTCTCCGGCAGAAAGCGTAAAGCTGCGAAGGCTCCCAACATGCTCAAACAAAGCCTCACGCTGCTGGGGGTGGTGCTGACCGCCCTGGTGCTGAATGTACTGGCCATGCGGATGGTGCCGGGCCTGTATGGCCTGGGTACCCTTCCATCTCCCGCAGCCGCCGTATCCACGGCTTCCTCGGCAGCGGCGGCGGTGGATCCGGAGCCATTGCCGGTCACGGCCCTGGGCAGGTTGGAGCCGGCCACGGGCGTGATCGACCTGGGCGGGCTGGCGGGCGACCGGCTGGAAAAGCTGCTGGTCACGGAGGGAAGCTGGGTGCAGGCCGGCAGCGAACTGGCGCGGCTGGCGAGCTACGCCTTGCGCGAGCGGGAGCTTGTGCTGGCCGAAACGCAGCTTGCAGAGGCCCGCCGCCGCCTGGACGTCGAACAGCGCTATGCCGCGGCGCTGGAGCGGGAGGCGGAGCTGGCCGAAGAGCAGAACGCACTGTTAGATAAAGATCTGGCCGCGCAGCAGCAGCAACTCGAGTTCCTCCAGCGGAGCGTCGAGCGTGCCATCCGGGAGCACGAGTCCATGACGCAACTCGGAGACAGCGTCAGCGCCTACGAACTCAGCCAGCACGAGCTGGCGGTACACAAGCTTCAAAGCGAGCTGGCCGCTGCACGCGAGCTGTTCGACAAGCTGCGTGCCTCCCGGGAGCTGGCAGACAAGCTGGCTGCGGCCAAACGGGCCACGGCAGAGATCGGGAAGGCACGCCTCGCGGCCACCTTGCAACTGGACAGCCTGGAACAGGCGGTGGAAGCGGCCCGCCTCCGGTTGCAACAGTCCGTGGTCAAGGCCCCCACAGACGGGCGTGTGCTGCGGATCCTCGTCCACGAGGGAGAAACGCTCACCACGCGGCCCATCTTCCGCTTTGGAGACGACCGCCGCATGCAGGTGGTGGCCGAGGTGTACGAGGACGACGTGCATCGCATCCAGCCGGGCGCCTCAGCCACCGCCACGGCGCGGGCTATCCCCGGCCAGACGCTGCGGGGCAGCGTGATTCACGTGGGCCGCATGGTAGCGCGCAATGAGGCGGTCAGTCTCGATCCCACGGCGCGGGCCGATCTGCGCGTGGTGGAGACACGCATCGAACTGGACGAAGCCAGCAGCGCCGTGGCAGCCCGTTTCATCAACCTCCAGGTGGAGGTGCAGATCAAGCCCCGTCCGGCACGCCGCGCCCAAGCCGCTCCCTCAGAGCCGTGAAGAAAACGCCGCTCGCCAGCCGTAATCTGCTGCACGACAAGCTCCGCATGCTCGTGGCCACCGCCGGCGTGACGTTCGCCGTGGTGCTGGTGCTCATGCAGCTCGGCTTTTACGGCGCCGTCAAGCGTACGGCCACCACCATCTATGACCAGCTCGATTTCGACATCGTGCTGCTCTCGCCAGACTATCTGCACCTCTCCAAGGCCGGTACCATCCCCATGGTGCGGCTGGTGCAGGCGGAACAGGTACCGGGCGTCGCAAGCGTGCGGCCCTTCTACCTGGGCTTCAATCTCTGGCTGAACAAGCCGGCAGGACGCAGGACGCAGGCCGAGCGGCGCGGAATCTTGATCATGGCATTCCCGCTCGACCGGCCGGCATTTCGGCCCGAGCTGAATCTGGACCTCGCCGCACTGCGCTTGCCGGCGCAGGTGCTGATGGACCTGCGCAGCCGCAGCGAGTTTCAGCCCTGGTACGTGGGCTGGGAGACAGAAGTGGGACGCACGCGGATTCGCGTGGCCGGTACCTTCGAGCTGGGCACCGGCTTCGGCGCCGACGGTGCATTGATCGCCGGCGATGCGACGTTCCGCCGCCTGTTCCCCGGCCGGCCGCTCGACCGCCCCAGCCTGGGGCTGATCAAGCTCAAGGACCCGGCAGAGGCAGACGCTGTGGCCGAGCGGCTCCGGCAGCTCTACCCCACGCGCGGCGATGTGCGCGTGATGACGCGCCGCGAGATCGAACGCAGCGAACGCCAGCACTGGCTGGAGAAGACGTCGGTGGGCTTCATCTTCTTTCTCGGCGTGATCGTGGGACTGATCGTGGGCACGGCCATCGTGTATCAGGTGCTGGCCAGCGACATCGCGAACCATCTGGCCGAGTACGCCACGCTCAAGGCGATGGGTTACAGCCATCGCTTTCTGGCGGGCGTGGTGCTCCGGCAGGCCTTGATGCTGGCGGCGGCCGGCTTTCTGCCCGGCGTGCTGCTGGCCTGGCTGTTGTACGAGGTAACACGCGCGGGGGCCCACATCCCCATGCAGCTTACGCTGCCGACGGCGGCGCTGGTGTTCGTGCTCACGCTGGGGATGTGCATGTTCTCGGGCCTGCTCTCCATGCGCAAGGTCTTCGGTGCCGATCCGGCCGACCTCTTCTAAGTGGACGTTATGCTGCCGCCACGCGACTGTTCGATGCCCGGCTTCGACTCGGCTCCCCCGCACTGCGGGCCGCCCCACCACTCAGCCCTGTCGGCGGCCAGGTAAACCGCGCTGCCTATGGCGCTACTCATGCTCCCCATGCGTACACCCCTGGCCTGGAAGAACCTCACGCACGACGTGCGGCGCCTGCTGCTGGCCACGGGAGGCATCGCCTTCGCCGTGCTGTTGATGTGCATGCAGTTAAGCTTTCAAGACGCCCTCTTCGACAGCACGCTGGCCCTGGTGCGGATGCTCAATGCCGACCTGGTGATTACCAGCCGCGCCAAGTACACCGTGATTGTGCGCGAGACGTTCAGCCGCCGCCGCCTGGCCCAGGCCCTGCAAGCCCCCGGCGTGGCCTGGGTCCAGCCGCTTTACGTGGAGACGCAGTTCTCCATGCTGCGCAACTTCGCCGCGCACGGCCAAGGCGAGCCGATCCGCGTGCTGGGCTGCGAACCCGACCCGCAACGCCCGGCCCTGCGGCTGGGACAAAACGCCCCCCTGCTGTGGCAGCACCTGCGGCAAACCGCCACCGCCCTCTACGACGTGCGCAGCAAGGCCGAGGCCTTCGGTCCCTTCTTCACCGGCCAGGAGGTCGAGCTGGCCGGCCAGACCATCCGGCTGGTGGGCAGCTTCAACCTGGGCACCGACTTCGCCAACGATGGCAACCTGATCGTCAGCAGCGAGACCTACCGCCGGCTGTTCGGCCGCGCCGTCCCTGGACAGGACGCGCTGGCGGCGGTGGACATCGGTCTGGTCAAGCTCCAGCCGGGCGCCGACCCCCGCGCCGTCCAGACCGTCTTGCAACGCATGCTTCCGGATGATGTCAAGGTGCTCACCATCGGCCAGTTCGAGCGGCAAGAGCTGCGCTTCTGGCAACGCAGCACCCCCATTGGCTATGTGTTCCACGCCGGCGTGCTGCTGGGCTTTCTGGTGGGCGTGATCATCTGCTATCAGATCTTGTATGCAGACATTGCCGATCACATGCCGGAGTTTGCCACGCTCAAGGCCATGGGCTATCGCGCCGAGTATTTCGTCGGCGTGGTGCTGCAAGAGGCGGGCTTGCTCTCGCTGTTGGGCTTCTGGCCGGGCATTGCCGCAAGCTGGCTGCTCTGCCGTTTGGTGGCCTGGCGCACGGGGCTGGCCGTGGGCCTCTCTGGCATGTTGCTGTTGGAGGTGCTGCTGCTCACGGTGGGCATGTGCGTGCTCTCGGGCGTGCTCACCATGCGCAAGGTGCTGGCCAGCGATCCTGCGGAGTTATTCTGATGCCCGAATCGGTCTTCTCCCTCAACCGCCCCACCCGCTTGCGGTCGGCCACGCGCGAACATCCCCTGCTGCGCGGCCCGGATAAAGAGGCCCAGCTTGCCGTGCAGATCCACGGCTTGAACCACACCTTCGGCGAAGGGGAACTGGCCAAGCAGGTGTTGTTCGACAATCACCTCGAGCTGGTCCGCGGCGAGATCGTGATCATGACGGGGCCCAGCGGCTCGGGCAAGACCACGCTGCTCACCCTGATCGGCGGCCTGCGTACGGTGCAAGAAGGCAGCCTCAAGGTGATGGGCCGAGAGCTGCGCGGGCTGAGTAAGCGCCAGCTCGACGAAGTGCGGCGAGACATCGGCTTTATTTTCCAGGCGCATAATCTGTTCGAGTCGCTCACGGCCTTCCAGAACGTGCGGATGGCCATGGAACTCAAGCGCTACACGCCCGCGCAAATGGCCGCCCGCGCAGAGGAACTGCTGCATGCGCTGGGACTCGGACACCGCATGCATTACAAGCCCGCCAAACTCTCGGGCGGACAAAAACAACGCGTGGCCATTGCCCGCGCGCTGGCCAACCGCCCCAGCATCATCCTGGCTGACGAGCCGACCGCCGCACTCGATGCCGAAAGCGGCCGCGTGGTGATGGAACTCTTCAAGCGGATGGCCAAGGAAGACCGCTCCACCATCCTGGTCGTGACCCATGACAAGCGGGTGATCGAGGCCGCCGACCGGATTGTGAACATGGAAGACGGCCGCGTGAAGTCGGACGTGGTGGTGATGGAAGCCGCGGCCATTTGCGAGTTCCTCATCAAGTGCCCTCTGTTCGCCAACCAGCCGCCCAGCACGCTGGCCGAGATTGCCGACATGATGGAGTACGAGCGCCAGCACGCCGGCAGCATCATCATCCGGCAGGGCGACCCGGGCGACAAGTTCTACGTCATCCGCAGCGGACAGGCCGAGGTGATTGTCGATGACGGCAAGCTGCGCAAAATCGTGGCCACCCTCGGCGCTGGGGACTTTTTCGGAGAGGCGGCCCTGCTGCGCGACGAGCCGCGCAACGCCACCGTCCGCGCCCTGACGGACGTGGAACTTTACTCGCTGGTCAAGGACGATTTCCTGGCCGTGATGCAAACCAGCATGACCTTCAAGGAGCGGCTGCTGGCCGTGCTGTTCGAAAGGCAGTAAACCAGGCCCCACGCCCTCCAGCACGCCTGCCGGCTGCGCCGCTTGCGAACGCCGCCCAAACCGAAGGCGTGCTGCCGCCGCTGCCAAGGCGTGCCCCTCACCTGTCATGCAAGGGCACCATGCTTGCTTGCTGCCCACGGGCCTTCCCTGCGGTCTGCTGGCAGGCCCTGCGCGCACGAGCGCGGCGGTGGAGGCCCGGCAGTCAGCGGGCTGCCGGTCCCGCTCGCTGGCCCTGCGCGCATGAACGCGGCCTGGCCGGTTTTTGCTTGACTTGTAGCGAGGTCGGCTTTTAATGGAACTTTGAATAGCCCTGGTGAATCAGGTTGCGCGTGTGCATCTTGAACGGGTGCCGTAAGGCGCCGCGTGGAGGGTGCGCGCCGGCCACGCTGGGCTGTTGTGTTAGCTCGCAGTACCTGGGCCATCCCGGGCACGTCGTCGACACAAGGTAGTTCCACATGAGCCGCTTGCAGGGCCGCCGATCATCTCGTGCTTCACGTTCACGCTTGGGCCAGCGGGTAGCGGGGGGCCAAAGAGGCCGTTTCGAGCAACTCGAGGCCCGCACCATGCTGGCCTGGGACTCCATCTTCAGCGGCGGCATCCTGGTGGTGCAAACGCCCGAACCCGGCGATACGGGGGTGCTGCGGATCGGCAACTTCGGGGTCATCGAACTCGACGGCTCCAACACCGGCAACTGGGTCTCCACCGGCGCGGTCTTCTCCACCCTGCTGGGGCCGATCTTCATCAACGTCGGCGATACTCCAAATGCCCGATTCATCATCGACAACAACGGGCCAGGCGGCTACTTCCGGGGGGTGGTGTTCGACTACAACGGCGGCGGACCGCCCAACAACCCCATTGGCACCGTGGGCAGCGAGTTGACCATTCGCTTCCGCAACAATGCCGACGACATCGTGGAGACGCGGTACCTCTCGACAAATTATGATTTCAACAATCAACAGCAGATCGATCCCGCGGTCTTCCCCCAAGACGGCAGCGTGTGGCTGGTCGAGGGCACGCGCGACGTGCCCGTCAGCCAGATCTACGTGCAGCCCAAGCCCAACCTGGTGGACGACATGCTCGTCCGCTACGTGAACCTGCGGAGCAACCTGAATCTGGATCTCCGCGGCGGTAACGACACGCTGACCACCTTCGGCACCATCGCTCCAGACGGGGCCGATATCACGGGCACCAATGTCAATGGCCTGGGGGCCAATATCGTCTACAGCAATGTCGAGCAGCTCCAGGTCGCGCTCGGGCCAGGTAACGACGTCATGCGGCTTACCGGCACCACGCAGCGTACCCTGCTGGCTGGGGGCGGCGGCAACGACTTCTACTGGATTATCTCTCCCATCTTTGCAGACCTAGAACTCGTCGACGGCAATCCAGGCACGGACCAGATCCTTGTCGAGGGCACGGCCGGCGAGGACCAGTTCTTCGTCGATGCCAGCACGATCCTCGGCGTCGGCGCCACCATTACCTACACGCCTGGCAACACCGCGGTCGGCCAGATCTTCGACATCATCGACTTCCTCGGCAACGCGGGCAACGACACGCTTACCATCCAGATGCCGCCCGTCTACCCGATCCCGTTCATCAGCGACATCTTGCCGCAGATCCGCTTCACGGGAGATGATCAGCTCAGCGATTGGGAAGACCTGCTGGTCGTGCTGGGCCACGACCAAGGGGCGGGGGCCACGGGCATCGACGATATCCTCGTCGCCAACTTCGACGACGGCGAGATGATCGAGGTGGCCAAGGTCGAGTACATCGCCATCTTCGGACTGAGCGGCGACGACACGATCGAAAATGCATCGTTTGTTCCGAGTATTCTGGTGGGCGGCCATGGGCGCGACACGTTGATCGGCAGCGATCTGCGCCGCGACTCGCTGGGCCGTCCGGTGTTCGACATCATCCTGGGAGGCGAAGGGCGCGATACCATCGATGCCGGCGACGGCGACGACTACCTCTTCCCCGACTATGACGAGTTCGGCACGCTCTGGAACGAGGGACGGGAAGTCGTCGATGCCGGCGACGGCCGCGATACGGGCGTGTTTGGCATCAAGAATGCCCAGTTCCAGGGAGACCTCGACGACCGCGACCTTCCCAGCGGGTTCAACGACATGTCCGGCGAGCGCACGGCCCCCACCGTCAACCCCCTCTTCCCCACAGCGCACCTCTATCAAGTCACTCAGGCGCTGCTCTTCCTGGAAGAGGCCTTCCGTACCCCCATGGCCGTGCGGGTCTTCGGCCCCAACCGCAACCTCCGCGGCCAGTTCGCCAGCTTCGATGCCTTCGTGGCTCGGGCCTATATCACCTACCTCGAGCGAGATCCCGACCCGCAGGGCCTGGCCTTCTGGGTGAACCGCGGCCAGCAGGGCATGACCGTCGAGGAAATGCAGGCGGCCATCCTGGCAAGCAACGAATACACCACGCGCCACCGGCTGGATACCGATTTCGTCCGCACCATGTTCGTGCAGACCCTCAATCGGCTGCCCACCAACGGAGAGATCTCCTACTACTTCAACAGGCTCCAGGCGGGCGTCTCGCGCTACAACGTGGCGCTGGAGTTCCTGCGCAGCCCCACCGCGCGCGACGATCAGCTCTCCGGCCGCGGCCACATTGTCCATACGTACAATCAGCTTGTCGCCAATCGGCCGCTCACCGCCCAGAACAAACAGGCCATGCTGGCCGACCTGGAGTCAGGCTTCCGGCTGGACCACATCGCCCAGGCCATCGTGGCCTCGGACGGAGACTATTTGCCCTACGTCACGGCCAACAGCGTGGGCCACGTGGGCTTCGTCTCGGCCATCTACCGTGACGTGCTCCGCCGCGCCGCCACCCTCGACGAGGCCAGGTTCTGGACCGGGGTGCGTACCAACGGCGTGATGGATCGCAACCTGGTGGCCAGTTCCATCGTCAACTCGGCCGAACGCCGCATGCTGGTAATCCAGGACTATTACCAGGCCCTGTTGGGCCGCGCGGCGGATCCCGGCGGCTTGCAATTCTGGCTCTCCTTGACGCTCAGCGGGGCACCCCTCGAGCAAGTGCTGGCGGGCATCGCCGCCTCCGAAGAGTATTTCCAACGCCAGGGAGCCACCTCCGACGGCTTCGTACGCGGCCTGTATCGAGACGTGCTCGGCCGCATCGCCCCACCCAGCCAACCAGAGCTGGACTTCTGGATTGCACGCCTGGGAATCGCTCCCCGCGGCCCCCAGGCCGCACGCGCGGATGTGGCACTCGGCTTCGCCCTCAGCGACGAATACCGCGGCGGACTCATCGATGGCTGGTTCCTGGAATTCCTCGGCCGCTCCGCATCCACCCAGGAGCGCGACAACCTGCTCGACCTGTTCCATCGCGGTGCCAGCCAGGCGCGGGTGATCGTCGAAATCCTGCTCACCCGATAGCCGCCGCACCCGCACGCTGCCATGTCCACGAAACCGAGTGGCGAGCCTACGACCTCGCATATGGTCAATCTGGGCCAAATGGGATATCTGAATAAGTTGTCGGGGCGGCGCAATTCTTTGTTGCGTCCGCCGCGCTTCGTGATGACAATCGACGTAACGGCTTCATCCATCAAATTCGCCCACGCGTTGTAGAGCGTTCGACAGGGAGAGGATCATGGGGGTCTGGCGACCTAAGCGTAGCCCTGCCCACGGCAAGTTCGAGAACAAGCGTGCCCGCCGTGCCGCCAAGCGCCGTGCGCGTGGCAGCGGCCTCAAGCCCTATCGAGATCATCGGCTCGAGCGGTTCGAGAGCCGCATGATGCTCGCCGGCCCGCAGCTTCTCTCGATCATCCCCAACGTCGGGGATGTGATTCTCGAAGGCGACATCCGGCATGTCAGCCCACGAGAGCTGGTGTTTCGCTTCGATCAGGCCGAGAACCTGGACCCGTTTACCGTGGCCTCCACCCAGATCACGGCCCAGAGCGGGTTTTCGATTGCCGATGGGCAGACCTTCACCATCGACGGGCGGGTGTTCGAGTTCGACCGCACGGGTGGTACGGCGGCGGGCAATATTCCGGTCTCCTACACCTTGCTCAGTACCGCCGCGCAGGTGGCGGCCAGCATGGCCCAGGCCATCAATGACGCCGCATTTGGCGTGCAGGCCAGGGCAGAGGGCAACAGGGTCCGCCTGCTGGGGGCCCAGACCGTCAACGCGGCTCCCCTGGCCGTAAGCGAGCACAGCGCCTTCCGCATCGAGCGCAGCGGCAGCAATCGGGATCCCGTGTTCGGCAACGGCAACGATGTCCTGCTCGTGCCCGGCTTTCTGGGCATCGGCCAGCGGGACAACGAGGTGGTGTTCCGCTTCCGCGAGGACCTGCCCGATGACTTCTACCGCATCACGATCATCGGCGCCGGCCCCGATGCGCTCATGAGCCGGGGGCATGACGACGAACCCGGTGAGCCATTCAACAACGGGTTCGATAAACAGATCCGCTTCCGGCTCGATCTGGGGCCCGTGGTCACCGCCGTGGTGCCCATGCCGATCGTACGCCTAGGCGGCAGCCTCTTTCATTCGACCAACACGATTGAAATCTATTTCAACCACGACGATCTCGACCTCGCCACGGTTGGGAACACCGCCTTCTATCAGCTCATCAACACGCGCGGGACGGCCGATCCCAGCGATGACGAGATCACGCTGCCGCACTCGGCTGTGTACGACCCAGATTTTTCGCAGAGCACGGCGGGCGTTCCCCTGGGAGGCCGCGTGGTGCTGACCTTCAGCCAGCCGCTGACGGCCCTGGGCACCGGCACCTACCGGCTGCGCATCGGCACGGACGAAGATCCACTGCCGCCACCAACCATCGTCACACTCTCGACCGACCCGGGCGATACGTGGACCACGGCACACAACCTCGGCTCGTTTGACCTGCAAATGGCCATCAATGGCGAGATTCTCGTCGATCCTTCGGTGAATCCGTATGGGGTGATCTTTCCAGGCGGCGTGGGCAATCCGGGCCATCGTGATATTCCCGTTGCGGGCAACAACCACCTGGACAGTGCACCGGCCGATAAAACTCCCACCATCCCCACGCTGGCCTACAACTTCAAGGACATTTATGGCTATGACCCCGTCACGGGACTGCCGCTGCATAACCTGATTACCGAGGTGCAGAAGGAGCGTGCCCGCGAGATTTTCGAACTTTGGGGCCGCTATCTGGGCGTGCAGTTCGTGGAGACGGCCGAGAGCGGCTTCACGATTGTCACGGGCGACACGCGCGTGCTGGCGCCCCTTGTGCCGCCAGACAATCTGGGCGGTATTGCGGGCAACAATATGGCCATTATGAATGGGGCCATTGATTGGGGCCGGAGTGAATATGGCGGCCGCTGGTTTTTCACCGCCTTCCACGAGATCGGCCACCTGCTGGGACTGACTCACACCTACGACCTGCCTCCGCTTACGGTGATGGGGCAGGCAGACGAGTTCAGTCCGCAGCCGGGGCAAGCCGAGCCGGTGTTTCCGGGCGACCACGACATTGTGCACGGCCAGTATCTGTACCGGCCGGACAGCCGCGACATCGACCTGTACACGTTTGTCGTCAACCAGGCGGGGGTGTTCACGGCGGAAATCATCGCCGAGCGCCGCTCCCGCACCAACCCCACGGATGATGTGCTGGACAGCGTGCTCACGCTGTACAACGAGCTGAATGTCTTGCTGCTGCCCGCCACTGGCGGCGCTGCGATCGGCGACGGCCAGCGGTTCACCGTTTCCGACGGCACCACGACTGTGACCTTCGAGTTCGACTCCAACGGCGTGGTCACGCCGGGAAATGTCGCCATCCCCTTCACGGCGGCCACGAGCATGCGAGACCTGTCCGTGGCCGTGGCGGAGGCCATCAATGACACGGCGATCAATGTCCAGGCGGAGTTCGGGGCCGATCGCGTGGTGCTGATCGGGCCGGTGACGGTCTCGGGCCTGACGGCGCCGGCGGTACGGCACCGCATCGAGCGGGCCGTGATCGCTCAGAACGACGACTACTACAGCAAGGATTCGTTCCTGGAGCTGGATCTCAAGCCTGGCCGCTACTATCTGGGCGTTTCCAGCAAGGGGAACACGCAATACAATCCCAACTCGCCCGATAGTGGCTATGGCGGGACCACGGAGGGTCCGTACCAGTTGCGGCTGGGGCATCGTCCGAGCACATTCTCATCGCTCGTCGATGCCACGGGTCAGGCCCTCGATGGCGATGCCGACGGCCTGGCGGGCGGCGTGTTCAACTTCTGGTTCCAGGTAGGCAACACGATTTATGTGGACAAGGTGGCGGGCCCCGGCGGGGACGGATCGCTGCTCCAGCCCTTTGATCGTATCGACCTGGCCCTGGCCACCGCGGCCAACCGCATTGTGGTGCCGGCGGGGGGCGGCGCCGCCATCGACGATGGCGACCTGCTGGTGCTGAATTTTACCGATGGCATCACACCTCCCCTGGTCTTCGAGTTCGATAGCAACTCCAGCTCCGACCCGGCACATATCCCAATATCGTTTCTGGCCGCGGACTCGGCCCAGGACCTGGCCCAGAGGATTTTCAGTGCCATTGAAAACCAGATCTCCGGCGGGGCATTTCTGGGCGCCGGGTATGTCGACGTGCTGGCCCCGGTCACCGTCGACCGGAGCGGGACCCCAGGCCTGTTCAACGAGCCGCGCATCGTTCGCATCCTCGCCAATCCCGGTACCGACGGCGACCTGCGCACGCCCGGCGACGCCGTCCCTTACCTGCTCGGGCGGGATCTCTTCGGTCCGCTTGCGGACGGAGACACGATGGACATCCCGCAGGGCGTGACGGTGATGATCGATGCCGGTGCCGTGCTCAAATTGCGCGACACGAACATCGACGCGGGACGTTCGAGCCCCACCATTGATCGCAGCCGCGGCGCCTTGCAGGTTCTCGGCGCGCCGGGGCGCAGCGTGGTGTTCACCTCGTTCCACGATGACACGGCGGGCGGCATCTCCGACGCCCCGAATGTCTCGCCCAATCCCGGCGACTGGGGCGGCCTGGTCTTCCGAGACGAGTCGGACCTGGAGCAACAGGCCATCTTTCTCAACTACGTGAGCTGGGCCGACCTGCGCTATGGCGGCGGCCAGATCGTGGTCGATAGCGTGCGATCCATCTACAACCCCATCCATCTGGAAACGGCCCGGCCCACGATCATCAATAACCGCATCCGCTTCAGTGCCGATGCGGCCATCTCGGCCGATCCCAATAGCTTCGAAGACAGCCGCCTGGCCGATCCATCGCTGGCGCTCGACTACCAGCGCGTTGGCCCGCATATCCGCGACAACACGATCATCGACAACTCCCTCAACGGGATTTTTGTACGCATCCTGACTCCGGCCGGAGACCACCGACTGGCGCTGGAGCGTCCTGCCCGCTTCGACGATGCCGACATCGTCCACATCATTGCCGACACCCTGCTGATCCGCGGCACACCCGGCGGCGGACTGGAGACCAGCCCGCGGCTCGACGCGCGCCTGGCCATCGACCCTGGCCTGATCGTGAAGCTCCAGGGTGCCAGCATCGAAACCCTCGTGGGCGGGCAGTTGATCGCCGAGGGCCTGCCGGGCCTGCCGGTGATCTTCACCTCGCTGCGCGACGATCGATATGGTACGGCCGGCGCCTTCGACACCAACAACGATGGCGGCATTACCGCGGTGAACCGGGGCGATTGGGGCGGACTCGCTTTCGGCCCGGCCAGCTCGGCCAGCATCGACCATGCCATCCTCGCCTACGGGGGGGGCGACGTGACCATCGAGGGCGGTTTCGCCAGGTTCAATGTGCTCGAGATCCGCCAGGCCGATGTGCGCCTGACCAACAGCTACATCGCGCACAACGCCGACGGCCTGGACGCGAGCAACCGCAATGGCCGCCTGCGCAATCAGTCGGCCACGGTCTTCGTGCGGGGCGCGCAGCCGGTGATCGTCAACAACATCTTCGACGATAACCAGGGCGCCACCATCCACATCAATGTTAACGCCCTCCATAGCTTTGTCCGGCCCGATCCTGGGCGGAGCAGGGGCCTGGCCAACCGCTTCGAGGATTTTGCCGCCAATGCCGGGCCGCTGGTGCGGCTCAATCGCATTGGCAACGATGTCCGCAACACGGCCATCAACGGCATGGTGATTCGTGGCGGGACGCTCACCACCCAGGGCGTGTGGGACGATCCCGACATCGTGCACGTGCTGCTGGACGAGGTCGTGATCGACAACGTCCACACCTACGGCGGCCTGCGCATCCAGAGCAGTCCCACCGAAAGCCTGGTCGTCAAGCTCAATGGCAACACCGCGGGCATCACCGCGAGCGGGCACCCGCAAGACATCAGCGACCGCCTCGGCGGCGTGCTGCACGTGGTGGGCCTGCCCGGCAAGCCCGTGATCTTCACCTCGCTGGGCGACGACACGGTGGGCGCCGGCCTGCAGCCCAATGGCCAGCCGCAAAATAATACGGACAATACCGCCGGCGCGGGGGCCGGCACCGCCGGCCCCGTGTTCATCGATGGCGGCGACCGCGACGACCACGGCCAATTCAACTCCACGACTGGCGAGAATGAAGACGGCTGGAAGTTCATCGAGCAGGCGCTCAACTTCACCTACTCCAACAGCCTGAACGTGGGCGCCACGAACATCCTGGTGATTGGCGCCGATCCCGGCACCAAGGCGGCAGACGCGATCATCAGCGCCGCCACGGTGCTGGGCCTGCCCGCGCCCGTGTTCGTCAACGATAACGAGATCGCCGCGGTCGACTTCACTCAGTTCCGGGTGATGTATATTCCGTCGGTGAACAATGCCGACGATCTGGGCGGCTCGGGGGTGCAAGGTGGCATCAGCAACGCCGAGATCGCCATTCTCACCAACCGCAAGCAGGACGTGCAGGACTATGTGAACATCACGGGCGGCGGACTGATGGCGCTGACCCAGGCAGGCGCTCCCCAGGCCTATGCCTGGCTGGAGCTGCCGCTGCCCTTTGTGATCGACACGAATATTACTGGCGGCCGGCTTGTGCAGACGCCCCTGTTGGCGGCGGCAGGATTCAACATCACCGATGAGGAGCTGAACAACGGCACGCCGTGGCACAACGAGTTTATCGGCCCGCCGGGGTTCAACAATCTGGAGGTCTGGGTGACGAGCATCTCCGGCGAGATCGTCACCCTAGGCCTGCCGGCGGGCAGCGCGGGGATCGGCGCGCCGCCGCCCAACTGGCGCAGCCTGCGCATCGAAACCTACGGCAGCGACCGCAACGTGGCCGTGGTGAACGAATTCGAGCTGAGCGTTACCGGCGGAAATGGCACCAATGATGCGCCGGCCACGGCACAGTTCCTCGGCCAGCTTGCGCCCCATGAAAAGAGCGGCGACGACGTGCTCCGCCTGGGCTTCCAGATCCACGGCAGCATCGCGGTCGATGCGCCCACGGACATGGACGTGTACAGCTTCCGCGCCACGGCGGGCACCGAGGTGTGGATCGACATCGACCGCACCAGCCCCGCGCTCGATACCGTGGTGGAGTTGGTCAACCAGGCCGGCAGCGTGCTGGCACGCTCAGACAACTCGTTCTTCGAGGAGCAGGCGACGCTCAACAGCTTGCTGCCGGGCAACCTCGCTCGGCCCTTCGAGCGCGACGCCTGGGCCGACCGGGATCACTACACCACCAACCTCAAGGACGCGGGCTTCCGCGTGGTGCTGCCGGGCACGCTGGGGTCGATCAATACCTACTACGTCCGCGTCCGCAGCAGGGGCGCCAACATCAGCGATCTCGCCGGGCTGACCAGCGGCGTGTATCAGCTCCAGATCCGCCTGCGCGAGGTGGATGAATTCCCAGGTTCCGTGATCGATACCTCGGAGATCCGCTTTGCGACCAACGGCGTGGAGATCGTGGGCATGCCTGCCCGCTCGCCCCTGCTCTCCGAGGCGGGCGAGACCAGCGGGCTCCATGGGTCGTTCGATACGGCGCAGGACCTTGGCAACCTGCTGGTCAGCGACCGCGCCACGATCAACGTGGGCGGCCGCATCGATGATCGAAACCAGGTCGATTGGTATGTGTTCACCGTCGACTTCAACTACATCCAGGCAATTCAGGAGGTCAACGCCGGCCGGAAGACCTGGTCCACGATCTTTGACATCGACTATGCCGACGGCCTGGTGCGGCCCGACCTGATCCTCTCGGTCTACGACGCTAGCGGCACGCTGATCTACGTGGGCCGCGACTCGGACATTGCCGACGACCGGCCGGCACCCAACCAGGGCCACCACCTCAACGACCTGTCGCGCCTCTCCGTGGGAGGGCTCGATCCCTTCATTGGCAGCGTGCATCTGCCCGAGGAGAACGGCCAGCGATACTTTGTGGCCGTGCACTCCAACGCCATCATGCCCGACGTGCTCAATTACACGCTCACGGCCAACGCCACCCAGCCGCTGGCTCGCTTGGAGCCGATCGGCTCCGTGCGGCGGATCGTTGAAGACCATATTGGGCATACCGGCTTTACCAGCGGGGATCCCACCGTCAATCCCTTGCTCGTGACAGATGTCCAACCCACTACGGAATCGCTGCTCCCCATCAACTCCGCCGAGGCATTGGCCCTGCATGTGCGGCCCCTCGTCCTGGGCGACGTGGTCCTCTATGCCTCAACGGTCGATGCGTTTGGCGGCAGCCAGTTGCACCTCTACAACCCATCGAGTGGCGAGTTCTGGGCCACGCAAGGGTCCTTGCCCGATCGGACGCAGGATCTGGCCATCCGCACCGACGGCCGGATGTTCATCTACCAGAATCTGATCGGCACGGCCAACACCGGCGGCGAGGTGGACGAAGTCAACTTCGCCACACTGGCCGTGACGAACAACGTGGCCCGAGACAACCTCTCCGACACCGTGGCGGCCACCGATGCCGTGGACGCCTTTGCCTACCGGCGCACCGGCCGGGACGCGGCGGGCGCACCCATCTATGACCTCTGGTACTCGGTGGCTTTTCCGGGAGACAGCCAGCTCTCGATCCTGGTGGGGCCTGGGGTAACCCAGCCGGCTTTCATGGAGAGCGGCTTCGTGTTTTACGGCGCGCCGCGAAATTCGGGCGAGACGCGCCGGCCGCTCGATCCGGCCACGGATACCAGCCTGAACTTCACCGCGCTCGACCTGACCGATGGCGAGACCTTCACCATCGACGATGGCGTGAATCCGCCCGTGGTCTTCGAGTTCAACAGCGGGCCGCAAATCACCGTGCTGGCCGACGGGGATGATGACGCGGACGCAGATAGCAACGTGGACCTGGAAGGTGTCACGTTCCGCGTTACGCTCAGCGGGGCGGTGAGCGGAAGTCTGACATTCGAGTTGACGTCGGATACGAATTACACCGCCCAATTCCCAGTAGCCTTTGCGTCCACCGACTCGCCCGCGGCCATCGCCAACGCCATTGCCATCGCCATCAATAGTGCCGTGACGCAGACGTTCGGTTTCGCCTGGGTGAATGCCACGGCCGCGGGGCACCGCGCGACGGTCGGGTCGCCTAATCCTTTGCTTGGCATTAGCGTCACCCCAATCTCCGTGCCAGCTTCCCCACCCACCCTGGACATCCAGAATTTTTCGAACCAGGTGACGCCGGGCCGTGTGCGGGTGCACTTCGAGGCGGACGATACGGCCGACCAGATCGCGACTGCCATGGCCGAGGCCATCAACGCCGTGGATGCCCAGCTCAACTCGACCGCCTCGGTTGAGCGCGATGCCCGCGGCGTGTACGTGGCGGTCCAGTTCGCTTCGGCCGTCAGCGAAACGGTTGACGGCATGGTTGTTGGCGGCGAGGGGCCTGGCGGCCGGATCACGGGCCTGGCCTGGGTGGGAGACACCCTCTACGCCGTGAGCCGCAACGGCGGGTTCTACACGGTCAATACCCTTAATGGTTCGCTGAACTACCTCGACGGCGACGACTCATTGTGGCGCACTGACGGCCTGCGGTTCGAGGCCCTGACCATCGGCCCGCAAAACCTCGACTTCGACAGCAACGGTGTGGGAGGAGACCTGGCCAACACGCTCTTCGCCTATTCCACCGCCCGCGGCGGCGAACTGGTGGCCCTGCGCGATAGCGGCGTTGGCTCCAATCGAGATGTGCGTTTCGCCGCTTTCGATACGCCCAACAATGTGCTGGTGATGCCGCTCGCCGGCGGGGCGGCCATCTCGGAGGGGCAGGGCTTTGCGCTCTCCAGCGGGGGGCCGGCCACGGCCTTTGTCTTCGACTTCCCAGGGGGCACCGACTTTACGGAAACTCCGGTGCTGCGCGTGATTTCGATCAACAGCACGACCACGCAGCAGGATCTGGCCAATGCGGTGGCCGCGGCCATCAACGCCGCCCCCGGGTTGGGAGTGACAGCCACGGCGCTGGCCGATGGGGTCGTCATGTCCCTGCCCGTGCAGGTGCTGGGCATCACGGCATCCGCCATTACGCTCAAGTCTGACGGGGTTCTCGAACCGGCGATTGCCATGCCGGCGCCCCCATCTGTCGGGGAGATCCGCGGCCTGGCCTTTTCTCCGCTCGACTTCAATCTCTGGCATCCCACCACGCGCCGCGGTCTTGACCCGGGCCATGGAATCAATCCGGCGCCGGACCTGAGCCGCAACCCCGAAGCGTTCGAGACATTCGTGGGGCCTGACGGCACGCAATTCAACCAGGCCACGGGTGGCGCCAGCTTCTACTTCGGCCTGGAAAATTTCCAGATCAATGCTCCTACCCCTCCGCCCTTCTTCTCTTATGGAACGAACCAGGGCCAGTATGGCGTGCGCGACGATCTGCACCTCGACCTGGCCTCCAACCCCGCCATTCGCGGTACCTACAATCTGCCGGGCGGGGCCTACGGCAGCCTCGTTACGCGCCCCTTCAGTCTCGAAGGGTACAAGACCACCGACAAGCCCACGCTCTACTTCAACTACTTCCTTAGCACCGAGGGCTTCGCCACCGACCAGGGCGACATGCGCGATAGCGCCCGCGTCTGGATCTCCACGGACGGCGGGGCCACCTGGCCGCTGTTCGTCAACACTCCCAGCACCCGCACCACCAGCCTGCTGGCCACCAATAATCTCCAGCTCGACGCCGAACTGCCCGAGTTCTTGAGCGTGAGCGCCACGGTACCATCGACCGATTTGCGGCAGCAGGTGCAGCCGCTATTCAACACCGGCGGCGGCTGGAGGCAGGCGCGGATCGATCTCTCCAACTTCGCGGGCATGACCAACCTGGTGCTGCGGTTCGACTTCAGCACGGCCGGCACGGTGCTCGATCGCACGGTGGGCGACCGCGCGTTTGCCGACACCACGCTGCCCTATCGCGCGCAGAACAATTCGTTCGAGGGCTTTTATATTGACGACATCATCATTGGCCTCACGGAACGGGGCGAGATGGTTACCGGCGCCACGCCGAACGTCTCGGTAAACACTCGTGTCCCCTCGGATCCGAACGGCCCGCAGCAGATCCTCACCGGCCCGTACCAGTTGGAAATCCGCCGCGGCCACGAGTTCGCCGTGCTGAGCACCGAGACACAGGGGAACGTTGTCTACCTGCTCGATCAGATCATCGACAGCAACGACCGGATCACCACCGACTGGTCGCTGACCGTTCCTGGCTTGTTCCAGCAGACGCAGACGGCGACCGATCCCGGCACCACGTTCACGCGCACGTTCACCGGGCTGCCCGCCCCGACTGGGGCCGGCACGCTCACGGTGGAGGTGGTGGGCGACCTAGAGGCCACCAATGAATCTCTGACCATCGACCTCGATGGGCAGGTGACATTTACCGGGCAGTTGGCGACCTCGGGAGAGGCGGGGCGTCTGGCCATGACACGCTTGCCCTTGACGCTGGCGCAACTGCAAAACCTCACGGCCAATGGTACGATTGTGGCCACGGTCACCCGTACCGCGGCGGTCAGCGGCATTCGCGAGATCCGACTGCGGCTGGAGTACGCGGCCGTGCTGGATGGCCAGTTCTTCCAGGTCTCCAACGGCGTGAACGTGGTGACATTCGAGTTCAATGTCACGGGAGGCGTGGCGGAGGGCCGCACGCCAATCAATCTGAACGGCACGGAGAACGCGGCCCAGCTTGCGGCCGCCGTGGCGCAGGCCATCAACACGCATACCTTGTTGGGAACCAATCCTCATGCGCCGCGGCGGGTGTTCGCCGCGAGCTATGCAAGCGGCGGCCGCGTGGATCTGTTCGGCGCGGCGAACGTGGTGACGACCGGTGCGCCGAGCTTGAGTGCGCAACAGTATCGCCCGATTGCGGACCACGCCCTGACACGAGCCATCGGCGACCGCAACCTGCCGCGTGTGCAGGGGCAGGTGATGGTCCGCAACAGCCGCATTGTCAGCCCGTCGCAGAACGGCATCGTGGTGACAGCCGCTCCGCGCGAGGCCGGTGGCAGCATCCCGCACCCCGGCGCCGTGCAGAACACCAGCGTGCTCAACAGCGAGCGGCTGGTGCCCGGCATCACGCTGATGAACAACCTGATCGTGGGGCTGCCCACCACAGGCGTGGGGATCTTCTTTGGCGGGGACCCGGATCCCAACAATCTCTCCTCGGTGCCGTTCGGGCGGATCGTGAATAACACGATCGTGGGCAGCACGGGTACTCAGCCGCGAGGCACGGGCATCGAGGTGGCCAACCGTGCCGGGCCCACGCTGCTCAACAACATCGTCGCCTGGACGAGCACGGGCATCAATGTCAGCTCAGACAGTCTCAACAACACGGTGATCGGCGCCACGTTGTACCAGGGGAACGGGCGCAACACGGCGCTGGAGGGCGGCACCTTTGCGCTGCCGCAGACATTCGCCGAGGTGCTGTCGAATACGGCGGCCCTGTTCCTCGACCGCCAGGGTGGAAATCTCTATCTGGCGCCGGGTACGCGGGCCATCGACAGCTCGGTGAACAGCCTGCCCGACCGGCCCGCGCTGACCGTGGTCACGGGGCCGATGGGCATCGCGCCCTCGCCGATCCTGGCTCCGGATTACGACCTGTTGGGGCAGTTGCGCGTGGACGATCCCACGGTGGCCCCGCCGCCCGGACTGGGCGCGAACGTGTTCAAGGACCGCGGCGCCCTGGAGCGGGCGGACAATACGGGTCCCAACGCCGTGCTGCTGCAACCCTTGGACAATGATTCCCTGGACCAGGACCGCACCAATCTGCAGACGGTGCACTACGTGGGGCGAACGCTCTCGGAGTTCGCTATCCAGCTTGTCGAGGGCGTGGGGAGCGGGGTGGACGACCGCAGCGTGGAGGCGTCCCGCGTCCGCGTGCGGCAGAACGGCCGTCTGCTCACTGCGGGGCTCGATTATTTCTTCGCCTACGATGGCAACAACGACATCATCCGCCTGATCGCCGGCGCCGGCATCTGGCTGCCGGGCAATGTATACACGGTCTCGCTGGATAACGGCGTGGTGTTCGACACGGTGCCAACGCCCGTGGGCATTGTCGACCTGGCTGGCAACAAATTGCAGCACAACCTGCCGAGCGGGGCCACGCAGTTCACCATCATTTTGGACGAGCTGCAGAACAACGCCCCGGTGATCAGCGCGCCGATCAACATCAGCCTGGCGGAGGACACGCAGTTCGTGTTCAACCCCAACGTGGCGCCGTTCATCGGCGTGCAGATCTTCGATGTGGATGCGGGCCTGGCGCTCATCCAGCTTACGCTCTCCGCGAATCAGGGCACGCTCAGCCTCGGCTCGCTGGCTGGGCTGAACTTCAGCGTGGGGGACGGGGTGAGCGATCCCACCATGACCTTCACGGGCACGCTGGCAGCCATCAATAACGCCCTGGTGGGGCTGACCTACCGCCCCGTGCCAGATTACCACGGCCCGGACCTGATCCAGGTGATCGCCAACGATCTGGGCAACTCGGGCGTGCCGTTCCAGCCCAAGACGGGCAGCGCCACGATCATCGTCAACGTCACGCCGGTGAACGATCCGCCCATCGTGCTCAATCCCATTCCCGATGTGACGGTGATCGAGAATGCGCTGCCCAGCACGCTGAGCCTCGCCACCACCTTCTTCGACGTCGACGGCGATCCGCTCACGCTTTCGGTGGTGGCCAACAGCAACCCCACGCTGGTGACGACCAGCCTGGTGGGCACCACGCTCACCTTGACCTACAGGCCCAAGCTCAGCGGCACGGCGGTGATCACGGTGCGTGCGCAGGATCCGGGCGGGCTATTCGTCACCGATACCTTCGTGGTCACGGTGACGCCGGTGAACGATCCGCCCTTCTTGGTCACGCCGATTCCCAATGTCACCGTCAACGAAGACGCGCCGCCCACCTTCATCAACCTGGCGTCCCACTTCTCGGATCCCGATCTGCCGGGCGACGTCCTCACCTTCAGCGTGCGGAACAACACGAACCCGCTCGTGGTCAGCACGGCGATCATCGGCAGCCAGTTGCGGTTGACGTACCTGCCCGATCGCCATGGCGTGCTGCAGATCACGGTCCGCGCCACGGATCAGGCAAACGCCTTCGCCGAGACGACCTTCACCGTGACGGTGAACCCGGTGAACGACGCGCCCGTGCCGGGCAACGACAACTACTTCTTCGAGGTCAATCGGCCCCTGGTGGTCACGGCGCCAGGCGTGCTGATGAACGACACGGACGTGGACAACGACCCGCTGAGGGCCGTGCTGTTCGACGTGCCGCGTCACGGCCAGTTGGCGCTCAATGCCGACGGCTCGTTCATCTACAACCCGGATACGGGGTTCAACGGCATCGATACGTTCCAGTACCGCGTCGATGACGGCTCGGTCCGCGCCACGGCCACGGTGCGGCTGCTCAGCCTGGACGCCCGTTGGGTGATGCGGCTGTACGCCGAGGTGTTGGGCCGCACCACCACGCCCAGCGATGCCGAGGTGCTCTTCTGGACGGGAGAGCTGGCCCGCGGCCGCAGCCGCGGCGACGTCGCCCAGGGCTTCATCAACAGCGTCGAGCGGCGCAGCCGCGAGATCAACAACTTCTACCAGCTTTACCTGGGCCGCGGCGTCGATCCCAGCGGCTTGCAGTTCTGGCTGCAAGTGTGGGCGGCCAATAACGGACCGGAGCCCGTGCAGGCGGGCTTGCTCGGCTCGATGGAGTACTTCATCAACCGCGGCGGCGGTACCAACGCCGGTTTTGTGCAGGCGCTGTACAACGACGTGCTGGGACGCTCTGCCGGCCCGGCCGAGGTGGCCTTCTGGGTGAATGAGTTGGCGACCCGCTCGCGGGCCAACGTGGCCATGGGCTTCCTGGTCAGCGACGAGTACCGCCTGAAGGTCATCGCCAACATGTACACCACCTATCTGCGGCGGCCGATCGACAACGACGGCGCCCAGTACTGGCTACAGCGGATGAAGCAGGGGGTGCCACAAGAATCGATCCTGGCCGGCATCCTCGGCAGTCTGGAGTATTACAACCTGGCATAGCGGGCCTTCCCAGCTACTTCTGACAGAAGACTGATCCGCAGGCTTTGCCGTGCCATGTCAGCACGGCCCGGGCCACACGTGGCCCACGCGCCTCTTCGGTAACCGTCTGCGTAGTACGGTGCGGACCGGGCGGGCTGGGGGCCCGGTGTGGCGCGGGCTGGCCGGCGGCAGGGGGCTTGGGGGGCGGCTAGAGCTGGGTGGAAGATAGGGCAGGGGCGGAGGTCGTGCGGTGGGCCAGGGGTGGCGGTCAGGTTGGCCCTGCTCGCGGCGGCCATTGAGCTGCGGGGGGTTGGCTGGGCCACGCTTGCGGGCCAGCCATTGAGGTGTGGAGGCGAGCCTGCACACAGCGACAGCCACGATCCTGCCGCCACAGCCGCCGCCCGCACCCCTTTTCCCAGCGTCTTAGCCGCCCTACCGGCAGCAGCGGTCGCTTCCCACCTTGCAAGATACGTCTGCCAATGCCGCCAGATGCCACGGCGGCCACTCGCGGCATGCCCGTTACCGCTTAAGCCCAGGCCAGCCCATTTGCCATCTCTGCGAGCGTAACCTACGGTTCAAGTGGTACCAATCCTCGCATAGGGCAAGCATGTATCTGCTACAAACTCAAGACGTGCCGGCCATGGATCGGCTGCTGGCACGCCTCGACGAACTGCACACCGCACCTTCCGCCGCACTCCGCATTCTGGAACTCACCCGCTCGCCCGACTACGACCTTCAGGAGGTCGTACGGCTGATGGAACGTGAGCCCGCGCTCGCGGCCCGGGTGTTGCGCACGGTCAATTCTGCGCATTTTGGACTGGGAAAGCCCATCGGCAGCCTGCGTCAAGCCGTCGGTTTTCTGGGCAGCCGCAGCTTGCGCCTGCTGGCCCTCACCTTCTCTGTGGTCGCCCGGTTGACAGAGGGGCCGGCCGCCCGCCTGTGCAGCGAGTTCTGGACCAGGGCCGTATCGATCAGTACCGCCGCACGGCTGCTGGCCGCCTGGGACAAGGCGGTAGACCCCTTCGTGGCACATGCCACGGGCTTGCTGCTCGATTTGGGGGTGCTGGCCCTGGCCCAGGGCGAAGGGGAGCCGTACGTCGAGGTCTATCGGGCCTGCGAGCACGGCCCGGGCCTCACTGCCGCCGAGCTGGCCTGTTACGGCTTCGATCATGCCCGCCTGGGAGGCCACATGCTCGCACGCTGGGGCTTCCCAGCTGCCATGGTGCAGACGGTCACCCTGCATCACGAGGACGTACCCGCCCCCGAACCGCTGCAAGTCTGCCTGCGCAACGCAGAAATGCTGGCCGATGTGCTGCATCACCCCCACAGCCCGCGGCTAGGACCCCTGCGGTGCGCCCTGGCGCGATTCTACGGCATCGACCTGGATGGATTCATCGACCTGGCCCTGCTCTGCAAGGAGGCCATGGCCGAGCAGGCAGAGCTGCTGCAAGTGCGGCTGGCCGGCAAGATTGATTGCGAACGCGTGGCTGCCGAAGCCCGGCGACAATATGCAGATGCCGCCCTGGAAACGGCCATCGCCTACGACAGCCTGGAACACGCCCTGACCGACCCCTCGGCCAACTGAACAGCCAGACGGATCCGCGCGATCAGACCGGAGCAGACGGCTCTCTCGGATCCCTTGCCCGCCGCTCCCGACCCGTTGGCAAAGCGGCAAAAACCGCTACAGTAGCACGCGGGAAGCTTGCACTGAATCTGCGATGGCACGGCGTGCGCACAGGCGGATCCGCCGCAAGGCATACGAAGGCGAGTCAAGAGCGGCCGAGGTGTTGACCGTGGGCTGGATGCTCTGCGTGTTCACGGCCATGGCCTGCGAGGTGGGCTATGCGCTGGTCACGCTGCTATTGAGCCCGCTCTGGCCTGCAACAAGCTGGGACGTGCTGCGGGTACTGCTACAAGTGGCCTGCACGCTGGTGGGCTTCTTGGTGTTGATGCTCACGCCCGCCGTGCTCCGCGCCCGGCGGCAGCCGCCGCCGCGTGCCATCACCGTGTTTGCCCTGGTGGTCGGTGCCGCCCCGCTGGTGCTGCTGTTGCCGCAGTACGTGGGGTGGGCCGCGCGTTGAATGATGCCTTCCAGCCCCAACTCGCCCCCAGGCGGCCAGACGGCCGAGACCTTGCGGTACGTGTGCCAGCCGCACCACGATTTCATCCCTGCCAGCCAGCTCGCCTTGCAAGACGCCCCCTTGCAGTCGGCCCTGGCACGGCTGGCCGACACGCTGGGACGCCGCAACAAGGAGGCCTGGGCCGCACTGCCAGAAAGCGATGCCCTGCGCGAGCGTGCCCGCGCCATCAAAGACCACACCCTGGCTGAACTGGACCGCTATCTGGAACAGTTAGACGCCAGCGTGCAGCGGCTGGGCGGCCATGTGCACTACGCCGCGGACGCTGCCGAGGCCGCCCGCATGATCACTGAGCTGGTGCTGCGGCATGGGCGGAAGGCGGTCAAGTCCAAGAGCATGACCAGCGAGGAGATCCACCTCAATCAGGCTTTGAAGGCGGCGGGCATCGAGGTGGTGGAGACGGACTTTGGAGAGTACATCATTCAGGTTGCCGGTCACCGGCCCAGCCACCTGGTGGCGCCGGCGCTGCACCTGCGCATTGAAGAGGTGGCCCAGATCCTCAGCCGGCACGCCGGCGAGCCGCTGCCGGCAGACGCGCCGGTGCTGACGCAGTTCGCCCGCCGCACCTTGCGGCAACACTTCGCCACGGCAGACGTGGGGATTACGGGGGTGAACTTTGCCGTGGCCGAGACGGGGACGGTGGTGCTGGTAACCAACGAGGGGAATGGGCGGCTGACCACGGCCCTGCCGCGGGTGCATGTGGCGGTGATGGGCATGGAGAAGGTTGTGCCGACGCTGGTAGATCTGGCAGTATTTCTCAAGGTGCTCAGCCGGGCGGCCACGGGCCAGAAGCTTTCGGTCTACACCTCCTGGATTACGGGACCGCGGCGGCCGGAAGAGTTGGATGGTCCTGAAGAGTTCCACCTGGTGGTGCTGGACAACGGCCGCTCGCGGATCCTGGCCGGCCCACTGCGGGAGAGCCTGTTTTGCATCCGCTGCGGGGCGTGTCTGAATGCCTGTCCCGTCTATCGCACCATTGGCGGCCATGCCTACGGGGGCGTCTACGCCGGCCCGATTGGTGCCGTGCTGACGCCCCTCTATGACGGCCTGGCGATCCATCCGCACCTGCCGCATGCCTCGAGCCTGTGTGGCGCTTGCCAGGCAGCCTGTCCCGTGAAGATTGCCATCCCCCAGATGTTGATCCAGTTGCGGTCGATGCAGCACGCAGAGCCAGGCTGTGGCGGCAGGCGGGAACGTCTGGCCTATCAGGCCTGGGCGTGGTTGTTGCGGCGGCCGCGCCTGTATCGACTCGCTACGTGGCTGGCCAGCCGCACGCTGGGACGCTGGTTTGCCCGCGGCTGGATCCGGCGCCTGCCGGGGGCGCTGCACGGTTGGACGCAGTCTCGAGATTTTCCCGCGCCGGCGCGGCAGCGCTTTAGCGACTGGTGGCGGCAGCGGAGGCGTGCATGAAACGCGAAGAGTTTCTTGCCCGCGTCCGCCAGGCTGCTGCCAGCGGCCGCCGCTTCCGCATCGCACAGCACGTGCCCGCGGCGCAACCTCGCGATGACACGGCAGCCGCTCCGGCAGCGCCGGGCCTGCCCCCCCCTGCGGAGGCGCTGGCAGATCGCTTTCTGGCGGAGGTGAATGCCGCCGGCGGCCGCACGGTGGTGGCAGACTCCTGGCCGCAAGCCCAGGAAGCCCTGCACCAGCTCCTCGACACATGGCGCCCCGCCGCCGCGCTCTGCTGGCAGCATCCCCACCTCGAGCGGCTGGCAGTGGAACAAGCCCTGGCCATGCGTGGCGCGCGATACCTCGATTACCGCGTGCTGGCCCAGCTCGCCCCCGAGGCGGCGCGAGCGGCCATGCTGCAAGCAGACCTGGGCATCTCCGCCGTGCACTGGGCGCTGGCCGAAACGGGCACGCTGGTGCTCTGTTCAGCTCCCGGCAGCGAGCGAGCCGCCAGCTTGCTGCCGCCTGTGCATCTGGCCGTGGTCCACCAACAGCAGATCCTCTGGGATCTCTCTCCCCTGGTAGAGCGGTTTGTGCCGGCCGACCTGCCC
>JAIMBC010000358.1 GCA_023511675.1 Pirellulales bacterium
CCCTGGGGCAGGGATCCAACGTCCTGGTGTCCGACGCGGGGGTGCGCGGCGTGGTCATCAAGGTGGGGAAGGGGGTCGACCGCGTGCGCTTCGCCGGGGCGCAGGTGGCGGTCCAGGCCGGCCATGGGCTTCCACGCCTGGCGCAGGCGGCGGCGCGGCGAGGCCTCGCCGGGCTGGAGTTCGCCGCCGGCATCCCCGCCTCGGTGGGCGGGGCGGTGGTGATGAACGCCGGGGCCCACGGACATGCCATGAGCGAGGTCGTGGAGCGGGTACGGGTGGTCACCCCGCGGGGAGAGGAGGTGCTGGCTGCCGCCGAGCTGGGGTACGCGTACCGGACCTCGGTGCTGCAGCACCGCCCAGCGGTGGTGTTGGAGGCGGATCTGCGCCTCGTCCCGGCCCCCGCCGCCGAGGTGCAGCGGCGCATGGACGCCTGGCTGGCTGGCCAGACTAACCGGGCAGAGGGGGTGTCGTCCAGGGGTCGGGGAGCCTTTCACGCACCTGGGGCCCGCCGGCAAGACGAATACGCAGACGATGCGAGCCAGCCCAGCCAGGCTCGTGCACAGCCCGTGGATGCGCCTCGCAGACGCGTAAAGCCATGCCTCGGTTTGTGGTCTTGCTACACGATCTGCCCCCGCCGGCCGAACGCGGTCTGCACTGGGACTTGATGCTCGAGCACGGGGCCCGCCTGCGCACCTGGGCGCTCAAGGTACCGCCGCTGCCTCCGGTGCGGATGGAGGCGGAGTTGTTGCCCGATCATCGTCTCGAGTATCTGGAGTACGAGGGTGTGGTATCAGGCGGACGGGGGCGGGTGGCACGGTGGGACCAAGGAGCATACGTGCTGCTTGCCGCGGACGAGCATTGCTGGGAGGCGGAACTGTACGGACGGTTCGCCAGAGGGCGGCTGCGGCTGGTGCGCGAGGCGGCTCAGCGCTGGAACCTGAGCCTGCTCAACGATTCCTTGAACACGACGGGTTGGCGCGGCTTGCCCACGTAGCTGGTAGTGCCGGCCAGATAGAGTTCGCCCTCCCGCAGTTCGATGGTGGTGAGGGAGTAGTGTACCTGTTCGTCGTCCACGGAGGCGGGCAGCGTGAGCAGGGCCACGGGATCGCCCTCGGTTTGCAGCCAGCGCAAGTTCCAGCGGGCATCGTGCGCGGCCTTGGAGACGCCTTCGATGACGTTGCCCATGGGAATCCGCACCGCGCCGGCGCGTACCGTCTGAAGTCGGATGGCCAGCACGTTAGGCTCATGGACGTACAGTTCGAGGTCGATGGAGACCACCGTTTCGACTTTGTCGCGATACCAGCAATAGATGGTGGCGGAGCCTGCACGGAGCTGGACGCGCGGTTGCGAGACGCCAGGGGGCAGCAGGTGCTGATGGTTCTCTGGCAGATCGACGGCCAGCCAGCCGTTGATCTGCTCGGCGGTAAACAGTGCGTGCCAGCTTCCCTGGCGGCGCACGTCGTTGGCCAGGGTGCTGGCGGCGGCGAGCAAGCCCTCGCTGGCTTCGACCTGCTGGGCCGTGGGGGCGGCCAGGACTTGCTGGTAGAAGCTAGGCACGGCCCGCACGGCGTGGCGCACGTACAGCCAGCCTGCCACGGCTGCCAACAGCAGCGCCCCGCCGCACCACGTCAGGATTCGCATACGTTTGTGCATGTCAGCACACGGCCACCCGGGGGCACCCTCGGCCTCGGCGCTGCGCTCTGGCAACGAGGGATCTGCCGGGAAAGCGGCGAACGAAGAGAGAACGGGCACGCTGCCCAGACTGGTCGTCAGGCGGGGAATGCTAGGTGTTGTGAGGGGCGGGGTCAAGGCGGATCCGGCCGCGGCGTGTGGGCGGGGCGGTTCGGGCGCGCCGGCGGGTAGGCCGGGCTGCGGGCGGGTGTTTGGGGGGAGCCGTATTTGTCGGTTGGGCGGGGGTGTGGTATACTCAGCCCTTTGCTCCGCCGGTTGTGGAGCCTCCTCGCGCGAGGGGGGCCGGCGGCGTGATCTGACGTAACGACTTGAGAGCTTTTTCGGTTTGCCGTCCGCAGGCGGCGCGACGATGCGCGAGCCGCAGGCAAGGCATGGCAGCAAAGGGCCGCCCCCAAACAGCACATGGTTAATCGCAGTCTCATCCGGAACCTGGGCCTCGACGAACAAGAGGAGGAGCAGCAAATCGCCGCCGCCTTCGGCGGCCAGTCTCAAGAGGAGATGGTCCTGGCCGGTGAGGATGTGGCCCTCAATCAGATCAAGGAGGGGCGGATTCTGCGTGTGGAGGGGGATCAGGTGCTGGTCGATGTGGGCTTCAAGAGCGAGGGGACCATTCCGCTTTCGGAGTGGTCGGAGGGGGAGCCGCCGCCGCAGCCGGGCCAGATCATCAAGGTACTGGTCGAAGACATCGATGACGCCACGGGCAACGATGAAGCGGGCATGATCCTGCTCAGCAAGCGCAAGGCGGAAAAGATCGAGCAATGGCAGCGGGTGATGTCCACGGTGAAGGAGGGGGACGTGGTCACGGGCGTGGTGACCCGCAAGATCAAGGGGGGGCTGCTGGTCGATATCGGGGTGAATGTGTTCTTGCCCGCCAGCCAGGTGGATATCCGGCGACCGGCGGACATCGAGGAATACAAGGGCCGCACCATTCAGTGCCTGGTGCTGAAGATTGACGAAAGCCGGCGGAACATCGTCGTCAGCCGCCGCGCGCTGATCGAGAGCGAGCGTGCCGAGAAGAAAGCGCGTCTCTTGAAAGAGCTGCAGGAGGGTCAGATCCGCCGTGGCGTGGTGAAGAACATTGCTGACTTTGGCGCGTTCGTGGATCTGGGGGGCATCGACGGCCTGCTGCACATTACCGACATGAGTTGGGGCCGGATCAACCATCCTTCCGAGATGGTGAGCATCGATCAGGAGATCGAGGTGCAGATCCTGCACATCGACCGCGAGAAGGAGAAGATCGCCCTGGGCCTCAAGCAGAAGACGGCCAGTCCCTGGGATACGGTGGAGCAGAAGTACCCCGTGGGCAGTCGCGTGAAAGGCACCGTGGTCAACGTGATGAGCTACGGGGCCTTCGTCAAGCTGGAAGAGGGGATCGAAGGGCTGGTGCATATCAGCGAGATGTCCTGGACCAAGCGGATCAACCACCCCAGCGAACTGGTGCAAATCGACGACGAGGTGGAGGTGGTGGTGCTGGGCATCAACAAGCAAAAGCAGGAGATCTCGTTGGGCATGAAGCAGGCCCAGGAGAACCCCTGGGACCATGTGGCCGAACGGTATCCGCCGGGCACCCCGGTGACCGGAGTGGTGCGCAATCTGGTCAACTATGGCGCCTTCATCGAGATCGAAGAGGGGATCGATGGGCTGCTGCACGTCAGCGACATGTCCTGGACCAAGAAGATCACCCATCCCAGCGAGGTGTTGGAAAAGGGCCAGAAGATCGAGTGCCGCGTGCTGTCTGTCGATCAGCAGCGGCGGCGGATCGCCCTGGGACTCAAACAGCTCAACGAGGATCCCTGGACCAGCGATATCCCCAATCGCTATCAGCCCGGCCAGATCGTTAAGGGCAAGGTTACCAAGCTGACGAGCTTCGGGGTGTTCGTCGGCTTGGAAAATGGCGTGGAAGGCCTGCTCCACATCTCAGAACTGGCCGACCACAAGGTGGAAAACCCAGAGGAGGTCGTCAAGGTCGGTGACGAGATCGAGGTCAAGATCCTCCGCGTCGATGTGGAGGAGCGGAAGATCGGCCTGTCTCGTAAACGACTCGATTGGAGCGGCCCCGACCGCCCCGCCGAAGAACGGTCCCAGCCCGCCACCACGCCTCCCACAATCGAGTTGAAGGGCGGCGTGGGCGGAGAACGCGGCCCGCTCATCAAACAGGGCAAGAGCAGCTAACGCCCTTGCCAGGGGCACCATGCCCTTCCACACTCCCCGTCACAGCCCCCAGCCCCATGAGAGCCTGCCGCAGGGCAATACGCCGCCCGGCAGCCTGCCGGCCGGGGAAGCGCCTCCCAGCACGCCCCAGAACGCCGCCGCGCCCTCTGCCGCCGCTCTCTCGGCCCAGAGTGCTGCGCCTCTCAGCCGTAGGGCAAGCCGCGCCGCTCAGCAGCCCATCGGCCGTCTGATGCAGATGGCCCTGGAGCGGCCCCAGCTCATTTCGCTGGCAGCCGGGTTTGTCAGCCCCGACTCGCTCCCCGTGGACTGCGTTCGCGAGGCGGTGGACCGCTTGCTCACGAACGACGCGGCAGCCCGGGCCGCGCTGCAGTACGGCACCACGGCCGGCCATCCTCTGCTGCGAGAGGCCCTGCTGGCGCGGCAGCTCGCGTTGGATGGTCTGACGGCGGCAGAGGCGCGCCTGGGCGTCGAGCAGGTGGTGGTGACGGCGGGCAGCAACGAGCTGCTGCATCTGCTGGTAGACATTCTGTGCGACGAGGGAGACATCGTGCTCTGCGGCGCTCCGAGCTACTTCGTGTTCCTGGGCATCTTGGGCCACTTGGGGGTGCGGAGCGTGGGCGTGGAGTGCGATGCAGAGGGGCTGATTCCTGAGGCCCTACACGAGCGGCTGCGGTTCCTCGAAACGGCGGGGGAGTTGGAGCGGGTGCGCGCGGTGTATGTGGTGAGCTACTTTGACAACCCGCGCGGCATTAGCGTGGCGGCGGCGCGGCGTGCGGCGCTGGTGGAAACCGTCCGCCGCTGGTCGCGTCATGGGCGGATCCGTTTGATCGAAGACATGGCGTATCGTCTGTTGCGCTACGAGGGGGTGGATCTTCCCAGTCTCCGCGCGTTGGATCCGGACGGGCAGACGGTGATTGCAACAGATAC
>JAIMBC010000359.1 GCA_023511675.1 Pirellulales bacterium
GAAGGGCAGCAACGGCGGGAACGCTCCCGCACCGGCTGCCGTTATCGACAAGGCGGACAACGCCTGGCTGCTGGCTTCCAGCGCCCTGGTGTTGATGATGACCGCGCCGGGACTGGCCATGTTCTATGGCGGGCTGGTGCGCAAGAAGAACGTGCTGGGCGTGATGATGCAGTGCGTCTTCTTGATGGGCCTCAACACGGTGGTGTGGGGAATATACGGATATTCTCTGGCCTTTGGGGGAGATTCGGCATCGCCGGATTTCAACCCCTGGTTTGGCAGCGGGGAGTATGTGCTGATGCGCAATGCCCAGCCGGAAGGGGCGGGGGCGGCGCGCACGTGGCCCGTGGCGCCGGGGACCAGCGTCCCCACGCTGACGCACATGCTCTTCCAGGGCATGTTCTTCATCATCACGCCTGCGCTGATCTGCGGCGCGTTTGCGGAACGCATGAAGTTCAGCACCATGGTTGTGTTCATGCTGTTGTGGGGCACGCTCGTCTACTGTCCCCTCTGCCACTGGGTGTGGGACGGCGGAATCTTGGCCTACGGCAGCCGCCATGCCATCTTCGGCGCCCTGGATTTTGCGGGAGGGACCGTGGTGCACATCAGCTCTGGAGTCTCTGCGCTGATTTGCGCGCTGCTGATCGGCAAGCGGCTCGGCTACGGCCATGACCCCATGCCCCCCCACAACCTGACATACACGACAATTGGTGCGGCTCTGCTCTGGGTAGGGTGGTTCGGCTTCAACGCCGGCAGCGCACTGGGAGCAGGGGAGGTCGCGGCCAGCGCGTTTGCAGCCACGCACTTCGCGGCGGCCGCGGGGGGCCTGGGCTGGGCCGGCATGGAGTGGATCTTGCGTAAGAAACCGACGATCCTGGGCATGTGCTCGGGCGTGGTGGCGGGCCTGGTCTGCATCACGCCCGCCTCGGGCTATGTGCAGCCCATGCCGTCGATCATCATGGGCCTAGCCGCTGGCATTATCTGTTATCTGGCCTGCACGTCGCTCAAGAACCGCTTTCGCTACGATGACTCCCTGGATGCATTTGGCGTCCATGGTGTGGGAGGCACGCTCGGCGCCGTGCTGACGGGCGTGTTTGCCACGCAGGCGCTGTACGGCGACAAGCCGCTGGGGCTGATGGAGGGCGGCACGCTGCTGGCGGCTCAGTTGGGGGCGGTGGCGGCGACCTGGGTCTATGCGGCCGGGATCACGTTTGTGCTGCTGAAGGTGCTGGATATGGCGATGGGGCTGCGGGTCTCGCAGCAGCAGGAGGTGCAGGGACTGGATCTAAGCCAGCACGGCGAAGAGGGGTACATCTTCATTTGATTTCGGCGGGCGAAAGGGAGATAATGGAGGCCATGGCCTGCGCGGGAGAGATGCCATGAAGAAGGTGGAAGCCATCATCCGGCACTTCAAGCTGGAGGACGTGAAGAATGCCCTGGCCGAGCAGGGGGTGTTGGGCATGACGATCACGGAGGTTCGCGGGTTTGGCCGGCAGAAGGGCCATACCGAGATGTACCGCGGCACGGAGTATGCCGTGGACTTCGTACCCAAGGTCAAGGTTGAGGTGGTGGTGGTGAACGACCAGGTGCAGCGCGTGATCGAGACCATCATGAAGGCTGCGCAGACGGGTCAGATTGGAGACGGCAAGATCTTTGTGATCAATCTGGAAGAAGCGGTGCGGATCCGCACGGGCGAAATGGGCGAACAGGCAGTGTGACATGGCCACGGGGCTGTGTTTGCGCACGTCGGTGACGCAAGCGCGTGAGTGTCTGGAGCAGGGCCGTCGGCTGCTGGCAGAGCGGCATCGTCGCGGGGCATCGGGATTGCAGGTCAGCCGGGGGCTGGCCGATCTGTTCGAACAGATTGTCTGCCGCCTGTTTGAAGACGCCTTGCGGGAACTGGAGGACGCCGCACCGGAGGGCCTGCGCAGCGAAGTGGCCTTGGTGGCGCACGGAGGATTTGGCCGTCGGGATCCCGCCCCCTACTCGGATGTGGATCTGATGATCCTCCACGTGCCATCGGCAGCCGCTCGCGTGGAGGTGCTGGCCAGCCGCCTGCTGCGGGATCTGTGTGATGCGCGCCTGACCGTGGGCCACAGCGTGCGCACGCCCCGCCAGGCCTGGCGCCTGGCGCGTAAAGACCCTGCCATTCTTACCTCGCTGGTGGAAAGCCGGTTGATTGCGGGCAGCGAATCGCTGTTCGAGCACTACGAACGCGGCTTGCGCCGGCTGTGTCAGTGGTGGTGCAGCGGGCTGCTGCCCGGCATCGAGCGTGCCAGGGATGCCGAGCGCTTGCAGTACGGAGAGACGGTCTATCTGCTGGAGCCCAACATCAAGCGTTCGCGCGGCGGGCTGCGTGATTGGCAGCTCATCCGCTGGCTGGGCTTTGTGCGCTATGGCACGGCAGATGTGGATGGTCTGTGCGGTCTGGGCCATCTGGCGCGCGAAGACCTGCGGCGGTTGGGCGAGGCGTACGAGTTCCTCCTTCGCCTCCGCAACGAAATGCACTTTGAGGCCGGCAAGGCCAATGATGTGCTCAACCGCTCGGAACAGGTGCGGCTGGCCGCCTGGTTGGGTTTTCAGGACACGCCGTCGCTCCTGGCGGTGGAGCAGTTCATGCGGGACTATTTCCGCCGCACGAATGATGTCAGCAGCGTGGCGCTTCGTTTCGCCGCGAGTGCCAGGCCCTCGCCCCGCTGGGGGGGCCTGCTCACTCCCCTGTTCAGCCACCATTTCGAGCGAGATTTCTGCATCGCTCCTCATGCAATCAGCCTGACAAGACAGGGGCGCGCCCGGGTTCTTGGCAGTCTCGAGCAAATCCTCCGCCTGGCCGACGTGGCGAACCTCTATGACAAGCCCATCTCGCACCAGACGAGCGAGGCTGTGCGTGCCGCGGTACCCGGCCTGACGGAGGAGCTGACTCCCCAGGCGGCAGCCCACTTCCTGTCTCTGCTCTCCCAGCCGGCGCGGCTGGGCGAAATGCTCCGCTGGCTGTATGACGTCGGCGCCCTGGAGCTGGTCATCCCCCACTTCCGCCACGCGCGCTGCCTGTTGCAGTTCAACGAGTACCACCGCTATACCGTTGATGAGCACTGTTTGAGGGCCGTAGAAGAGGCCGTCAACCTGCTGCGCGAGGGGGGGCGATTGGGCTGGGAGTATGCACGCATCAAGCGCAAATGGCTGCTGCATCTGGCCCTGCTGCTGCACGATCTGGGCAAGGGCTTTCCCGAGGACCACAGCGAGGTCGGCCGTACCATTGCCCTGGAGACGGCCCGCCGGCTGCACCTCTCTCCGGCAGATGCCGAAGTGCTGGTCTTCCTCGTGCACAAGCACCTGCTCATGTCCCACCTGGCCTTCCGCCGCGACACCAACGATGAGCAGCTTGTGGTCCGCTTTGCCGTGGAAGTCGGCTCTCCCGAAACGCTGCAAATGTTGTTCGTGCTTACGGTGGCTGACCTGGCTGCCGTCGGCCCGGGTGTCCTGAACCAGTGGAAGATCGACGTGCTGCTGGGCCTGTACCAACGCGCCATGGCACAGCTTGCCGGAGATGCCACCTCTTCTGCCCCGGCAGCCAGCCTGGCGGAACGCCGCGCAGAGGTGCTGTCGCACTTGACCATGGCAGGCGACCGCGAATGGTTCGAAAAACAGCTTGCGGCCCTGCCGCCAGGGTATTTGCTCCACACGCCCCCAGACCACGTGGCCGCCAACCTGCTGGAGCTACATACCTTGCAGCCAGGCACAGCCCGAGCCCGCGCTCGCTGGCTCCCCGATACGGGCACCGTGGAATACCAGGTTGATACCTGGGACACGATCACCCCCGGCGTGTTCCACAAACTTACCGGCGTCCTGACAGGCCACGGCCTGCAAATCCTCTCGGCCGAAATCCACACGCTGGCGGACGGGCTCGTGTTCGACCGCTTCTATGTCGAGGACCGCGATTTCAATGGCGAGCCGCCGCCCGAAAGGCTGGCCGAGGTGTGCCGCGCCCTGGAGGCAGTGCTCACGCACCCAAACTCAGTTCCTACCTTCCGCCGCATCTGGAAACCCAGCGCCGCCAACCGCGCCCGCCTGCCCGCCATGCCCACACAGGTGCGCATCGACAACAGCACCTCCGAGCGGTTCACCATCATCGACGTCTTCGCCGCCGACCGCATGGGCCTGCTCTACACCATCTCCCGAAAAATCTTCGAGCTGGGCCTGTCTGTCTCCGTAGCCAAGATCGGTACCTACCTGGATCAGGTTGTGGATGTGTTCTACGTCACCGATCAGCAGGGCCGTAAAATCGAAGATGGCAGCCGCCTGCAAGGGATCCGTGACGCACTGCTGCAAGCTGTGGAGGCCTTCCAGCAGCAGGCCGACGCCTGACGCAATGCCCTCACCCCCGCCTGCCTCGGCCGGCGCGCCGCCACCGCCAGGGGAGGCGATTGCGACCTCGCCTTGCACGCAGCAGCCCTCAGCCGGCCTACCCGCCGCGGGATGTTTGCGTGCCATCCGGCCGTGGCTGGATGCCGCTCGTCGAGCGGCTCTTCCCCCCCTCCGGCGTGCCCTTGAACAGCTTTCGGCCGATCAGCGGGTGATACACGGTCCAGGGGCTTTCCACGTTGGGATCCTCGCGCATCAACTGGGAGAAGTGATGGAGCTTGGCGTCCAGATCGTCCAGATAGGCCAGTGCCACGGCTTCCAGAGTCATCGGC
>JAIMBC010000360.1 GCA_023511675.1 Pirellulales bacterium
CCCACTCGCCGGCCGCCACCTGCACCCCGTCGCGCTACGCCTTGCTCACCGGAGAATACGCCTGGCGCCGGCCCGGCCGCCGCCCCCAGGCATCGCAACCTGAAGGGACCCGAGCATGGCAACACCATCGTGGATTCGCAAGATGCTGCAACTCCGGGGCATACCTTTCGAAGAACTGCACCACCCCGAGGCATTCACGGCACAGGAGGTGGCGCAGCGGGAGCACTTCAGCGGCCATCGCGTGGCAAAGGTGGTGGTGGTGATCGCCGACGGCAAGCCCCTGGAGCTGATCCTCCCCGCCAGCCGCCGCGTGGACATGGCCAGACTCCAAGCGTTGCTGGGCGTACGCGACGTGCGCCTGGCGACCGAGGCGGAGATGGAGCAGATGTTCACCGACTGCGAGGTGGGTGCCGTCCCCCCCCTGCGACACGCCAGCGGTGTGGACGTGCTGATGGACGAGTCGCTCCGCGTCGAGGGAGACATCCTCTTTCAGGCCGGCACACACGCCGACGCCGTCCGGCTGAACTTCCAGGACTGGTATGCCATGGTGAATCCGCGCGTCGGCTCCTTCAGCCTGCCCGCAGAGGCCGCGCGGCTCTAACTCCGCCCTAAAGATCCGCGCCACGCCCGCGACGGGCCGCTGTCCGCGCGGCGGCCGCCAACGGCCAGCGCGTCCGCCCGCCAGCAACTCCCCGCGCGGCCCGCCTGGCGCCCAAGCCTACCTGAGACACCCGCCTGCCATGAACGCCACAGCCGACCTCAGCCAGCACGAAGTGCAAATCCCCACCGAAGCCGGCGCACTGCCCGGCACGCTCACCCTGCCGCCAGATGCCCGCGGCGTTGTCGCCTTTGCACACGGCAGCGGCAGCAGCCGCCACAGCCCCAGAAATCAATATGTGGCGGCCGTGTTGCACGAAGCACACCTCGCCACGCTGCTGTTCGACCTGCTGCACCCGTCTGAGGCACGCAGCCGCTCCAACGTGTTTGACATTGCCTTGCTGGCCCGCCGCCTCCAATCAGCGGCCGACTGGCTCCGCAGCTATCCGGCCGTCAGCCGGCTGCCGCTGGGCTATTTTGGCGCCAGCACCGGTGCCGCGGCCGCCCTGGTAGCCGCGGCCCGCAACCCGGTGCACGTGCGGGCAGTGGTCTCGCGTGGCGGCCGGCCCGACCTGGCACGCGTCCACCTGCCGGCGGTGCAGGCGCCCACGCTGCTGATTGTGGGCGGCTGGGACGACGTGGTGCTCGAACTCAACCGGCAGGCGCTCAAGATGTTGCACTGCACCAAGGAACTGGCCGTTGTGCCGGGCGCGACGCATCTGTTTGAAGAGCCGGGGACGCTGGAGCAAGCCGCACGGCTGGCAGCAGATTGGTTTGTGCGCTATCTGAGCTGAGCGGCGTGGCGCGCTGCGGCTATTCATCTCGTTCCCAGGCTGCGGCCTGGGAAGGCTTTCAGGTTCGTCGTGACCGCATTCATGCGGTCCTGGAACTTGCGACCACACTGGCACTTGAGCGCCTCACCCCGAGCAGACCCGCTGAAGCGGGTCACTACGAGCGGGTTTTCTCACACCCAGGCTCCTGCCCGGGAACGAGAGCAGGTGCGTGACGCTTCCTGCCGGCTGGCCCTCCTGCGCCGGCTAGGACACCGTGCAGCACCATGTCCAGTGACGATCGCTGGTCTGATTGACGCTCGATGCCGCAAAGCCCAGCGATCTTACCATCTCGCGGACTTCTTCCAGGGAGAGGGCCGCCCGCAGGCTGTTGGCAAACATCATCTGCTGGTGTGCGTTGGCGCCAGCGGCATACGTCTCCACCAAGCGCTGCACTTCCTCCTCGCTGCTAGGCCGCAGCAGATCGCGCATGAAGACCAGCCCTCCGGGACGAACCACGCGCACGGCCTCCGCCAGAACAACCTTCGGCTCGGCAATATGATGCACAATGCTATTGCTCATCACGGCCGCAAAGGCGTGCGGGCCATAGGACAGGGCCTTGGCGTCGGCCAGCTCCAGGCGAATGCGATCGCGCAGGCCCGCAAGTTCCACGTTGCTTCGGGCCAGGTAGAGCATGTGCGCCGCCAGATCCACGGCCACCACCCGCACCCGCGGATGGCGCCTGCACAGCTCGATGGGGATCTGTGCGGTGGCCGTCCCAAGATCGAGCAGTTCGAGCCAGGTGTGGGAATCGTCAGCCGGCAGCAGGCCGGCCTGCGTTGCGGCCGCGAGCAGATCCGAGGCAAAGGCGGTGTTGACGGCCGCATGATCCATGGCGTCGTAGTCACGCGCCTCTTCAGGCGTATCCATCACCTCAGGTTCAAGTGTGCGCGGCAGCATGGGGAAGATTTGAGGAGCGTGGTCACAGCTTGGGCTGGGCACCGCGTGCAGCCAGCCAGACGTGCCAGATGGCTAAGAGCAGGGCCGTGGCAGCATAGGCGGCTGCGAGAATCCAGGGGGCCTGGGCTGCCGCCTCGGCCGGCAGTGGTTGGGGCAACCGCCAGGGGAGGGCCAAGGGACTGCCACGGTACGGAGAATGGATGATTCCCACCAGGCTGCAGGCTGAGGCCGCCAGCAGATAGCCGGCAGCGGAAAGCAGCCGCCTGTCGAGCAGCATCGCCAGGGCTGCGCTCCACAGCAGGCTGGTAATGATGAAGCCACCGGACAGCATGCGGACGGTCTGGAGGTCGTGTGCCAGCAGCCGATCCGCCAGTACGGAGATCTCACTACCGGCTGCCGCCAGCAGCCTGTCGGCAAAGGCCGCCACCAGGTAAGCCATGGCCGGGACGCAAGCCAGGGCCACCGCTGCATAATGTCTGGCGGGCGTGGCGTGGAAGCTCTGCGAGCTGATCTCCAGCCCAATAAAGACGAGCATGGGGTAGATGGCAGCCTTGGGAATGGCCAGGTACATGTAGGCAAAATAGCCCACGATGCCAGCACTGCCGACAAACAGGGCCGTGGCCAGCGTGTAGGCTGCCCTGCCGCCCATGGCCTTATATGCGGGATGGCCGATGTAGGGCGTGGTTTGGATCACCCCGCCGCACAGCGCCGCCACGACAGTGGCCAGGCCCTCCACCGCAACAATCCGGCCGGTGTGATATTCGTCGCCGGCGGCCGCGGCGCTTTCTGTGCAGTCGATGCCGCCCACCACGGTTCCCAGTGCAAAGGGCAACACAATGGGCAGGTAGCGCAGAGATTCGGCAAATGCCCCCAGCCAGCCGCCGCGCCACGCCTCCAGCCAGGCGGAAGGCCAGAGTGCCTCGGCTGGAGAGAAGATCATCGGTTCAGCCTCGGCTGCGCCCAGCAGGCGCAAGGCATAATACAGGCCGCCGCCCAGCAGCAAGGCGCCCAGGGCACCGGGGATCCGCCACGGCAGCTCGACGCGTGCCACCAGGGTTGTGAGGATCACGCCCAGGGAGAGCAGCCCCACCAGCGGCTGGCGGAGGATTTCCAGCAACGGCAAGAAGCTGATGAGCACCAGGGCGATGGCCGCCAGGGAGCCCAGTAGGCCGGCGCGCGGGACGGACCGGCGGATCCAACCGGCGGCCAGCGCGCACAGCAGCTTGAACACGCCGCTGGTAAGAGTGGCCCAGATGCCGATTTGCCAGGCGGCGTGGGCTGCTTGGTGAGCAGAGAGGCCGCGGTTCGTGGCATCGAGGTAGGCGGGTCCAAGCACAAAGAAGACCATGCCGAAGGTGCTGGGGGTATCCAGGCCGAGTGGCATGGCGGTCACGTCCTGGCGGCCGCTGCGGCGGGCGAGGCGGAACGCCATCCACGTATAGATCAGGTCGCCTACCAGGACGCCGGCGGCAGTGCCGGGAATCATGTAATGGAGTGCAAAAGTTGGAGGAAACCTGTAAACTGTGGCCAGCAGGCTCACCGTCAGCACGAGGTTGGCGACGTTATCCAACATCAAGCCAAAAAAGGCGTTGAGATCGCCCCACGAGGCCCAGCGATAGCGGAAAGCAACCGAGTTTTGCAACGGGCGCGCCATTTGCGGGAAGTAACGAAGAGGCGGTGCGTGAGTTTACGCTTGGACCGCCGAGCCTGTCAAATTGGCAGCCTGAGAGATGAACATGAGCATGATCCGGGCACACACCGGTCGGCGGGATCGCCTGCCGGGCGCCTGCATCGCATGGAAGGCAAACCCCGACGAACCCCTGGCCACCGGCTGGCGTAAGAACATGGCGAGCACCAGCAACATATCGCGGCCCAGTCAGGCAGATGCTGGGGGGCTGCCCGCTGGTCGGTGGGCGGCCGCGAGCGATGAAGAGCTGATGCTGGCCTACCAGAAGACTTCAGATGCGGACGCGTTTGCCGAGTTGGTCCGACGGTATGAGCGGGAGCTGTACAGCTATCTGCGCCGCTACCTGGGAGATGCGACGATGGCCGAGGATGCCTTCCAGGCCACGTTCCTCCAGGTTCATACCAAGTGCCAGCAGTTTGAGGCGGGGCGCAAGGTACGTCCGTGGCTGTATGCGATCGCCATGCACCAGGCAGTCGATGCCTTGCGGCGTGCCAAGCGGCAGCGGGTGGTCAGCTTGGACCAGCCGAATGCCAGCCCTGACGGAGAAGGTGAATTGACCACGTTGCTTGCCATGCTGGACGGGGAGGAACCCAGCCCCGAGCTGCGGC
>JAIMBC010000361.1 GCA_023511675.1 Pirellulales bacterium
GCCCACCCCGCCACTTCCCCGCCGCCAGGTGCCCGCCCCGACTGCTGCGCCACGGCCATCTGCTCGCCGGCAGCCGCTGGCCTCCATCTGGCCCCGGCATCTCGTCATCCGCGTATCACGGCGGAGGCACATCGGCCCGTCGCGCCACGATATCTCGTGCTCCCGCCACGCCGCCGGTTTCTCGCCACTTTAGCGCGCGTTTGCCCCTTGCCTTGTCACAGGGCATCTACTAGAACCGCAGCAGTTTCGTCGGTAACGGTTGGCCGAACGGCCGAAACTCCAAGGTGCACAAAGTCATGGGGAGTCCGTTGCGTGCGGGGACGCAGTTTTGGCTGCTGCTGGTCGGTTCCTTGCTCGCCTGGCAACGGACGGTAGGGGCCGATGACATCCCCCCAGATCCTGCGCCCCGTTGGTGGAAAGGCAATCTCCACACGCACTCTTTCTGGAGCGATGGGGACGACTTCCCCGAAATGATTGCGGAATGGTACCGCACCCACGGCTACCACTTTCTCGCTCTGAGCGACCACAATGTGCTGGCCGAGGGCCTGCGCTGGCTCAGCCTGGCCGAGGTCGAGAAGCGCGCCGGTCCGCAAGCCATGCACAAGTATCTCGAGCGCTTCGGGCCCCACTGGGTCGAGCTGCGTACGAACGCGGAGGGCGTGCCAGAAGTCCGCCTCAAGCCGCTCAGCGAGTATCGGGCCCTGGTCGAAGAGCGCGGCCGCTTTCTGATGATTCCCTCAGAAGAGATCTCCGCCAGGGCCGAGGGACTGCCCGTGCACCTGAATGCCACCAACATCGAGCAAGTGATCATGCCGCTCGCGGGCGCTACCGTGCGCGAGACCATCGAGGCCAATGTCCGCGCCGTCGAGGATCAAGCTCGCCGCCGAGGCCGCGAAATCTTGGTCCATCTCAACCATCCCAACTTCGGCTTCGCCATTACGGCCGAAGACCTGGCAGCCGTCCTCTGTGAACGCTTCTTCGAGGTCTACAACGGTCATAAGTCCGTCGCACAGCTTGGCGATGGGCAGCACGCCGCCGTGGAGTATCTTTGGGACGTGGCAAATACGCTGCGCGTAGCACAGTTTGCCGCGCCCCCCCTGTTCGGACTGGCGACGGACGATTCTCACGACTACCACGAAGGTAAGGGGGATAATCGTCCCGGCCGCGGCTGGGTGATGGTGCGTGCCCGGCATCTCACTCCCGAGTCGCTGATCCGCGCCATGCGGCAAGGAGACTTCTATGCCAGCACCGGCGTCACGCTCCAGGCCGTTCGCTACGATCGCGAACAGGGCGTGTTGGAGATCGAAATCGACCCCGCAGGCAACCAGCAGTACCATACGCAATTCATCGGCACACTGGTCGGCTTCGATCCCGACAGCCGTCCGGTAGTTGATGCCTCGGGACAGCCCGTCCGCGCCACGCGCCGCTACTCGGCCGATGTCGGTCGCGTCCTGGCCGAAGTCGAGGGACTGCACGCGACGTACCAACTGACCGGCAATGAACTCTATGTGCGGGCCGTGGTCACGGCGTCCCAGCCTCATCCGGACCCCTCCCATGAGGGGCAGAAGCAGCAGGCCTGGACCCAGCCTGTGGGCTGGGAGCGCCACGTCTCCGCCGAGTGAGCGCCGCGCAGCAGGCGGCTTGCCCATCGCTCAAGATGAGGCGGCTAGCGGCCTCGCCGCGCGCTGCCGTCCGCCTCGCACTGGCCGCTGAACACGCCGCAGACAGAACGTCTCCGTCCCCCAACCGCGGCCCCTGCCCAGCGGCCCGGTACGATGCTGACCGCACACCTGGCCCGGTGCCTCCGCTGCAGGCTGCCGCCACGCCATCCTCGAGGCGTGTAAGGCAAAGTGTGTCACCCCCACCTGAACCGCCCCCGAAGGCACGCCATCCTTGAGGCGTGTGGGGCAAAGCTTTCGCCTCAGCGGGCGTGCTGCACGCCTGGTGCCGTGCGTCGTAGTGTTGCGGCGCAATGGTGCGATCAGCAGGGGCCTGGGGAGAGGAGGATGCGGGCCGCCTGCATTCCGCTGCGTGCCGCACTTTCCATGGTGGCTGGCCATCCGGTCTGCACCCAGTCTCCTGCCAGGACGAGGTTTGGGATCGGTGTGCGCGGGGGGGGCCGAAGCTGCTCGTTGCGCGGCGTGGGAGAAAAGACAGCGTGCGGATCCGTCACCACGCGAGAATGCAACAGGCGAGCCTGTCTGGCGGCGGGAAACACGCTACACAGGTCCTGCCAGACATCGGCCACGATTTGTTCCTTGGTCCGGCCCTCCAGGTGGCGCGAGGCACTGATGACAACCTGATGGTAGGCGCCCGCCGCACAGATGGCAGGTGCAGCCCTGCCCTCGACGTATACGGTGCCGTCTTCACGGGCGAAGGCAGGTCGAAACACCCATTGGCTCAGGCGGCCCAGCAGCACGGCGTGGTGCAGCTCGGTGATGGCCCGATCGGCCCAAAGATGCACGCCTGTGATGGGAGAGGCCTCCAGGCGCCTGGCGGCGGCAAGCCCCAGTTGTTCGGCCAAATGGGGCTCGAAGAAATCGGCTGCTCGTCTCCAGCTTGCGGCCACCACCACCGCGTCCACAGGGTGCTGCTGGCCAACAACGCAAACGGCCGTGGCACGCCAGCGGCCGTGTTGCTCGCAGCATACGATGCGATCGACCGGCGCGCCACGGTGTAACCGCACGCCCCGGGTCTCGAGCCATGCGGCCAGTCTACCGTCGAGCACCTCTCTGAGCGGCAGGCGGCAAACGGCCATGTGCAGGCCCGTGCGTGAGGCGACGAAGGCGTCCACAAACACCTTGCGTGCCTGCGGGAAGCCGATGCGCTCCACAGACTCGCCCAAGGCGCTCACCAGCACCGGCTGCCAGAATCTCTCCACAACCGCTGTTGGCTGACGTTGCTCCGCCAGCCACTGGCCAAAGGTGTCTGGGCCTTGTTCCGCAGCGCACTGCACCAGCCGCCACAAAGCACGTGCCAGTGCCACGCGCTCGCGCCAGCCCAGCACCCCCCAGGTGGCCAGTGCCGGCAACAGGTGCAGCGGTGCGGGCAGCCAGGAGAGCGGTGCCAGGTCGTACCGCCGGCCGTCGGGCGCAAAGAAGTGCAGCCGGCGGCAGGTATGGAAGCAATCGGCCACGCCGGTCCGGCGGAAAAGGCGGCCAAGTTCCGTGCAGCAGCCCAGGCTGACGTGCTGGCAATAATCGATCCATTGATGCGCGGCTTCGTCATAGAACGAAGACGCCCTTCCTCCCAGATGGCGGCGTGCTTCGTACAGTACGACGCTGAGCCCCTTTCCGGCCAGCTCTGCCGCGGCGGCCAGACCGGCCACGCCGCCGCCGACAATGGCAATGCACGATCCCGCAGCGGTACGCATCAAGCAAAAGGTACCAGGGCCAGGCGCCACGCACACCACGGCCAGTGCGGTGCGCGCGGCAGCCAGCGTGCAGCAATGCGGAGCTTGCGCCAGCGGTTCAAGCACACGCGAGCACGGAGCACCTGCGGGCCGGCGCGGCGGATCTCGCTCAACAGCGCGCGGTAGGTGGCTGACATGGTGCCAAACGCCGCCCGCCCAGTGGGGGAGAGATGCTCGGCCAGGGGGACGCTTTGGTCAAACAGCGTCTCCGCCCGAGCCGCCTCGAACGCCAGCAGCTCGCAGAACGCTTCGTTAGGGTGGAGGGCCAGCAGGTCCCCTTCGCTGTAGCCGAAGCGATCCAAGTCTTCGGCAGGCAAGTAGACTCTGCCGGCGAGGGCATCTTCTCGCAGGTCTCGCAGCACGTTGGTGAGCTGAAAGGCGAGTCCCGCATGGTAGGCATAGCCGAAGACCGCCGGGCTGCTGTAGCCCCAGACGTGCAGGCAGGCGAATCCCACTACCACGGCCACCTGATAGCAGTAGTGAGCCAGCTCGCCGTAGGTCCCAAAGCGAACGCCGGCCACATCCCGCTGTACGCCGTCGATCACCGTGCGAAGATAGGCCGGGGGAATGCCAAAACGTGCCACACTATCAGCCAGTGCCGCCAGAACCGGGGTCTCGTAGCTGCCGGCCAGGGCGCGATCCAGCGCGGCACGCCAGCAGGCAAGTGCGGCAAGCCGCTCCTCAACAGGCCTGGGGTTGTCTCCCAGATCGTCTGTTTGCCGCAAGAAGGCGTACAGGGCCGTCATGGCGCGTCGCCGTGCCGGGTCAAGCAGTGCAAAGGACAGGTAGAAGTTACTGGCGGCTCGCCGAGCCAGCCGGTCGCACGCCGCATAATCCGCCGCCAGGCAGTGGCTCATGATGGATCAACCTGCCGCCACGCCAGACGCTCGACAGCCCCTCCCGAAAACCCAGCCAGCGGCGTCAACCGCCTGATGCCAGGCACCCGCCCACATAATGCTTGCAACAGCAGGCTGATCCGCTCCCATCTGCCCAATCTCGGCCGCCGGCTCCAAACATCGTAATCCTGCCACCGAATACCGCGGGCCACACGCAGCCCCCCCTGGACGTACAGCCACACCTGCCCAGCCAGCCAGGCAGGTACCCGCCGCGCCAGCAGCAGCCCCTCACGCAGGAACCGCTCGGCCCGCTCCACCTCGCTCTCCAGCGCCCGCT
>JAIMBC010000362.1 GCA_023511675.1 Pirellulales bacterium
GTGACGGACCTGGTGATGAACGAGGTCGATGGGTTGGCGATTCTGAACCACGCCAAGAACGACCTGCCTGACGCCGAGGTGATCATCGTTACGGGCCATGGAACCATTCCCTCGGCCGTGGCCGCCATGCAGCAGGGGGCGTTCAATTACCTGCTCAAGCCGCTGGACCTGGTTCAGCTTCGGGCGGTGGTCGATAAGGCCGCCACCAGCGCACGCCTGCGCCGCACCAATGCCGAGCTGAACCGCCGCCTCGATGAGAAGTTCGGTTTCGAGGGCCTGGTGGGCTCCAGCCCCAAGATGAACGAGGTGATCAGCCTGCTGCGGCGGATCGCTCCCACCCACGCCACGGTGCTGATCCAGGGAGAGACAGGCACGGGAAAGGAGCTGGTGGCACAGGCCATCCACCACAACAGCCCGCGCAAGCACAAGCCGTTCGTGGCGCTCAACTGTGCGGCTCTGAGCGAGCATATCTTGGAGAGCGAGCTGTTCGGGCATGTGCGCGGCGCCTTCACAGACGCAGCCACGGACCGCGTGGGCAAGTTCGAATACGCCAACGGCGGCACGCTGTTCTTGGACGAGGTGGGGGATATTCCGCTGGCGACGCAGATCAAGCTGCTGAGGGTGCTGGAGAGCCGTGAGATCACCCGCGTGGGCTCGAACGACCCCATTCCGGTCAATGTGCGGATACTTTCGGCGACCAACCGCAATCTCAAGGAACAGATTGCGGCGGGGACGTTCCGCGAGGATCTGTACCACCGTTTGAAGGTGGTGACGGTGCATTTGCCCCGGCTGGTGGAGCGGAGCCAGGATATTCCGCTGTTGATCGATCATTTTATGAAGCTGTTTGCGCGTCAGCACGGCAAGACGGTGAAGAGCATGTCCACGGCGGCGCGGCGGCGTTTGATGGCGCATCACTGGCCGGGGAACGTGCGCGAGCTGCGGAATCTGATCGAGAGCATGGTGGTGGTGGATCAGGACGGGGTGCTGGACGTGGACGATCTGACGGGGGAGCTAGCGGATGAGACGGAGAACTGGGCGGATGCACAAGCGCTCCATCTGGGAGGGCTGGCGGGGCGGCCGCTGGCCGAGGTGGAGCGGCTGTGCATCATGGAGACGCTGCGCCTGACGGGCGGCAATCGGGAGGAAGCCGCGCAACTGCTGCAAATCGGCGAGCGGACGCTGTACCGCAAGATCAAGGAATACGGACTCTGAAGGGATGCCATGCCGACCATCCGCAAGCTGCCTGCCAGCGTGGTGAACAAGATTGCCGCCGGAGAGGTGATCGAGCGCCCGGCCAGCGTGGTCAAGGAGTTGGTGGAGAACGCCCTGGACGCCGGGGCGGGCAGGATCGATGTGACCGTCGAACAGGGGGGGATGGCGCTGATCCGCGTCAGCGACGATGGCTGCGGCATCCCGCCGGAAGAGCTGGAGCTAGCCGTGGCCAGCCATGCCACCAGCAAGCTGGCCACGGAAGAGGATCTGTTTCGGGTGCGAACGCTGGGCTTTCGCGGAGAGGCGCTGGCGTCCATCGCCGAGGTTAGCCACCTGGTGTTGCGCAGCCGGCCTGCCGCGGCCGCGGTGGGGGCCGAGCTAGCGGTGACCGGCGGACAGATCGGCAAACCCGTGCCGTGCGGCGGCCCCCCCGGTACGACCGTGGAGGTTCGCAATCTGTTCTTCAACACGCCGGTCCGCCGCAAGTTTCTCCGCTCCACCCAAACGGAGATGGGGCACGTGGCCGAGGCCTTCTGCCGTCTGGCCCTGGGTGCGTGCGACCGCCACTTCTCCCTGACGCACAATCGCCGGCTGCTCTATGATCTGCCTCCGGTGTGCGACCTCAAGCAGCGGATTGCGGCCCTCTTCGGCGAACAGGTGGTGCGCGACCTGATCGCCGTGGAGAGCCGCGATGAGCAGGTGCGGTTGTGGGGCTACGTGGGCCACCCCAACCAGACCCGCGCCAACAACCGCATGCAGTATCTGTTTCTCAACGGGCGGCACATCCGCGACCGGTCGCTGCAGCACGCCTTGGCCGAGGCGTATCGCGGCCTGATCACGACCGGCCGCTACCCCATCTCGTTTCTCACCTTCGAGATGCCGCCGGAACTGGTGGACGTGAACGTCCACCCCACCAAGCTGGAGGTGCGCTTCCAGGACGGCGGCCGGCTCTACTCGCAGCTCTTGGGCACGCTGCGGACGCGCTTCCTCAAGGCCGACCTGACCCACCGTCTGGAGCCGGCGGCGAGCGTTGCCGGCGGCCGCCCGGGAGCAACGCCGCATCCCGCAGCGGACGAACTGCGGGCCGAACTGGTGGCATGGGCCAAGGGCCAGTTAGCCCCCGCACTGCAAGCCGTGCCGGGGCCAACAGTCTCCCAGCCCCTACAGGCCGCGCACACGGTTTCCCCTCCCCCCCCGGCGAGCGGCACGCCGTTGCGCCTGGTGCCCGTGGCGCCGGCGCCCTCGCCTGCGCTGCCTGCCCCTTCGCTGCCAAGTGAGCAGGTTCAGGGCGGCGACAGTCCGACACGCGCCGCGGAAGGCACGGCCGAGGCTGTCGCAGCGGCAGCCGCCGAGAGGCGTGTCATTGCCGAGGTAGGCATGTCATTCGGGCAGTCCGAACGGGCGCGGTGCCCGAGCAGCGGCGGGCCGTTGGCCTACTCGGACCAGCGGCCCCTGCCTGCTGCGTCGGATGCGTCGCCTCAGCCTTCTCCTGCCTGGCCAGATGAGGCCGCTGGTCGAGCCGAGGGGGAGAGCATCGAAGGCCCGCGCCCCTCCACAGCGCCGCAGCGGCTGCCCCTTACATCTGCCACGGGGACGGCAGGCCGCGTGGCGGCACTACAGGTCCACAATCGGTATCTCGTGGCAGAAAGCGAGGAGGGCGTCGTGGTGATCGACCAGCATGCGCTGCACGAGCGCATCCTGTACGAGCAGCTTCGCGCGAGCCTGGCCGGCGGGACCGTCGAGTCGCAACGGCTGCTGATCCCGGAACCTGTGGATCTCACGCCTGCCGAGGCGTCCGGCGTGCTGGAAAGCGCGGGGCTGCTCGCTCGCCTGGGCCTGGAGGTCGAGCCGTTCGGGGGAGACACGGTGCTGGTGCATTCGGTCCCTGCGCTTTTGTCCGGCGCCCATCCTGGCGAATTGCTGCGCAGCCTGGCCGAGTTGCTGCTCAGTCGCGACCGCCCCCCAGAGGGCCGCGACCTGCTAGACGGCTTGTTGCACCAACTCGCCTGCAAGGCGGCGGTGAAGGCCGGAGATCCGCTACATCCGGAAGAGATTGCCGCGCTATTGGCCCAACGTCACCTGGCTGCCGATGCCCATCATTGCCCCCACGGCCGGCCCACCGCCCTGGTGCTCACCCGCCAAGAGTTGGACCGCCAATTCCGCCGCACGTGAAACCGCCCCCCGACCACTTCGCCCCCCGCCCGCCAGCTATAATGGAGCAGCCATTCCCGCCTATCGAACGTCGAGCGGCAGCGATGATTTGCGTAAGCATCGGCCGGGGTCGGCACCGGCACGTAGTCGCCGAACACAAACACCTCGTGGAACAAGGCGCCCAACTCGTCGAGTTGCGGCTCGATTACATCAACGGCCAGATCAATCTGCGCCGCGTGCTGGCAGATCGCCCCGGACCGGTGATCGTGACCATCCGCCGCCCGCAGGATGGCGGCAAGTTCACCGGAACAGAAGAACAGCGCCGCATGCTGCTGCGCACCGCCATTGCCGAGGGGGTCGATTACATCGACCTCGAGCACGACGTCGCCGGGCAGATCCCGCGCTACGGCAAGACCAAGCGGATCGTCAGCCTCCATGACTTCCGCAAGACGCCCGAAGACCTGGAGGCCATCCATGCCCGCCTCGCCGCCCTGGATGCCGACATCGTCAAGCTCGCCACCCTCGCCAACAACCCGCACGACAACCTCCGCATGCTGCGGCTGATCCGCCAGGCGCGCATCCCCACCGTCGGCATCTGCATGGGAGATATCGGCATCCCCTCGCGGATCCTTGCCGGCCGCTTCGGCGCCCCCTTTACCTATGCCACCTTCCACCACGAGCGGACGCTGGCCCCCGGACAGCTCAGCTTCGAGCAAATGCGGGAGGTCTATCGCTACGACGAATTGAACGCCGACACCGAGGTCTATGGCGTGATCGGCGACCCCATCGCGCACAGCTTCAGTCCCCTGATTCACAACGCCGGCTTCAAGCACCTGGGCCTGAACAAGGTGTACGTCCCCTTCCGCGTGGCCCGCGAGCACCTCGACGCCTTTCTAGACGATGCCGCCGAACTGGGCATCCGCGGCCTGAGCGTCACCATTCCGCACAAGGAAGCCGTCCTCCGCCGCCTGGCCATGATGGATGGCGCGGTGAAAGGCATCGGCGCTGCCAATACCGTGCTGTTTGGCCCCGAAGGCCTGCAAGGCCACAACACCGACTACCGGGGCGCCATGGAAGCCCTGGCCGCCGCCCTGGAAGGAAACGCCGCCGCCACCGGCGAACGCCGCCCCGACCTGCGCCACAAAACGGCGCTCGTGCTGGGCGCCAGCG
>JAIMBC010000363.1 GCA_023511675.1 Pirellulales bacterium
CAGCAAGCGCTGCCTGGAGCCGTACCGCCGCCTTGCTGCATCCTCCGCCGGCGGTGTGGCAAGCGGGTGTGCACCGCTTATAGTCGCCCAGGGGAGTGGCGCGCACTCAGCCGCGCGGCGAGAGGCGTGCCGATCGCACATGGGAGCGCGGTCGCTGCACCCTGGCGTAGCAAGGCATGGTCCTGAACTGCTTGCCCCGGCCATGGCGGCCCGCAGACCGCTGGTCTACTCAGCACCCTGGCAGGGGATGCTGTCAGACCGCGGGGCCGTACCGGATGCGTCCCTGAGTACTCGGCCTGCACTGGCTGCCGGCGGAGGTCGGCCCGCCGCAGCCGGCTCCTGCCGGGGTCGGGTTTTGTCGGGATGTCGAACTTGGCAGAAACGAGTGCTCGGGCCACGCTACCGTTCGAGTCCAGCAGCGAGGCATGGAACGATGTCTGCGCGCTGGTCGAGTCGTTCGTGCAGGCGTGGCAGCGCGGCGAGGCACCACCCGATCTGAACGCCTTCTTGCCTGATCGACCGTGGCGCCGGCTTGCACTCATCGAGTTGATCAAGGTGGATCTCGAGTATCGCTGGCCGCATCCCGCCCACCGCCGCACGCTGGAAGAGTATGCCGCCCTGTACCCTGAATTGCGAGCAGGCGGCGATTTGCCCAGCGACCTGGTTTACGAAGAGCTGCTCGTTCGGCGTCAGAGCGGCGAGACCATCCAGCTCGACGAATACGAACGGCGCTTTCCCCGCCAGGCCACGCAGCTTGCACGCCTGGATGGTTTGCAGCGTGCCGCCACCCGCACCGTGCTGCTGCAAACGGGCAAACTCGATGAGCTTACGCCAGGCCAGCGGCTTGGAGACTTCGAGCTGGAGCGGCTGTTGGGCAAAGGGGCCTTTGCCCGCGTGTTCCTCGCCCGCCAGGTAAACATGCAACGCCGCGTGGCCTTGAAAGTCTCCGCAGACCGCGGCATGGAGCCGCAGACCATGGCGCAGCTCGACCACCCCAACATCGTGCGGGTGTACGACCAGCAACTGCTCCCGGAACAAAAGCTCAGGTTGCTGTACATGCAATACGTGGGCGGCGGCACGCTGGAGGGAGTTGTCCAACGAGTGCGGTCCACGCCTGCCGCGCAGCGTTCGGGCCGGCTGCTGCTAGAGGCCGTGGACGCTACCCTAAGGGTGCGAGGGGAAACGCCGCCGGCAGACTCGCGCACGCGCCGCCGCCTGGCCGAGGCGGACTGGCCCATGGCGGTCTGCTGGCTCGGCGCCCAGCTTGCCCGCGCGCTGGCCTATGCCCACCAGCAAAATGTCCTGCACCGAGACCTCAAACCCGCCAATGTGCTGCTGGCCCCCGACGGCAGCCCCCGGCTGGCCGACTTCAACGTGAGCTTCTGCGGCGCCCTGGAGGGCGACACGGCCGCCGCCTTCTTCGGCGGAAGTCTCGCCTACATGTCCCCCGAGCAGCTCGAAGCCTTTCATCCTGACCATGACCGTCAACCCGATGAACTCGATGGCCGCAGCGATGTGTATGCCCTGGGCATTCTGCTCTGGGAACTGCTCACCGGCAGCCGACCCTTCGCGGACGAGGTGGCCGAGGGCGGCTGGCTCGTGACGCTCGAGCACATGCTGGCTCGGCGGCGTGCAGGGCCGCCGCCCCCAGCCCTCGAACTGCTCCGTACACAATGCCCACGGGATCTGGAAGAAGTCTTGCGGCGGGCCCTGGCAGCCGATCCGGCACAGCGGTACCCCTCGGCGGCGGTGATGGCGCGCCATCTGGAACTGTGCCTGCAACCGCAGGTGCAGCGGCTGCTGAAGCCGCGAGGCAACCGGCGGGCTGTGCTGGCCCGACACAGCGTGCTGGCGACGCTGGCTGCCGGCTTATTGCCCAACGTCGTCTTGAGCCTGTTGAACATCGCCTACAACTGGCGCGAGATTGTTGCCCCGCTCGGCAAAGACGCCGAGCGGGTGTTTGTCCTCCAGCTTGCTGGTGTGAATCCCCTGGCCTACGGCAGCGCTGTGGCGTTCTTGCTCTGGTTGGCGTGGCCCGCGCTGATGGCGGCGCGACGCTTGGCGCTCGGTGGAGCCGTGGAGGGTAGGCGGCGGTCTGCCCTCAGACGCCGCACGTTGCAGCTTGGCAGTTGGGTGGCCGTGGTGACGGCAGCAGAGTGGGCCTTGTCTGGGTTGGTGTTTCCGGTGTGGCTGCATGGGGGCAGTCCGGCGCGCATGAGCTTCGAACACTATGTGCATTTTCTGGTTTCTCAGACGCTGTGCGGGCTGATGTCGGCCACGCTGGCGTTTTTTGCGGTTACCTTCTTGGCGGTGCGGGCCTTTTATCCGCTGCTGGTGGAGGCCGAGCAGGACGATCCGGAGGCGGTGGTAGATCTGGCCCGGCTTGCTCGGCATACCGCACAGGCGTTTTATGTTGCGGTGGGGGCGCCGTTTGTGGCCATTCTGGCCATGACGGGGGTCGATTCGGGCGGGGGCCGCTGGGCCTTGGGCGTGCTGGCGGGCGCCGGTTTCCTGGCCTTCCTGGCAGCATTTCACTGGTCGCGGGCCATCCAACGAGACATCGCTGCCCTGCAACAGGTGGCGATGGTGCCCAGTAGCGAGGCCTTTACAGCGAGCAGCGAGGCGGCTGACTTGTTCTGGACCGGCAGCCGCTAAGCCGTAGCCACGTAACGCCGGAGCCGTAGCCCCGTCGCCGCGACCCACAAAGCGGCATTTTTTCCGACCGTGCCTGCAAGGTATAATGAGGCATCTGGGCTGCTGCCTTCGCCGCGGCAGGGGGCGCCGACACCGACCAGCGTCGGTGCCTGGCCCGGCAACACACATCCATGTGCCTGTGCCTGTGAACGATCTCCCTCCTCGTCGCCATCAGCCATTCGAGCCGGATGCGGGTACTGGGGAAAGTCAAGCGCCGTTTGCGCCGCAGCCACCTCACCAGCAATTGAGCGGCCAGCAGGGCGGTACAGCGGAGGTAGTGGGGCGGACGTTGGATTCTCCGCATGCGGACGCGGGCGGAGACGCGCCTGGGTCTGCCGCCGCGCCTGCGGAAGATGGCATGTCGCTCGCTGGTGCCGAGGCTGATCGGGTGAGCGACCTGATCGCACTCATCAAGCAGGTGGCGGATAAGCTGGCACGAGACGGCACCAGCCGGGGCGATTTGAAGATCCTCAGCCGAGCCATTCGCGAGCTGCGATATGCCTTCAAGGTCTTCTCACCGTATCGATCGCGGCGGAAGGTGACGATGTTCGGCTCGGCACGCACGCGGCCGCTTGAGCCCGCCTATGAGCAGGCGGTGGCCTTTGGGCGTGCCATGGCGAGCGCGGGCTGGCTCGTGGTCACCGGCGCGGCCAGCGGCATCATGGAAGCCGGTCATATCGGCGCCGGCCGGGAGAACTCGATGGGGCTGAACATCATGCTGCCCTTCGAGCAATATGCCAATCCCGTGATCGCCGGCGACCCCAAGCTGGTGCACATGAAGTACTTCTTTACCCGCAAGCTGATGTTCGTGAAGGAGTGCGACGCGGTCTGCTTGCTGCCGGGCGGGTTCGGTACCCTGGACGAAGGTCTGGAAGTGCTCACCCTGTTGCAGACCGGCAAGCGGGACATGGTACCCGTGGTAATGCTGGACGAGCCAGGGGGCACTTTCTGGCAAGACTTTCACCAGTTCGTCGTGAGGCGGTTGCTCGCAGAGGGGATGATCTCGCCAGAGGATCTGGCACTGTACAAGCTGTTCGACCACGTGCCGGACGCGGTCGAGGAGATCCTGAGCTTCTACCGCGTATACCACAGCATGCGGTACGTGAAGCATCGCCTGGTATTCCGGCTGAAACAGGCGCTCACGGAGGAGCAGCTTGATGAAATTCAGCGGCAGTTTCAAGACATCTTGATCGACGGCCGGTTCGAACAGTGCGGCGCGCTCCCCGAGGAGAAAGACGATCTGGAACTGGCAGAGATGCCCAGGCTAGTGTTCCACTTCAACCGCCGCAATCTCGGCCGGCTGCGGCAGTTGGTCGATGCCATCAACGCGTGCGCTGACGGCGGCCTGCCGCCCCAGATAGAGCCGCCCGCCCCCTAATACTACAGCACTAGCTCGTATCCTTGTCTGAGCGGGGGATGGCGCCGACGTGAATACCTCGCCGGTTCAGGGCGCGTGCTCATGCCCTGGCGGCGGTAGCGGCGGGCCTGGGCGCTGCAACGCTCGGTAACCGTACACCGTCACCATTCTTGACGGGGTTGGTAGCTTGCGTGCGGGCGGGGAGGATGACGAGTGCACGCAAGCGTGGTGAAAGATGCCAAGGCCAATTGATCGAGAGAAGTGGCGGTGGTGGCACAGCGGCTCGCACTAAAGTAGTCCGAGCCGCAACCGCCAGGTGCGGGTCTCGTCTGGGTTACGGGTAACCGTACACCAGCACCAGGGG
>JAIMBC010000364.1 GCA_023511675.1 Pirellulales bacterium
GCCCCTACCACGCACTCATGAGTCGCGCACCCCCGCCTTGCCGAGCGGGCCGGCGTGGCCGCTTGAAGCTGCGCTGCCGACATCGCGGCCAGCGCGCCGCGCACCCCAGAGGCAGTTGGGTTTTTTGTCCCGGGAGCGGCTACTTAATCAGGTCTCTCACGGTCATGCCGGAGGGGATCATGGGCAGCACGTGCTCCTGATAGGGCACCTGCACGTCCAGCACAAAGGTACCCGGGTAATCGAGCATCTCGCGCAGGGCATCGACCAGATCGGCCTTTTCCTTGACGTGGGCCGCCCCCACGCCGAATCCCTTGGCAATGGTCACAAAGTCGGGATAGCGGCGCGCGGGCGAGCAGCCATCTCCCTGCCCCACGGCCTCGGGATCATCCACCGGGCCCAGGTACGTGTGTGCCCGCGTGCCGGCGTGGAAGCGATCCTCCCACTGCACAACCATGCCCAGATGCTGGTTGTTCAGCAGCAGCACCTTGACCGGCAGGTTCTCGCAGTAGCAGGTCGCCAGTTCCTGGATGTTCATCAGGAAGCTGCCGTCTCCGTCGATGTCGATCACCAGCTTCTCAGGGAAGGCGGCCTTGGCTCCCATGGCCGCCGGCAGGCCAAAACCCATCGAGCCCAGCCCGGAGCTGGAGAGCCAGGATCGCGGCCGCGTGAACTTGTACCACTGGGCCGCCCACATCTGGTGCTGCCCCACCCCCACTGTAATGATCGTGTCCCGGTCGCGCGTCAGCTTCCACAACTCACGAATGGCGTACTGCGGCATGATGCCCGGATAGCTCTCGTCGAAGCGAAACGGGTCCGCCCTCTTCCAGGCCTCGATCTGCTCGTACCACGGCCCCAGGTCGGGGGGCGGCTCGACGATCTTGTTCAGCTCGGCCAGCGCGTACTTCACATCGCTGACGATGGGAATGTGCGTCTCCTTGTTCTTGTTGATCTCCGAGGGATCGACGTCGATGTGCACAATCTTGGCCCCTCGGGCGAACTCGCTCACCTTGCCCGTCACGCGGTCGTCGAAACGCACGCCCAACGCCAGCAGCAGGTCGCACTGATCGACCGCGTAGTTGGCGTACACGCTGCCGTGCATGCCCAGCATGTCCAGCCACAAAGGATCGGTGCCGGGATACGCGCCCAGCCCCATCAGCGTGGTGGTGATGGGAATTCCCGTGCGCCGTACCAGCTCGCGCAACTCCTCACTGGCACCGGCCGAAATGATGCCGCCGCCGGCATAGATCACCGGCCGCCGCGAGAGCTTGATGGCCGCTGCAACCTGGCGAATCTGCTCGGGCGCCGCACGCCGCTCCGCCACGCGGTAGCCGGGCAGGTTCATCGGCGCGTCGAAGTCGGGGACGGCGTAGTCTTGCTGCACATCCTTGGGCAGGTCGATGAGCACAGGGCCCGGGCGGCCGGTGGTGGCCACGTAGAACGCCTCGCGCACCACGCGGGCTAGATCGCGGACATCGGTCACCAGGTAATGGTGCTTGGTGATGCCGCGGCACACCTCAACGATAGGCGTTTCTTGAAAGGCATCGGTACCAATCACCGCCGTGCGCACCTGACCGGTGATGGCGATCAGGGGGATGCTGTCCAGCTTGGCGTCGGCAATGCCGGTAACCAGGTTCGTGGCGCCGGGACCGCTGGTGGCCATGCACACTCCGGCCTTGCCCGTTGCACGCGCGTAGCCCTGCGCGGCAAACGAGCCGCCTTGTTCATGCCGGGGCAGGATGGTGCGAATCCGGTCCCGGTACTTCACCAGAGACTGGTGCAGCGGCATGCTGGCCCCGCCCGGATAGGCGAACACCACCTCGACGCCATGATGCACCAGCGCCCGCACCAAAATGTCTGCCCCGCACAATGCCTGACCTGCCGTTGCTTCGGTGTGTGTTGTTTCCACAGGAAGGGGATCACCTGGAGAAAAAAGGGTACACAACGGCGCCGCCTTGGCGCGCATCTAACGATTGTAGCATACCATGCCCGCCAGGGCAGGGTGGCGGTCTCCGCTTACCCTCCCAGCCGGCCGGCCCCAAAAACCGCCCGGTCCTCGCCGCCCCGCCGATTTCATGGACATGCCACCACCTCGCCGTTATTCTCAACCCCGGGCCGTTAGGCCGCTCGGCCAGCCACGGGCTTTCCATCAAGAGGGAGGTGTGCTATGCGTTGTGCTACAAGTCATTGCCGAATCTGCCCGAGGGCAATGTGCGTCCAAGCGGTCAGGTTCGATCGCTCCACGGTCGGACCTTCTCGCTGCTCTTTGCAGCGCGGCAGGCTGTTCTTCACGGCCGTGGCGGCCTGCTCCTTCTGGCTCCTCGCCTCAGTCGGCGGAACCAGTGCAGGCGCGGCTGCGGAGCAGGGGGAGAGCGCGCAAGCCGCAACTGCCAACCAGCCGGCGGCGTTCGGCGTCTCCTGGTGCCCCTCTGCCATCGAGGCCCTGATTGTCGTCCGGCCGGCGACCCTGCTGGAAGCGGAAGAACTGCGCAGCGTTGCGGCTACCGTCAACCAGTACCTTCCAGTACTGGAGGCAGCGGGATTGGGGGCCGCAGACCTGGATGCAGTGGCTCTGGCGTGGGCAGGCATCGACTTCGCGGCAGGGCCGCCGCAGCCCTCGTTTACGCTGCTGCGCAGCGTACGCCCTCACAATTGGCTGCAAGCGGCCGACAGGCTTTTGCCGCAGACCGTAACCGTTCAGGCCGGCGGCCGAGAGTACTTGAAGAGCACGCATTCGGTCGGTCCCTACGCAGGCACGTGCGTGGCGGTCCTGGACGAGCGCACGTTGCTGTTTTGCCGAGATGAGCGGGCCATGCAGGCTGCACTGGATGCGGGAGAGAAGGGGGCGGCTCCCTCCTGGGCAGCCGCCTGGCAGGAACATGCTGCTGCCGAAGTTGCAGGCATGCTCGTCCTCGAACCGCTGCGCCGGGTCTTGCCGGAGCCTCCACCGCAAGCAGATCAGAAGCTGCTTCAAAGGTTCCTGGATGACGCGCACCGCGTGGCTGAGGAGGCGGATCGCGCATTTCTTTCCCTGCACCGCCAGCAGCACGGCGTGAAGGCGGTGCTCTACGCCTCCCAGCCCGAGGGTGTGGAGCGGCTGGAGCAGGCCCTCAGCCGCCTGCTGGAGTTGGCCGCCACATCGGTGCAGCAGGCGCTGCAAGCGCCGGCTGGCGCCCAGGGGGGCGTGCCGTTAGACGCGTTGCCCCTGCTGGACCTGTGCAACTCCCTGTTGAAGAACGGCACGCTGGTGCGCGGCCCGGACCACGTTGCCTGGCAGAGTGAGCTGGTCCCCGGCGCCTTGGAGGTGCTGGCCGAGTCGTTTGTGAGCAGCCGCCAGGCCGCACGATGGGCAGAACTGCGGCATGCCAGCGTGATCAACCTCAAGGTGCTTGGCATTTCCATGCACAACTACCACGATGCTTACAAGCATTTGCCGGCGGCCGTGCTGCTGGGGAAGGACAAGAAAACGGAGTACAGTTGGCGTGTGGCCATGCTCCCCTACCTCGAGGGCGGCGGCCCGCTTTACGAGACCTACCGCATGGACGAGCCGTGGAACAGCCAGGCGAATCAGAAGATTCTGGCTCGGCGGCCCAAGAACTTCGGCGCCGGCGATGTGCAAAGCAACTTTTCAGACTATTACGTGCTTACCGGCCCCGATACCCTCTTTCCCGGACGGCAGGGCTTGCGCTACACCGATGTGACCGACGGCGTATCCAACACGCTCATGATCGTCGAGGCACGCCACGAGATCCCCTGGACCAAACCGGAGGACCTTCCCTACGCGGCAGATAAACCGATTCCCAAACTGGGCGGCATCTTTCCCCAGGGGTTCCACATCCTGTTTGTTGACGGTTCGGTTCGCTTCGTCTCGCACGACGTCGACCAGCGCGTGCTACGCGCCCTGATCACGCCTGCCGCCGGCGACACACTCGAACCGTAACAGTGAGCAGCAGCCTTAAGGCCAATCGGAGACGGCCCTTATGGCCCGCCAGGCATGCCATCGCGCACGGTTCTGCCCCGGTTCAGGCTTTTGAAGATGTCGCGCGATGTTTGGAATATTCGGCGCCGCCACGCGTTGAAACCCGGGAGACGCCATGTGCCACCAAGGAGGCAATGATGGACTTCAGTGCGAGCCTCCGAGAATTCATCGACAGGTCACCCGCCAGCGTCCATGTGCCGGCGGCGCTCGAGCGGGTGCTTGACGCGGCGAAGCTCGCGCCCCACCGCGGCAGGGCACCCTGCCAGGCCTGGCTACGGACTCCTTCGAACACCCACGTGTAACGGGGGGCGGCATGTAACGGAGGCGGCATGCGGCTCCTTCCTCCTCATAAAGGAGCATTGGTATCTACACAATTGGCGTTTTCGTGTAACCTATTGGGATGCAACGGATTGCACTCCCCCGAGTGGAGCGA
>JAIMBC010000365.1 GCA_023511675.1 Pirellulales bacterium
GCGGTTCTCCTGTTAGGTAGTGGTCACACTTTCCACGACCCCCTACCAACTCTAGAACCGCTTTCTTCGTTTGTGCGCATGATTCCGTACGTTATCCTTGAACGGGGCCCAGGTCGATCTCGAGCACTTGCTCGTACAGGAACACCAGCGCATTAAGCGATTGATTCTGCTTCCTGGGCGAGACCTGCCCCTCGACGGCCAGGTACGCGAGGAACTGCTCGATTTCGGCCGAGCCCAGGTCCCGCAGATGCCTTTGGCTATGAAACGGGATAACCTGCCTGACCCTGTGCAGGTAGTACGTCCCCCCTCCGCGGCGAGCAATGACGCACTCGCAGGAAATGGCTCACCTGGCCGAACGGTCGCGGCTGCACCTGCGGTAGTTCGCCCACCTCGATGCCCAGCACCGCGCCGCACAGCAGCTCCAGGCCCGAGCACGCTCACTCCAGCGCGGGCACCGGCTGCTTCTCGCTCTGCTCGATGTGTTCCAGAAACTGGTTAACGGCCGCGCGGCCCACCATTGCGCGTGCCGCTTGTGGTGGAACCGCAGCAAGGCGAGCAAGTGGTGACTTGGCTGCGAGATCCTCGATTGCAAGGCCGCATGCGCCGGCGGCGTGGGCGGCCTCGTGCGGCAGACGCGCCGGCTGCCGTGCTAAGATGGGGCGGTTGGCTGAGGCCCAAGCCCCCTACTGATGGCTTGCTCGTTCTACAGCGAGCAACGCCGAAGTGCATGTTGACTTCCGCCGGTACACCTCACTTCTCTCCCCTTGGCTTTAGACGGCGGTGGCCCCAGGGTCAGCCTGACCTAGCGGCAGCGGGCGCCGAGGTCTATCCCCCGGGCGCTTTCCTCTCTGGTTGCCGTGGGCGGCCAGGTATGGGCCGCTTTTGGGTTCCAGCCGCCAGGGTTTGCAGCTACCGCCCGCTGCCGGCATGCCGCCGCCCAGCTTTCGTTCTCTCGCAAAACCGACCTCGGCCCATCATCGCTGTCATCGAGGTCGCCTCGCCTGCGTAATAGAGCGTAGAGCCGGATGCCGTTGCGTAGCCTCTCCGGCCTACGGACGTGGCACTACAACAAAGCCATGCCGCATCTGGCAATTCGTCCCGTACGGATCGCCCCTCAAACATCCTTATGTACCCGCCATGATCCAAAAACTAGGTTCGTTTGACCCGGCCGGCTCGGTCTGGATCAACAACGTTCGTTCGGCCGATGCACGCTCTGTACGCCCCCGCCCCCCGCGTGTGCCGCCCCACCTCCGGCGGCAGCGCATGCAGGTCGCCCGCTTCGCCCTCGACTCCGCAACTCTGCCGCTCGCCACGCTCGCACTCCCGCTGGCGGAGGAGGTCCGTCGCCGCCTTATCGCCACGCACGCACGCCAGACCGCCAGGCGCCTTTACGGCCCTGCCTTCGACTACGAACGCTTCCGCGCCGGCGAGCTGCCCGTGCCCCTCTCTCCCGTCTTCGCCGGAAAGGACGGCGCCGGCGCACGCCGCACTGACAACCACCGCCACGCCTACTACCTCCTCACCGACGAAGACGGCGATGGCCGCCTCGACCACCTTACCGTTTCCTCCGAAGAGGGATTCGCCCCCGACGAACTCCAGGCACTCCACTCTCTGCATCAACTCACCTCCACCACCAAGGACGGCCGCCCCCCCCTCCGCCTTGTGCTGCTGGGCCTCGGTACGCTGGCGGAACTCCTTCCCCGAGTTCTCGGCCCGGCCCGCACATGGGTCTCCGCTACGCCCTACCTCTGCACCCGCTTCCCCAAGTCGCGCGGCCGGCACCGCCAGCCCCCCGAAGGTCTGCGCCAGCCCCACCATTTCGCCCTGCAAGACCTGCAAGAAGAAGTGCTCCGCTGGCTCCAACGCCGTCACCCTCACGCCAGTATCCTCAACATCGAGCCTCTCACCGACCCCAACGGCGCGTTCACCCTCCGCCCTCGATCCTGGTGCCGCCGCTCCTCCGGCCCCTCCCTGCGTCCGATCCAGTACAAGCGATTCCGCCGCAAGGCTTCCGATGACGGCGGCCGCCGCCTCACCGGTGCCTTCCGCCTTACCTTCGACCAGCCCGTCACGGGCCCCCTCGCCCTCGGCCACTCATGCCACTTTTCGCTTGGCCTGTTCCTCCCCGCCGTGGACGACAAATAACCAAACGCCCCGTTGACGGGCAGGCAGGGATGCCCGCTTGCTCCCCTCGTTCCCAGCCTGCTGGCTGGAAACGCACTGTCTGCGAGGCTCTGCCTCGCACCTCCCCATTACCACCTCCACCTCCCCTGCCCGCTCGAGTGACAACCACGTTCGTAGTGACCACATTCGTGCGGTCCCGAAGCGCTTCGTCCAGCTTGCGCCCCCCATCCTGGGAGCGCGGGCGTCCCGCCCGCCTCGTTCCTGGCGGAGCACGATCATCTGGGAGCGCGGGCGTCCCCCCCGGCTCGTTCCTGGCAGAGCGCGATCATCTGGGAGCGCGGGCGTCCCCCCCGCCTCCTTCCTGGCAGAGCACGATCATCTCGTCCCCCTCCCTTTCTCGTATTGCAGGCCTCCCTCCCCTCTGCCACACACGGTGCCCCCATCACCAGCGCACCCATCCATGCTCACACAAGAGCGTGGTCGCGCTCCCACCGGTCAACAGCTCCAGCACCCAACGCACGCCCATTCCTCGAACCCCTCCCCAGAACCCGCTCACGCCACGGCAAATGAACAGCTAAAACAACCAACGCACGCCCAATCCCCCCGCCACGGCCTTGCCACGCCTAATGACCGCTTCTCTCCGCATTCCGACGCCTTCGCAGCCGACTCCACATGGCCCACCCTCCGCCCTGGCAGATGCCTACGCCACTCGCTGGCTCATCGGCAAGACCTCTTACCTTCGCTCAGACGCCGCATGAAGCTCCCACCGCCTCGGCCGCACGCCACACGCCTCCCCGTCCACCCAGACCCGGCTGGCAACAAATAAATGGCGTGCCCTATTACGGAGCATATGTACACGCCACCCCACAGCCGGGCGGTAATCTCTCCATCACGGCAATTCGCAACACCGCCCCGTCTTTTTCTTGACTTGCCAATTCCCGCTGCGCTGAATGTACCCGGACGGAGCTGCGTGGCGGCCCTCTGCCCCATGCAATTCCCTGGGCAAGGCCTCGTTGCACATGGCAGGCCCCGAGGCCCCCCAAGCTGCTGTCGTCTCATGCGCAACACCTACCTCGTCTGCTACGACATCTGCGACGATCAGCGCCTGCGGCAGGTCTTCAAGACCATGCGAGACTTCGGAGATCACCTCCAGTACTCCATCTTTGAATGCCAGTTCACGCCAGCGGATCTCGCCCGCTGCCGCGCCGCACTGGCCGACATCATCAACCACGCCGAAGACCAGGTCCTCTTCGTCGACCTCGGCCCTAGCGAGGGCCGCGGAGACCGCGTCATTACCTCTCTCGGCGTGCCCTACACATCCATTGATAGCCCCTGCCGCGTGCTCTAGCCGGGGCACTCATCACCCCCAGCAGCACCGACGCAGCAACACTCGCCCTAGCAGACCCGCAACCACGCGCCATGCCTCTTCTCCCACTGCAACTTCCCAGACCTCCTGCACGCTCCCTATCACCCATGGAATTCTCCCACGGCTTGTACATCAGCCCTGCTTTCACACCCTCTCCTTCTTACTTGAAAGCCATCTCGCTCTAGCACCGCACGCCTCTCCCCTCGGAGTTCCTCCCATGCAGAACACCGATGCCCTCCCCGACTACCTCCCAGCCCGCATGCTGAATGCCTTTGTCTATTGCCCACGGCTCTTCTATTACGAGTGGGTCGACGGACAATTCATGCACAATACCGAGACAACCGAAGGCTCCCTCCGCCACCGTCGCTTCGACGCCGCACAGGACCCCTTCCCTATTGCGGCGGAACTCCCCCCAGATGAACAACTCCACGCCCGCTCCATTACCCTCTCCAGCGATGCGCACCGCCTCATCGCCAAACTGGACCTCGTAGAATCCGATGGTCTCGACGTCACCCCCGTCGACTACAAGCGCGGCTCCCCACGCTCCCTCCCCGACGGCACGCTGGAAGCCTGGGAAGCCGATCGCGTCCAACTCGCCGTGCAAGCCCTCGTGCTGCGCGATAACGGCTACCAGTGCCGCGAGGGCATCATCTACTACTGCTCCACCAAACAGCGCGTACGCGTCCACATCGACGACAACCTCGTTGCCCTCACCCTCTCCTACCTCTCCCAGGCACGCACACTGGCAGCACAGGGCCAAATCCCCCCTCCGCTTGTTGAAAGCCCTAAGTGCCCCCGCTGTTCGCTCGTCCCCATCTGCCTCCCCGACGAAACCTGGTCCCTCCGCCACGCCGTCCAGGACCCCGCTAAACAAAGCCCCCAGGCACACGG
>JAIMBC010000366.1 GCA_023511675.1 Pirellulales bacterium
GGGCCAGGTGGTACTGTGGTTGGGCGGTGCGTCGCCTGTGGGGGGCAAGCCAACGGCGGGCAAGCGGGCGGCCAAGCAGGCAGCAGAGGGCCGCAAGGCGGTGTTTCGCGTGCACGAGGTGCTGGGGCGAGGTGCCTTCTCCTTGGCAGACACAGGCTATAGCGCAGAGGTACGCAATTACTATGCGCATCCCACTCTCGATCCAGCAGCGCCGGAAGATCGCTTCGTGTTGGCGGATGATCCGCGGCGGCGGGGCGCTACGCCGCACGAGCCGGCTGTGGAAGTGCTGATCACCGACCCGCAAGGGCGTAAGGGGCGGCTGCTGTTGTTTGCCGACTACCCGGAACTGAACTTGCCTTGCTATGAGCTGGGGGTGTACGGCAGCTACTGGTACGACAAGGGAGAGCTGACGGCGGAAGAGCGGCGAGCGGGCATGGGCGGTGCGCGGATCGACGTGTTGCAGGTGATGGTTCCGCCCGGTTTGGATCCGGAGGAGGCGGCGGGGGGCACGGAGCTTTACTATCGCTACTGGAACGGCAAGCGGCTGGTTTTTGCGCGGCGGTTGCCGAAGGATCAGACGCGTGTAGACGCCTTCGAGATGCCGATTGCCAAGCTGCAACTTTATGTGGAGCAGTTTGTGCCTCGTGACCGGCCCGAGGCGGTGGTGCTGCCGCAGCCGTTCGACAAGAATGCGCGCCCTGTCTCGTCGGTGCGTGCTGCCAAGGTACGGCTGACGGTCGATGGGCACAGCGAACAGTTCTGGATTGCGGCTCCGCCGCCGGATCCGCGGCGGCTTCCTCCGCTGCCCTTGCAGCAGCGCCTGGTGCGGGGCAACCGGCGCGACGTGCTCTTGGAGATGCCGGTGGACCAGGTCGAACTGGGCTTTGTGGTACGGCTGCGTGATTTCGAGATGAAGCTCGATCCCGGCACCAGCCAGCCCTCCCACTACTCGAGCTACGTGGAGTTTCTCGATCAACAGGGCCGGCCGCTGCGAGACGAAGTGGTGCGGATCACCATGAACGCGCCGGTCGATTTTGCCGAGCCGGAAACAGGCCGTTCCTTTCGGCTGTTCCAGGAGAGCTACATCGGGCCTTTTCAGCCCGGCGATCCAGAGTTCGAGCTGTATGCCGATCAGGCCGAGGAGCTGGAGGGACGCCGCGCCGTGCGCGATCAGGTGTACGCTTCGGTGTTGACGGTGAATTACGATCCCGGCCGGGGAACGAAATATGTTGGGTGTTTGCTGGTGGTGGCGGGCATTGCCACCATGTTCTACATGCGAGCCTACTTCTTCAAACCGCGCCAACCGAGGCCGGCGCAGCCGGCACAGCGCAAGAACCGTCCGCCTGCGCCCGCCGCGGCCTTACCCTGACACCGCTGCCTGACAGGGAGCGAACATGTACCGCATTCTTATCCGCAGCCCGCTCCGCACGGGGCTGGCGCTCTGCCTATCCTGGTGCCTTGCCGCTGCGGCGGCCCTGGCCAGCACCAACAGCCCTTCAAACCAGGCGGCGCCCGTCGATTGGTCGGCGTGGCGCAGCCTGCCGGTATTGCATCAGGGCCGGGTGATGCCGCTCGACACCTTTGCCCGGCAAGCGGTGGAGATCATCTGCGGCACGGCCAACCCGCTGCTCGACCTGGCAGCGGAAGTCTCTCCCGAAGATCTCTCCAGCGATTCGCTGCGCGACGCACGCAAGCTCTTTCCCAGTGGAGCACGCCGCTTCACCGCCGCGGAGCTGCTGCTAAGCTGGCTGCTCGAGCCCGAACGCTGGGAGGATGTGCCCTTCCTCTCAGCCAAGAATGCGGAACTGCGGGAAAAATACCTGGAGGTTCCCGCGCGCAACGCCAAGGGCGAACATCTGAAGTTCGTCTCGCCGCGGCAGGTGATGGAAGCCAGCGCCATGTGGGCCAGGCTCGACGAAGTGCGCGAACGGGCCCGCACGTCCCAGGCAGGCGAGTCGTTCCAGCCCGTGGGGCTCGACAAGAAGCTGGTCGAACTGCAAGAGGCCTATCAGTTGTACCGCGAGCTGACCTTCAACGCCGCGCGGGTCATCACGTTTCCCGAGGTGCAGTCGTGGCGAATCAACAGCCGCTTCTTGCGGCAATGGCTGGGCGTGCGCGAGACGTTCGAGCAGATCCACCCCACGATCAGCGTGTTCCGGGCCCAGGATCCAAGTTCTCCCATTGCCGGGGCGGTAGGCCGGCTCGAACAAGCCGTCGAGTTGCTTGACGCCGCCGCCCGCGAAGCTGGCCCCGAACGCACCCAACTGGAACCGCTGGTGTGGCAGCTCGTCGAAGCAGCCGAGGTCATCGCCGGGCGGATGGGCGAGTTGCGTCAGCAACTCTCCAGACAGCTTGGCGGCGACGAGCATGCCAGCCTCAGCCGCGAAAAACTCCAGAATCTGCGCTCCCATCTGCGCATGGCCGATGTGCACGCCCGCCGCCTGGCCGTGCTGGCCCACGAACTGCACATGGCCCTCTACGACAACGGCTCCTCCCTGCGGCTCGTGCCCGCACTCAACCCCAACGCACTCGACAAGGACCGCCAGCCGCAAGACGACTCTCAGCCCTGGCTCAGCCTGCCGGCACTGTTGTCCGGCTCCCCGCAGCTTCTGAAGGGCTACCCAAAACTCCAGCTCCAGGAAACGCGCCAGGCCTGGGATGGCCTGGCCACGGCCTATCGCGCATGGCTTGCGCAGCCCAGCCCCGCCTCCGCCGCCGATGTGGCCACAGCCAGCCGTTCGCTCGCACGCAGCCTCCGCGCCCTGGGAGAGGCCATCGAGCCCGCGCGCCGCAAGCTGCCGATCCTCAATCGCGATGAAGATCTGCTCGCCTATACCCGCTATCCGCCAGAAGGCAGCACGGCACACGAGGTGCTCTACAACCGCCTCAACCCCTTCCAAAAATCCTGGATCCTCAGCCTGCTTGCCGCCCTGGCCTTCGCGCTGGCGTTTGGCAAGCTGCACCGACCCATGTTCTGGACCGGCATGGTGCTGGCCCTCGTCACCCTGGCCTGGACCGCCTATGCCTTCTGGCTGCGGGTGATGATCACCGGCTGGGCCCCCGTCACCGGCATGTTCGAAACGGTAGCCTTCGTACCCTGGGTGGTGTTGCTGCTGGCCTGCTGGTTCACGCTGTTGCCCGTCACCTGGCCGGCCATCAAGGCGGCCTGGCGGCTAACGGCCGTGCCCCGCACCTGGGAGGCGGCGCCCTGGCAAGAGCGTGACCAGCGCATCGCCGGACGTTGGGCCGCCCCCGTGACCAGCTACTTGCTCCTGCTGCCGCGCGGCCTGCTGATGGGCCTGTTGTTCTACGTGCTGGCCCTGGCTCCGTATGCGGCCGGCGGCCGGACCATCATCAACCTGCTGCCCAACATCGACGTGGGGCAACGCCTGCCGGATCTCAACGACGTGGTCACCTGGCTCGTCGGACTGGCCGTGCTCATCCCGAGCGTCTGGTACCTGCCGCGTGCGGTGCTGGCACTGCTTGTGGGCGCGCTGCTTGTGCCCTCCGCGTTGCGGCAAGAGGGCCGACAGCGGCTGGCACAGGTCTATCCGCGGCAATGGTTCACCATGGGCGGCGCCCTGGTGGGCACGTTCTTGTGGATGCTGGCCTGCTACGCGCCCGTGCTGGATCGAGGCTTCAGCCCGTTGCAACCGGTGCTGCGAGACAACTTCTGGCTCACCATCCACGTGCTGACGATCGTATCGAGCTACGGTGCCGGCCTGTTGGCCTGGATGCTGGGCAACGTCTCGCTGGCCTATTACCTGTTCGGTCGCTATCGGCCGCCCTCCGCGGCAAAGGCCCGCCCGGCGGAAACCGCCGCGGCGGAGGGCGAGCAGGACGCGCCACCAGCGGAGGATCTGGCGGAGCCGCCGGTTGACGGCATGCGGCCGCCTGAGGCCTGCCATACCCTGGCCGGGTACATTTACAAGGCCATGCAGGTGGCGGTGTTGCTGCTGGCAGCCGGCACCATCCTGGGAGGCCTGTGGGCAGATGTCTCCTGGGGCCGCTTCTGGGGCTGGGACCCCAAGGAGAACGGGGCGCTGCTGATCGTGATCTGGAGCGCCTTGATCCTGCACGCTCGCTGGGCGGGTATGGTCAAGCCGCGCGGCGTGGCGGTGCTGTCAATCGCCGGAATTATGGTCACGGTTTGGTCGTGGTTCGGCACCAATCAGCTGGGCGTCGGTCTGCATGCTTACGGCTTCAACAACGCCCTGCGGCTGTTGTGCAACGGCGTTTGGATAAGCTGCCTGGTGCTGATCGCCATTGGCGTGGCCGCTTTTAGCCTCCTGCGCCAGCCCGTCGCTCTGGTTGAGGGCGACGCCTGGGACTTTCGCCTGAGGCCGGAAGAGATGC
>JAIMBC010000367.1 GCA_023511675.1 Pirellulales bacterium
CCTGGCCCTCCCCCGCGGGCGGGGAGGGCCAGGCCGGCAGAGCGGGGGGCGGGGCGGCGAGGGCCACGGCCCATTCCGGCACCGGGCGCGTCAAGCCCGGCAGGGAGTTGGCCGTGAGGCCAAGACCGCGCCGCCCCCCGGGGATGGCTCGCTTTCGCGACGGACGTTCCGCCGGCAAAGCCGCAGCCGCTGCGCCGGGCGGTGCTGCCTGTCGACTCTACGGGCCACGTGCCTGGCAACTGCCATGCGGTCTGGGATGACGTGGCTGGTGGCGCGGGGTATACTTGTGCTACCGGAGCAGCCGAGATTCCGGTGGAAAGAGAGGGTCGTACCGATTGTGAAAGAACTACACCGCACCGAAGGGGTCATGGCCGAGGCGGCCGTGTTGGTGGCCGTGTTGAACCCTGAGCAGGCCACGGTGCTGGATCCGCTGGAAGAGCTGGAGGGCCTGGCCACCACTGCGGGTGCCAAGGTGGTGGGCTATCTCACCCAGCGGCGTGAAACCCCAGACGCGACGACGTACCTGGGCAAGGGCAAGGTTGATGAGCTGCGATGTCTGGCTGAGACGCGCGCGGCGGACGTGATTATTTTCGATAACGACCTGTCGCCCGCGCAAACACGCAACCTGGAAAAGGCCACCGGGGTGAAGGTGCTGGATCGCACCGAACTGATCCTGGACATCTTTGCCAGCCGTGCCCGCACGCACGAAGCCCGCCTGGCCGTCGAGCTGGCACAGCTCGAGTACTCCTTGCCGCGGCTGAAGCGGATGTGGACGCACCTCTCTCGCCTGAAGATGGGCATTGGCATGCGGGGGCCGGGCGAGAAGCAGCTCGAAGTGGACCGCCGCCTGGTGGAGAAGCGAATCCATGACCTGCGCATCAAGCTGGCTCAGATCGAGCGGCGTCGAGAGCGGGAGGTTGCGGCGCGTGCGGAGCGGATGACGGTGTCTTTGGTCGGCTACACGAACGCCGGCAAGAGCACGCTGCTCAATGCGCTGACGGGCTCGGATGTCTACGCGGCGGACAAGCTATTTGCCACACTGGACACGCGGACGCGGCGCTGGCAGCTTCCCGGCTGGGGGCCGGTCCTGCTGAGCGACACGGTGGGGTTCATCCGCAATCTGCCGCACCGCCTGATCGCCAGTTTCAAGGCCACGCTGGAAGAGACGCGACGGGCACATCTGTTGTTGCATGTGGCGGACGCGAGCAATCCCGCCGTCTTCGAGCAGATCGCCGCTGTGTATCGGGTGATCTCCGAGCTGGGCATTGAGACCAAGGATGCGATCCTGGTACTCAACAAGATCGATGCCGTGCAAGATCGCGCCCGGCTCGACGGGCTGCGCTACCGCTTTCCCGCCGCCGTCGAGATCAGCGCGCGACGGGGCATTGGACTGAACCAGCTAGCAGCCGCCGTGAGCGCGGCGCTCAGCCGCAGCTTTGTGGATGTGGACGTGCAGACCCACGTTAGCAACGGGCGGCTGATGGCCTACCTGGCTGCTAACGGCGAGGTGCTCAGCAAGCAGTATCACGATACGCGCGTCACGATGCACTGCCGCCTGCCCCAGCACGTGGCCCAGAAGATTTCTGGCGACGAGGCAGTCGTCCGGCCGCACTGGGGCAACGGCAACGGCCGCTTCCCAGCGGAATCCTAGCGTGGCCCGGCGTCGGCTGGCGGGTGCTCGCGTACTGATCACAGGCGCCTCCAGCGGTATCGGCAGCGCGCTCGCCCTGGAGATGGCCCGCGCCGGCGCGGCCCTGATCCTGCTGGCCCGCCGCCAGCAGGCGCTGCACGCCGTGGCCCAGGCAGCGGCCCCACTGGCCGCTGGCGTGGAATGTGTTTGTGGGGACGTGGCCGACGCGGACGTGCGGGCGGCCGCCCTGGACATCGCCCGCGCCCGCCTGGGTGGGCTCGACATCCTGGTCAATAACGCCGCCGTCGGGGCAACGGGCCGATTTGAGCAGGCCTCTCCCCAACGCCTGCGGCAGATCATGGAAGTCAACTTCTTCGCCCCCTGCGAGCTGATCCGCTCCGCCCTGCCGCTGCTGCGCGAAGGCCTTGCGCCGCTGATCGTGAACGTCTCCTCCATCCTGGGTCACCGCGGCATCCCTGGCTATAGCGAGTACTGCGCCAGCAAGTTCGCCTTGCAAGGCTTTAGCGAATCGCTCCGCGCGGAACTGGCCAGCCAGAACATCGACCTGCTGGTCGTCAGCCCAGGCACCACGCAGACGGACTTCAAGGAGCATCTGCTGGAGAAACTCCAGCCAGATCCGTGGCCGCAACAGGCCGCCGTCACCCCCCAGTACGTGGCTCGGCGGATCGTGCAGGCCATGCGCCGGGGCAACCACGAAATCGTCCCCCATCCTCGTGGCCGCCTGCTGGTGTGGCTGAACCGGCTCTCCCCTCGACTCGTCGATGCTTTGATGGAGCGATTTGCCTAGGCCCGCACCTCCACCCAGTGCTGAAGCGGCAGGTGGCTTCGCCTGTACTACGATGCGCTACGTGCGCGAAGACCCAGCTTCCGCCGCATCACCATCAGCGACAAGCCGCCCATCGCCGCGAGCAATATGGTCGAAGGTTCCGGCTGTTGGGCAATCTGCCTCGCGGGACTGTTCGGCGTCCCGAAAGCACTTCCCGGAATCGGTGGATCTCCGCCACGGGGCGGCAGATCAACCCAACTTGCCAGGTACGGCGCGTTCAAAGGACTGAAATCGCTCAGGAAACCGAATCCTCCCAGCGAACTGCCCGGGAAAATGCCGTAGGTCTCCGGATCGTCGGTAAACCAATGCAGCACAAACGGCGGGTTCTCGAATACATGAGGGTTGGGACCATACAAGTTCGGGTCGCCACCCTGGCCGGGATCAAGCAGCGGATCGTCTGCTGCCACATAATTCCAGAAACTCGGCGGAGCAGTGTGCGGCGACACAATCTCGTGCTGCCATCCCGATGGGGAAACAATGCTGTTCACATCCAAATCGCTGAGGCTGAAAAGCGGAAGCTCCCAGTCCATGATCACGGGTGTGCCAAAGAACTGGGCGGTGCCGAATCCGCCCCCACCGCCAGAGGTATTGAACACCTTGAAGGCATATGTGAACTGCGCACCAGACGGCGTGATCGTGGCGTCTACCCGAGACGAGTATTCAGGCCCAGGCACGATGATGACGGCTGCCCGTACGCTACCGGCCGCCGCCAGCAACCCGAAGCCACAAACCGCAAGGCGAATTGCCCGCCAGAGCCGGCAGCGCATCGTGCTCAGCCACATGACCACCTCCTGATCCACAAAGCCAAAGTTGCTCAAAACTTGGTCGCTGCGTTACACTCAGCGGCAAGCAAATGAACCATCGAAGTGAGCCACCTGTGCAACTGACATTCCGTTGACGATCGACATGCCACAATCCATGAACTTTTGGCGCCCATCCCACGCAGATTTCCCAACTTTACCCGGATCGGCTGGCTATCTGATGAACGGAACAAGTTGGGTGTAAAGATTTCTTTACGGTACGAAAACACTTCTTTACATAAGCCTTTACACGTTTGTCAGCCCGGACCATCCCTCCTCGTTTCGGCCCGCCGGCCGGGGCAAACGCGTCTGGCTGTGGGGGAGCGAAGCGGCCTGGGCGCCCTGGCGCGGTGCCTGGCGGTAACCGTATACCCGCACCACGGGGCCTGGGGTCGGTGGGGGCGCCGACGGCGGGGCCGAGGGGTGGAGGAGGGAGCGATGGCGCACGCCGGAGGGTGGATGGGGGTGGTGAGGGCGTTGTAGGCGAGCCGGCCGTCGCTCGGTGGCAGCTTGCCGGCCAGTGGGAGCTGCCGGTGGCCTGATCAGGGATGCTCGTACGGGGGTTGGAATGCAACGGCCGGGCCTATGGCGGGGACGCGGATTGGCACGCGAAAGGGTCGGTCCGCACACGCAGCCGAACGCACGCGGGTATGCACGCCGATGGCTGGAGACGGACAAGCAGGCGTACGCACGGACGGGGGAGGAGCAAGACGTCGAAAGGCGCAGGGTGCAGTCCTGCTGGTGCGCGCGTTGATGCGGCTTTTCGCATACCGGAGAGGTGTGACACTGCGGGAGTTGCCGCTGCTCGATTGGACATCGAGCTTAACATGGTACGAGGGAGCGGTGACCAGACGCCGCCCCGAGCCGAGCGCAGGCTGGGAAATATGGCGCGGAGGTTCAAGATCACTTGCGCTCCGGCCTTGCTTCACCGCATGCCCGAGAGCTTCAGCCGCTGGGTAAATCATGTCTGGGCGGCCGCCTCCGTCACTCCGCTGCCGATGGGCAGTTGCGCCTGCCGATACTCATGGTAGCGCAGATAGCGTGAGCGCCGGCGAAGGTAGTTGTAGGC
>JAIMBC010000037.1 GCA_023511675.1 Pirellulales bacterium
CGCTCCCCTGGCTAACCTACCCCCAGCCCCTTCCCTAAGGGGAAGGGGGAGAGAGCGCGGCTTGCTGCGAGCGGCACTCTGATGCAAGCTACCATGATCGTACCATGTCAGTGCTGAAGCGGGCGGAGCGAGCGCATGCGGCATGAGCGGGTAACGTTGCTGGACCGCTACGTCCGCATCCCGACCGTCAGCCGGACGGTGACGCCGGCGATGGTCGAGGCGGTGCGGGCGCTGTGGCGAGAGGTCGGGCTGGAGCTGACGCCGCTGCTGCCGGCGGACGGCGCGGGCACGCCGGCGCTGTACGGCGTGCTGCCGGGGCCGCCGGACGCCCCGACCCTGCTGCTCTACGGCCACTACGATGTGCAGCCCACCGGCGACCCGGCGCTGTGGCGCTGGCACGACGTGCCCTGCGCGCCGTTCGAACCGACGTACTTTCGCGAGGGCCGGCCGGTGGACCCGTGGTCGCTGGACGAGGTGGCGCTGGATGGCGTGCTGATGGTGGCGCGCGGCGGCGCGGACAACAAGGGCCAGCACCTGGCCGCCCTTCTGGGCCTGCTGGATGCCGCCCGCGCACAGCCGTCGGAAGTTCCCGCTGCGGCGCAACCTTCTCAGGAAGCAGCGGCGGCGGCTCTGACGTTAGATTTCGAGTCGCACATCGTGCCGATCTTGAGGGCGCATTGCGTTGGCTGTCATGGGGGCGAGCGCAGCGAGGCTGGTCTGGACCTCCGCAGCAAGGCGAGTCTGTTGCAAGGGGGAGATAGTGGCCCGGCGTTGGAGCCTGGCAAGCCGGAGGCGAGCCGGTTTCTGGTTCGCATCGAGCAGGGAGAGATGCCGCCCGAGGGCGAGCCGGCGCCCACGGCGGAGCAGGTGGCGCTGTTGCGGGCGTGGGTTGCTGCTGGAGCCCCGGGCGGGGATGGGAGTTCCGATTTGGACGCACCGCCGCGGGTCAGCGAGGCGGATCGAAGTTTCTGGTCGTTCCGGCCGCCGCAGCGGCCTGCGGTTCCTGCGGTGAGGGATAGCGCTCGGGTGCGCACGCCGATCGATGCGTTCTTGCTGGCCCGCTTGGAGGCGGCGGGGCTGACGTTCAATCCCGATGCACCCAAGCCTGTGCTGCTGCGCCGGCTGACGTTCGACCTGTGGGGCTTACCTCCCACGCACGAGCAGCTTGCTGAGTTCCTGGCGGACGAGCGGCCAGACGCCTACGAACGCCTGGTGGATCGGCTGCTGGCGGATCCGGCATATGGAGAGCGTTGGGCACGTCATTGGCTAGATGTGGCGGGCTACGCCGATTCGGACGGATATCTAGCCGCAGACCGCTTGCGGCCCGAGGCCTGGCGCTACCGGGACTGGGTGGTGCGTGCCCTGAATGCCGACATGCCGTATGACCAATTCCTGCTGCATCAACTTGCTGGTGACGAACTGTTCGATTGGCGGCGGGCACCCGAACTCACCGAGGAGATGGCCGATGCCCTGGTGGCCACGGGTTTTCTCCGCTGTGCTTCGGATCCCACCTACCCCGGCTATACGGAGCCTAACGAAATCCACCAGGTGATCAGCGACACGATGCAGATCCTGGGCACGGGACTGCTGGGTCTGACCCTGCAATGCGCACGCTGCCACGCGCACAAATACGATCCCATCTCGCAACGAGATTACTTTGCCCTCAACGCGCTGTTGCTGCCGGCCCTGGACCCGGCGCGCTGGCTCCCTTCTGAGACGCGTGGCGCCTTGCTGGCAAGCGAGGCGCAGCAGGCGCGCGTACAAGAGCACAACCGCCTGGTGGATGAGCGCGTGGCTGTGCTGCGCGCCGCCCTTGCTGAACTGAGCGGCACGTTTCGGCAGCGGCTGGCGGAGGAAATCGCCGCGGCCCCGCCGCCCGGCGCGCTGGCTGCCGAAGAGCGTACCCAGCTCGCTAGCGCCCTGGCCGTGGCCCCAGAGCAGCGCAACGAGGAGCAGAAGGCACTGGTGAACCGGCTGGCGCCCATGGCAGACACGAGCGACGCCGCTTTGGAACAACGCTATGTTGCTTACGCAGATGAGGCGCGCAAGCTGCGAGCGGCGATCGATGCCGAGACGGCGCTCCGCAAGACGCTGGTTTTGTCCCGTGCCCTCGTCGATTTGGAGGGGGAGCCGCCTGTGGCCCACGTGCTGGTGCGGGGCGACCACCGCCGGCCCGGAGCGCCGGTCGAGCCTGGCGTCCCCGAAGCGCTGGCGCCGCCCGGATTTCAGCTTTCTATCGAGCCGGGTTACAAGACCAGCGGCCGCCGCCTGGCCCTGGCCCGCTGGCTGGTGCGGCCGGACCATCCCCTCACCGCGCGCGTGCATGTGAATCGCGTGTGGGCGAAGCACTTTGGGCGCGGGCTGGTGGCTACGGTAGCCAATTTCGGCCGCTCGGGCGCATCACCCACGCATCCCGAACTCTTGGACTGGCTGGCCTGCGAGTTTGTGGAGCAGGGATGGAGCCAGAAGGCGCTGCACCGCTTGCTGGTGCTGTCTACCGCGTACCGGCAATCATCGGCGCATGATGCGGCCAAGGCAGCGGTGGACCCGGAGAATGTGCTGCTGTGGGCCTGGCGTCCGCAACGTGTGGAGGGCGAAGTGGTCCGCGATAGCCTGCTGGCGGTCTCCGGCAAGCTCAACCGCCAGATGGGCGGGCCGCCCTCGCCCGTACTTCCCCAGCCGGACGGCTCCGTGATCACCGCTGACGACCCCGCATCCAACCGGCGGAGCCTGTATCTGATCGTCCGCCGCAGCCAGCACCTTACGCTGCTGGATCTGTTCGATACCCCTATGATGGAAGTCAACTGCCCGCAGCGCAATGAGTCGATTGTGCCCTTGCAGGCGCTGGCCATGTGGCACGGTCCAGCCGCGGAACAGGCCGCGGCGGCGCTGGCAAAACGCCTGGTGCAAGAGGCGTCGGACCAGCCCAGCCGCGTGCAAAGGGCCTGGCACCTGCTGTTTGCACGTGAGCCGACGGCTCGGGAGGCAAGTTCGGTGCTGGCGTTTCTGCAAGAGCATGCACGCCTGGCCTGCGGACCGGCTTACGACGCGCTCAGCGACGCCGAGCGCGACGCCTTGTATACGGCCGCGTGGCGCGACGCGGCTCTGGTACTGCTCAATACCAGCGAGTTCCTCTATGTGCACTGACCCGCATCCTCCGCGTCCCGTATGCCTGGCCCATTTGCTGGCAAGGCGAGATTGGATGTCTCGCACGGCCTCCGGCCTGGCCGGCATGGCACTGGCTTCGCTGCTGGGCGAGGACTCGGCAGCAGCCGAGAGTGCATCCCCTGCCGTCGCGCCAAGCAGTGCAATGCGCGGCAGGATTGGCCTGCATCACCCGCCCCGTGCCCAGGCGGTCATCCAACTCTTTCAGCATGGCGGGCCGAGCCATGTGGACCTGCTCGACCCCAAGCCGGAGCTGAACCGCCGTGACGGGCAGCCCATGCCCGAGTGGTTTACAGACCGGGTGATGCTCACCCAACACGGCAATCTGCTGGGCACACCATTCAAGTTTGTGCCCTCTGGAGAGTGCGGCGTGGAGTACTCGGAAATCCTGCCGCACACCGCCCGCTGCGCCGACGACATTGCCGTGATCCGCTCGCTGTTCTCCGAACACAACAATCACGAGCAGGCACTGTGGCACATCCACACCGGGCGGATTTTCTCAGGCCGGCCCACGGTGGGGGCCTGGGTCAGTTACGCACTGGGGTCCGAGAATCAAAATCTGCCCGCCTACATCGTCCTGCGCAACGACTCGGCCCTGCCCACGGACGGAGCCCGCAACTGGTCCAGCGGCTTCTTGCCGCCACGGTATCAGGGGGTGCATTTCCGCCACACGGGCACGCCCGTGCTGTACTTGCATCCCTCCGCGGCGCCGCCGCAGGGCGTGCCCAGCTTGCGGCAGCAGTTGCTGGAAAGCCTGGAACGCGAGCATGCCGCGGCGCACCCGGAGCTGGGCGAGCGTCTGGAAGCCCGGCTGGCCGCCTACGAGCTGGCCGGCCGCATGCAGCTCGAGGCGCAGGACGCACTCGACCTCTCTCAGGAAACGGCCGAAACACTGGCCCTGTATGGGATCGGCCAACATCCCACAGACAGCTACGGCCGCCGTTGCCTGATTGCCCGCCGGTTGGTGGAGCGTGGCGTGCGGTTCGTGCAGATCTTCGTCGAAGGGCAGATCTGGGATACCCACAGCAACAATGCCGAGGGGACGCGCGGCTGCTGCCTGCAAACCGATCAGCCGGCGGCCGCCCTGCTGATCGACCTCAAACGGCGCGGCCTGCTGGACAGGACGCTGGTGTGGTGGGGGGGCGAGTTCGGCCGCACGCCATGCAGCCAGGGAGGCAACGGCCGGGACCACCACAAGCAGGGCTTCAGCATGTGGCTCGCGGGAGGAGGCGTTCGCGGCGGGCAGGCGTACGGGGCAACGGACGAGCTGGGCTACCACGCGGTGGAGAATCGCATGATGGTGGCCGACCTGCACGCCACTATTCTGCACCTGCTAGGCCTGGACCACCGCCGGGTCACCTACCATCTGCATGGTCGAGATGAACGCTTGACGGACGTGTACGACGCCCACCCCGTGCCGGCCCTGATGAGCTGAGCAGCTCGGCCGTCGCTCGGGTCAACTCCAGGGGATCGCTCTGGCTGCTGGGTGTTTGCCGTGCCCGCATGATTTGGGCTGCTCTTGCGGCCCGTGCCTGCTTGCAGAGACATAACACCAGCGGCATGCCGCGGCCGACGCGGCCGCAGTGCGTGCGCATCGTGCGCGAGCCGGTTCGAGCACAGGGGGAAGAGCGCCGGCTCTTGGGCGCGGGCGTACGGGCCAAGTGTGCTATGGTGCACGGCTAGCCTGCGGACAGGTCCAAGCCATCGCCTACGCACGCATCGTCGCGTGCCGAGCATACTACACGCGCGGCAGCGCATGTGAGCAGGGGGGCGGCTCCTGCGCAGAGGGTCTGCCGTGCCGCGGAGATGGGGGGCTGTGGGGCTATGACCTCGCCTGGGCTGCGGCTGCGTGCTATGGCGCCAGCAGCAACCTGCCGGGAAGCTGAAGGTAGCGCTTGACCTCGTTGAGAAAGCGGGCCGCGGCAGCGCCATCAATCAGGCGGTGATCGTACGTGAGGCTGAGAGGCAGCATCAACCTGACGGCGATCTGGCCTTCGACCACTACGGGCATTTCACGAGCGCGGCCCGTGAGCAAAATGGCCACTTCGGGCGGGTTGATGATAGGCGTGGAATAACTGCCACCCACGGCACCCAGGTTGCTGATCGTGAACGTACCGCCGCGCAGATCGTCAGGGGTGAAGGCATTGTTGCGCGCCTTGGAGGCAAGTTCTGCCAGGGCCACCGCAATCTGGGGGATGGAGAGCCGGTCGACGTGCCGCAACACGGGCACCACCAACCCTCGCTCGGTATCGACAGCCACGCCGATGTTGATGTATTGCTTGTAGATGACCTGGCTGGTCTCCATCTCCAGCGAGGCGTTCAAGGCCGGGTGTTGCCGCAAGGCGTGCGCGGCCGCCTTGATGACGAAGGGCAGCAGCGTGAGTTTGACCTCGCTCTGCACGTAGTCGGCCAGGCTTCCTTTGCGAATGCGTTCCAGTTCCGTCACGTCCGCATCGTCGAAATTGGTAACCTGCGGCACCGCGGCCACGGAGCGGACCATGTTCTGGGCAATGGTGCGGCGGATGGCGCTCAAGGGTTGGACGCGAATCGGCCCCCAGGCATCGTGTCCCGTGGGCGGTTCAGCCGCGGGCGGTGCGGCGGTGGTAGCCGCGGCGGCGGCCTGGCGGACGGCCTGTTTCACGTCGTCTTCCGTGATGCGGCCGCCCGGGCCCGTACCGCGCACCAGGCGCAGGTCAATGCCCAACTCCCGGGCCAATCGCCGCGTGGCGGGGCCGGCAGGCGCGGTATCCAGCCCCAAGATGGCAGCCGAAGGGAGGGCGCTTGCCGCAGCCGCCGTGGACGTTTCTCGAGCGCCGGGCCGAGCGGCCCCCTCTGCCAGGCGCCCTGCCGATGGCGCTCCTGCATGCGATATGGCAGCGGACGGCGTGCCGACAGAGGGCACCGCCGTGGCAGCAGCGGGCGCTTGAGCTAAGGCAACCTGCGGCAGCGAAGTTTGCGTGCCGGCCGGGACCGAGCTAGGCATGCCCCCAGCCCACTCCGCTCCGGAGGCTGTTGTTTGCAGCGGCCCGGGGCCCATCGACGCCTGTGCCGTTACAGGAGGCGGCGAGGCCGCGTGCGGCAGGCCGGCTGAGGGAGGCGCGGCCTCCAGCGGGATCTCACCAGAAGGAATCGTAGGCGGCGCAGCGGCGCCGGCTGGCGCCTGTCCACTTGCAGGCGAGTATCCCGGCGCAGATGCCTGCACGGAGGGAGAGCCCGTTGGAGCGGGGCTGGTGCCCTTGGCGCCCGCTTCGGCTTCCCCCAGGGTCAGCAGCAAGGCGCCCACGGGTACGGTTTGGCCTGGCCGCACGTGGATGCGTTCCACCCTGCCCCCGAATGGGCAAGGCAGCTCGACGGTTGCTTTGCCCGTCTCTACTTCCAGCACCGGCTGATTGGGCGCAATCACGTCCCCTTCCTGCACTAGCAGGTTGATCACGTCGCCTGATTCGATATTCTCGCCCAGATCGGGCAGGCGAAACTCTTTGGCCATGCTCACGCTACGAGAGGATCGGCTTTTTCTGGGTCGATGCCCAGGTCTTGGATGGCCCGCGCCAGCTCCTGGGCTGGGAACTGTCCGCGGTGTGCGAGTTGGGTGAGTGCCGCCAGGGTGATGAACTGGGCATCAACCTCGAAGTGGCGGCGGAGCCGCTCCCGCAGGTCGCTGCGTCCCAGGCCGTCCGTGCCCAGGGCGAATAGCCCGCCCGGAATCCAGGGCGAGATCTGCTCGGCCACGGCGCGGACGAAATCGCTTGCGGCGATGAAGGGGCCTGATTCCCCGGCGACCATCTCTTCCAGGTAGGAGCGGCGCGGGCGGGAGGCGGGGTGCAACAGATTCCACCGCTGGCAGCGCTGCGCCTCGCGTCTCAGTTCGGTGTAGCTGGTCACGCTCCAGACCTGGCTGGAGATCTGGTATCGCTCGGCGAGAATCTGCTGTGCTGCCAGGGCACAGCGCAGGATGGCCCCGCTGCCCAGCAGGTGCACCTTGGGCTGGCTGCTACCGGCGTCGAGCGAGGAGACCTTGTACATGCCGCGTACGATTCCCTCTTCCACGCCGGGGGGCATGCTGGGCATGCGGTAGTTCTCATTGTGCAGCGTGATGTAGTAGATGGCATCCTCGTTCTCTTCGTACATGCGGCGCAAACCGTCCATGGTGATGATGGCCGTCTCGTACGCATACGCAGGATCGTAGGCGCGCACGGTGGGGTAGGCCATGGCGAAGAGGTGGCTGTGGCCGTCTTGATGCTGTAGGCCCTCGCCCGCCAGGGTCGTGCGGCCGGCGGTGCCGCCCATCATGAAGCCGCGTGCCCGTGCGTCCGCTGCTGCCCAAATCAGGTCGCCAATGCGTTGAAAGCCAAACATCGAATAGAAGATGAAAAACGGCATCATGGGTATGCCGTGCGTGGCGTAGGCCGTACCCGCGGCGATGAACGAGGCCATGGAGCCGGCCTCGGTGATGCCTTCTTCGAGGATCTGGCCGTCCTTGGCCTCGCGGTAGTAGAGGAACTGTTCGGAGTCGACCGGTTCGTAGAGCTGGCCCGTGTGCGCATAGATGCCGCACTGGCGGAAGAGCGGGTCCATACCGAAGGTGCGCGACTCGTCCGGCACGATCGGCACGATGTACTTGCCAATGCCCTTGTGCCGCAGCAGCCGGCCAAAGTGCTTCACAAAGGCCATCGTGGTGGAGACCTGCCGCTCTCCGCTGGAATTGATCGACTCGGCAAACTCGTCGATGCGTGGGATGGCGATGCGGCAGGGAGGTGCGCGCCGCACCGGCACATATCCACCCAGGGCCTGGCGGCGTGCGCGCAGGTACTGCATCTCGGGACTGTCTTCCGGGGGACGATAGAAGGGGGCGCTGGCCACCTCCTCGTCAGAAATGGGGATGCCGAAGCGGCTGCGGAACTCTCGCAGCTCCTCCTCGTTGAGCTTCTTCTGCTGGTGCGTGACGTTGCGGCCCTCTCCGCCTTCCCCCAGCCCGTAACCCTTGATGGTCTTGGCCAGGATCACCGTCGGCTTGCCCCGACACTCCACGGCCGCCTTGTATGCAGCGTACACCTTCTCCGGATCGTGGCCGCCTCGCCGCAGGCGGCGGAGCTTGTCGTCCGAGAGGTGTGCCACCATCTCCGCCAGCTCCGGATACTTGCCAAAGAAGTGCTGGCGAATGTAGCTGCCCGGCATGACCGTGTACTTCTGGTACTCGCCGTCCACCACCTCTCCCATCCGCTGTACCAGCAGGCCGGTGTGATCCTGGGCCAGCAGCGGATCCCAGTCGTCTCCCCAGATCACCTTGATCACGTTCCAGCCCGCACCGCGAAATGCCCCCTCCAATTCCTGGATGATCTTGCCGTTGCCCCGTACCGGACCATCCAGCCGCTGCAGATTGCAGTTGATCACAAAGATCAGATTGTCCAGCTCTTCCCGCGCAGCCAGGGTGATCGCGCCCAGTGTTTCCGGCTCATCGCACTCCCCGTCCCCTACAAAGGCCCACACGTGGCAGTCGCTGGTGTCTTTGATGCCGCGGTCGGTCAAGTACTTGTTGAACCGCGCCTGGTAGATGGCCATGATCGGTCCCAGCCCCATCGAGACCGTGGGGAACTCCCAAAAGCCCGGCATCAACCAGGGATGGGGATAGCTCGACAGACCGCCCCCCTCGGCCAACTCCTGCCGAAAGTTCACAAGCTGCTGCTCCGTCAGGCGGCCCTCCAGAAAGGCCCGCGCGTATATGCCCGGCGCAGCATGACCCTGAAAATAGATGATGTCTCCCGATCCCCCTTCGTCCTTCCCCCGAAAGAAGTGATTGAACGCCACCTCGTACAGCGTGGCCGCCGACGCATAGGTGGAAATGTGCCCCCCAATGCCCTCGTGCTCGCTATTCGCCCGGGACACCATGGCCATGGCGTTCCAGCGAATAATGCTCTTGATCCGCCGCTCAATCTCCCGGTTGCCTGGGAAGGCGGGCTGCCGCTCCACCGGAATGGTGTTCACGTAGGGGGTGGTGATCGTGAACGGCGGTTCCACGCCGTGACGGGCCGCCGCCTGATGCAGTTTGGCCAGCAAGTAGCGGGCACGCTCCGGACCTCGCGCCCGCAGCACATACGCCAGGGAATCGAGCCACTCGGCCGTTTCGGCCGGATCCGTGTCGAGCGGCGCAGGCACCTGCTCCAACTCCGCTTGTGCCATCAGCGTACCTCTACAAAACGCATCCGGGTGGCAAATGGGGCAGCCATTTCATCAAGCATAGCCCCAGCTGCGGGGCCGAAAGACAGCCCCTCATTATCTGCCTGCCTGTGCAGGGGGTAAAGGGGGCCGCGCCCCGCCCTTTGCCGCGGCAGCCCGCTGCCATGCCCACCACAGCGCCTTGGCGGTCATACCGCAGCGTTTTGCCAATCGAACCGCCCAGCGACGATGCGTCCTGCCAGCTCGTCTCCTCTTGTGCAGCTTATTATTGTCCGCAGCCGTCCTTTCGTGCCGGTGCGCGGCGATTGCCCGTCTCGGGCCGCTGCTGCCGCGTACCGCCTGGGGAACCGCCCGCGGCGCTACACAGGATATGTTGCCTCGCCCGCCGGAACGCCCGTGCCGGCACCTCAGCCGGAAGCCATGCTTTGCCAGCAGTTGCCGCGCGCGTGAACGCCCGTGCCGTGCGGGTTGATCTCGTCCCGCTGGCGATGAGCGTTGCGTAAGGGCGTTCGGACTAGGGCGTGGTGGCACGCTGCGGCCAGGCGGGGGCAAGTCGGCGGAAGGCGGCCAAACTGGCTGCATGCAGCTCGCGGCGTTGTGCCCGCGGCTATTTGAGGTCCACGCTCCAGTACGCGTTGTCGAGAAACGTCTTCCAGCTCTCGTATTTTGGATTGCCGAGTTTGATCGAGAGCAGGGGGCTGCGCTTGGGCTTCACGGGCTGGCGAATCAGGTGCATGCCTGCCTCCTGGGGCGTGCGGCCGCCCTTGCGCACATTGCAGGCCACGCAGCAGCAAACGATGTTCTCCCAGGTTGTCTGGCCGCCGCGGGAACGGGGGATCACATGGTCCAGGCTCAGCTCCTGGGTCGGATAGCGCTTGCCGCAGTACTGGCAGCGGTTCAGGTCGCGGGCAAAGATGTTGCGGCGATTGAACCGTACCCCCTGCTTGGGCAGTCGGTCGTAGAACAGCAGGCGGATGACCCGCGGCACCTGGATCTCGAAGTTGACGGCGCGGATCCAGTCCTCGTGGGGCTCCTTGAAACGGGCCCGCAGCTCGCTGATCTCGCGCCACGATTCGAAGTCGTAGTTGGCGTACTGGCCTTCTTCGATATGCACTACCTCGGCCAGCTCGCGCAACAGCAAGCTGAAGGCGCGGCGCACGTTCACCACATGCACCGCTACGTAGAAGCGGTTCAGCACCAGCACACTGGCGGAGAGGGCGTCTGCTGACGCCACGCTTGTCATGCGCTGCTCCTTGGCATGGGTTGACACTCGTGATGGAAACGCCGCGCGGGCCGCCATCAGCCGGCTGCGCGATGGCCAGAGCGCCGCACGGCATGCCGCCTGCGGGAGGCTGCTCCACGGGGCGTGCAAGCCGGGGCGGACGGCCTGGCCTTTATACCGATTCTAGTCGGAGCAGGCATGTGGGAACAGCGGCCGGCGACAAGAGCGGCGCTGCGGGGCCGCCTGCCGCCACGGCGTGCTAGAACGTGCCTCAGCCTTGCTGTCAAGGCGTGCTCGGGCACGTGCGGAATCTCTGCGCAGCAGGTGGCGGCGGAGGGCGAACAAAAGCGGCGAACTTCCCTTGCGACTCCCCCGCGCAGGGCAGTAGGATGAATCTTGGTATCGCGACATCTGCAGCAAGCTGCTGCTCGGTGGGAAGCGAGCCAGAGTCCGGAGTGGGACGTGATGATTCAGTATTATTGCGATCTTTGTAAGCGACTCCTCGACCCGGAAGAAGACTTGCGCTACGTGGTCAAGTTGGAGGTGTATGCCGCCTTCGATCCGCTACAGATCGACGACGACCACGACAACCTCCAGGAGCTGAACGAGATCCTGGAGGGGATCGACACGGCGCGCAGCGACGACGTCTCGGACGACGTGTACCAGACTCTGCGGTTCGACCTCTGCCCCGAGTGCCGCCGCAGGTTCCTTAAGAATCCGCTCGGCCGCAACCCCGCCGAGCTGCTGGACTTCAGCCAGAACTAATAGCCGACACGCCCCCCTTGATCTAGCGCCCCCTCAGCGCAACGAGGCAGGCCGTGCCGCGCCGGTGCTTGGCTGCGCCTCCGGCGGCGCGGCCGGCCCTCACTCAAGGCAGCGACTGTGGTGCTTTTCAGGCGGCCAGGCCGATTCGTGTTCCGCAGGCGCCGGCGGGCGCGCTGGGTCCTGCTCCTGCTGGCCGCGGGGTGGATCGTGTGGCGCGTCGGCGCTACCCTTCAGCACGATCCCCAGCCCCGCGCGCTTGCTGAAGGCGAATATCGCCTCCGGCGCGTCGTCGATGGAGATACGCTGGTGCTCGCTACCGGCACGTGCATCCGCTTGATCGGCGTCGATTGCCCCGAGATGGCTCGCCGGGGCCAGCCCGCCCAGCCGCTGGCCCAGGAAGCCACCGAGTTTACCCGCCGCTTCCTCGCCAAGAAGACGCTGCGGCTCTCCTTCGATAAAGAGCGATTCGACCGCCATGGCCGTACGCTGGCGTACGTGTGGGTAGACGACAAGCTGCTCAACGAGGCCCTCGTCGAGGCAGGCCTGGCCCGCGTGGGTCGGCAGTATCGCTTTTCTTCTTCCGTCAAGCGCCGCCTGATCGCTGCCGAAGAACGTGCCAGGAGAGCCGGCGCGGGCATCTGGGCCCTTGGGCCTTAGCCGGCCAGCTCGACAAGCTAGCCGGGTACGGTACGACCATCGGTGGCGGGCAAGCGGGCGATCCTCCCCGTTCCGGCACCTCTTCACGAGTAAGCGCAGGCGACCTCGGCCCGCCAACGGTCCCGGCTGCTGCGAGTGCCGTCCTTGCCGGCGAGGCCGCCGCGCGGGGCACAATTGCCAGCCGCGCTGTCGGCGGCAATACTGCACGTCATGGGCGATGCGAGTCATGCTGCTGGATCCGCTGCCGAACGCGACCTTGGGGGTCGGCAACTGGGAGACTTCCGCCTGTTGCGCCGCCTTGGCCGCGGCGCCATGGCCGAGGTGTATCTGGCAGAGCAGGTGTCTCTCGGCCGCCAGATTGCCATCAAGGTGCTGAAGGGCCAGCTTGCGGCCGACGAAACCTACGTGCGGCGGTTTCACAACGAGGCGCGTGCCGCCGCCGCGCTGGTGCATCCGAACATCGTGCAGATCCACGAGGTGGGATGCGTCGACGGCATCCACTACATCGCGCAGGAGTACGTGCAGGGGCTCAGCCTCCAGCAGCTCATCGACCGCGGCCGCTTGCCCGAGCTGCCTCAAGCGGTTTCCATCATGCGGCAAGTGGCGTGTGCCCTGGCCAAGGCGGCCGAACGCGGCATTGTCCACCGCGACATCAAGCCGGCCAACATCCTGCTGGCGAGAGATGGCCTGGTAAAAGTCGCTGATTTCGGATTGGCACGCATCAGCGGAGACGCTGCCAATCAGCTCACGCAGGCCGGCATCACGCTGGGAACGCCCCTCTACATGAGCCCGGAACAGGCCGAGGGCAAGCCGCTGGATTGCCGCAGCGACCTCTACTCACTGGGAGTCACCTGCTACCACATGCTCTGCGGCCGTCCTCCCTTTCAGGGCGAGACACCGCTGGCCGTCGCCATGCAACACGTGCGTCACACGGCCGAGCGGCTGGAAAACCTGCGGCCGGATCTGCCTGCGGCGCTGTGCCGCATTGTGCATCGCCTGCTGGAGAAGGAGCCGAAAGATCGCTATCCCCGACCTCAAGACCTGCTGCGAGAACTGCGCGCTCTGGCCATCCCGGGTCTGGAAACCGACTGGCAGGCCGATTGGCCCGAAATCGCGGGCGACGACTCCCCGCTTGCTACCCATGCAGCAACAGACCGGTTACAGAGCCTGATGCTCCGCTCTCTTGAGGCCCGCCAGCGCACGCGGCGCACGCGGCTGGGCCTAGGCCTGGCCCTGCTTTCCGCCCCGCTGGCAGGCGCTGCCGTGGCATGGTTCGGCCGCGAACCGTTTCTGCTAGCCGATCGGCAGCCCGTGGAGATACCCCGCCAGCGTTCCGCGGAAGAACAGCTCATGTGGGCCAAGCTCGTCCGCAGCGAGGAAGCACTCCGCGCTGTGGAGATGTATTTTCCCGGCGATTCGTACCACATCCGCCGCGCTCATCAGGATCTGGCACGCCTCTACCTCGCCCAGGACCGTCTGGATGAAGCCATGCTCCTGCTCGACGAACTGGCACGGCTCGATACCGACCCCGAATTCCGTGCCTTCGGCCTGGCAGGCCAGGCGTTTGTGCACGCACGCCGCCGCGAGCACGACCAGGCTCTGAAGGCCCTGGCAGATCTGCAACCCTTGGCGTTGCGGCTCGACGGCCAGATGAGTTCCCTCGTCAGGGCTACCCTCGAGCAGTTGCGCCGCCACATGGACGAGCAAAGCGAGGCTGCCTGGGACCAGCTTCTGAAGAGCTTGCCCGGCGAACCCGACGAGGAAGAAGCCCCCGAGAACGGCACGCCCGATTGATTCGCTTTCGACTCGTACTGCCCCGCGGCAGCATGCTGCTGCCGTCTGTTGCGGCCGCCAAGGCGTTGCGGCGTTGGTTCAAAGGCTTTCAACCCACGCGGCGTATAATGAGATACCCGGCGGCCACCCTGAGCCGCCCCGCTACCACCACGGAGGCCCTGCGTTGGAGATTTTGATTCCCGTCGGTTTGCTCGTCGTCTGGCTCGCCTTGCAGCTTTGGGTGCTGCCCCGCTTCGGCGTCAAGACCTGACTAAGCGGAACGTGCGGGCCGAGTTCGGCCCCGGCAAAGGCAGGCGATGCCGCCACGGACAACCCTCCACGCCAGGACGCCGCCACGGAGGCGTAGCACGCATTCTGCCGGGGGGCGCGAGCGTACCAGCCTCCCATGCATGCCTGCGCTGCCTTGCCTGGGCTTCTCTCGGCAGCACCAGCGGCGAGCCTGCTCGCACTCGTTGCGCCGCGTAGGGCAAAGAAGCGCAGCCCACGACGACGCCCGCAGGAGGTGTGCATCGCACCTGCCCGAACGCTTGCTTGTTAATGCCCGCCAATCGCTCGTGCAACAGGCTTGCAACAGCGAGCCCCGTGAGCGTAGCCGCAGCGTTGTCTGATCTTCTTCGATTCCGACTTCGACCAGCCTTGCGCCTCGCGCGTAGCGGCTGTAGCGTGCCCCTAAACGTTTCCGACGATTGCGACCGGCTTAGCCCCGCGAGCGTAGCCGCAGTTCCACAACCAGCGGCAAATGGTCAGACGCAATGCGTGCCAGCAGCGAACGCGGCACATCGATGCTTACCACCTCCCAGTCGCCGCCCAGGAAAACGTGGTCGATACGTCCCCAGGGGATGCGCCCAAACCAAGTGCCGCGCGGTTTGTGGCCGGCCATCGCCGTTTGCGCATCGCGCAAGCGGCCCGCCAGCAGCCGGTACACATCGCTGGAGGGAAGCGCATTGAAGTCTCCCAGCAGCAGCAACGGTTCGCGGCAGTCGGGGTGGCCGAGCCACTGGGAGTCGAGCAGAGACAGGGCCTGCGCCCGCCGCTCCCGGCGGCGCAGTCCCAGGTGCGTGTTGAAAACCTGCACCTCCCCCTGAGGCCCGTCGATGGCCACCCACAGCGCCCCGCGGGGCTCCAGCGGGGTGCGTCGGTTCTCGAGTGTGGGCAAGGCAGCGGCACGCACCACCCTCAACGGATAGCGGCTGAGCACGGCATCTCCGTACTGTTCGCTCTCCACCGTCAGCGCGGGGTGGAAGTGGTACTCCATCTGCAAAAGCTGGGCGATTTCATGAGCTTGGTCCACCTGATCGGAGCGGCGTCGGCCCACGTCGAGTTCTTGCAGGGCGACGATGTCGGGATCGGCCTGGGCGATCACGCGGGCGATGCGTGCTGGGGAGAGCTTTCCGTCCATGCCGAGGCAGCCGTGGACGTTATAGGTCATCACACGCAAGGTGGCCCGCGGGCGGGGCGGCCGCGGCATCTGCCCCCAGGGGTGGGGGCCTCTACCTAGCCGGTGGGCGGCAGCGGCGCGCAAGGCGGCGGGCCGCAGTGGCCGCGCTGGGCCCAGCGGCACGTCGCGCGGCAAGAGCAGGAAACCACGGCACTCTTCCTGGCCGGGACCGGCGTGGGCACCATTCTCATTCGGAAAGCTGACGGCCTGCTGCTTGTAGCACCAGCCGATCAGCACCAGGCGGCCGCTTTCGGGATGATGGGAGAGCCTCACCAGGTCCTGTGCCGCGGCGTGCAAGTAGGGGTGGGCAGGCCCGAGGATGGCGGGGGCATCTTCGGGCAGGGAGTAGCAACCCTGGCGGGTCCACGCACGCGCGCGGCCTGGCTCGGCGGCCGCCAGAACCAGCGGCACATGGGCCTGCTCGGCGAGGTAGCGGGCGGCGGCTTCGCAGGCAGCCTGCGGCATATTGTCTGGCGGATAGACGTGTGCCACGGGTCCCATGGCGGCCACGATGGGGCGGTGGTCGTCGGCCGTGCTAGCCCAGGGCCTGGGAAACAGGCGCTGCAACCGCCGGCCGCCCAACCAAGTGGCACGGCTGGGCCGTGCACCTAGCACGCCACGCGGCGAGGGCGCCGCCTGCGGCGGCAGATCGGTGTCAGGCATGGCGCAGGCCAGCGCTGCACGTACGGCCTCTTCGAGCGTACGGCCAGACACCCGCTCGTAGGGCCGGCAGTCTTCCTGACCGTGGTCCGAATAGATCCACACTTCGTAATCGCGGCACGCCGACCGAAACGCTGCCTGGGCAATACGGCGGATGCACTGGTCGATGCCGCGAAGAGTCCAGTGCGCAAAGGCGCTGGAGGGGCCGCGGCGGTGGGCCTGCTCGTCATAACCCAGGAAGTTTACGTGCACCACGGGGAGGCCCCGGGTGACGTCGAGCACCGCGCCCAGCGTGGCCAGTTCGCGCAGGCCGATGCACACGGCCACGCGGGCGGCTACAAACTTGAGTTCCGGCCAAAGATCTTGTTTTTCGAACAGACCGGCCAGGCAGTCTCGCACGGCCAAGACGAATTCGACGGCCAGCAGGGCCCCCAGACGCAGCACGCTGCCGCCCTGGAAGATGGCCAGCGTCAGCCAGGCAAGGGGGTTGAGGGTCCGCAAGAACTCGCCCCAGCCGAGCGTCGTCGCACAGAAGTGTGGCTCGTGGGCGCCGCCAGAGTAAATGTCGCACCAGGCACTGCCGCCCTCGAGCAGGCCGGGTCCGGCCTGGGCCAGCATGGCCTCGCGCATGCGGGCAGCCTCGGCATCATACATGCGCACCACACGGCCGGTCGTCCGGTCTCGAAAGCTGAATGCAGGCACTGCCGTGGGTACGCCGTAGAAAAGTTCGCCTTGCACGGCGGGGGTGCTGGAAGGGAGGCCCGAATACAGCGGCAACAAGCGGTAGGCCTCCCGGCGCAATAAGCGCCGCAAGAAGGGAAGCCGGCCGCGCGCCAGCGCACGCCGCAACTGCCGATGCGACAGGCCATCGACCTGAATCAGCACGATGCCCGGCTGGCAGGCTGCCTCGGGCGAACGCCGCATTTTCAGCAGCCGCACCAGCCATTCTGCGCGGCTGAAGGCCCGGCGCACACTCCCCAGCCAGTCAAGCGAACGGGCGATCATGTGCTGCGTTCCACCGCCTCTTCCCAGTGCTCATACAGCCGTTGCAGGGCTTGCTGGCACTGTTGCAACTCCGCATGCAAGGCCCGCACTCGGCCGCCGTCTCGCAGCACCTGGGGATCGGCCAGCGCCGCGTGCAGCTCGGCAAGCCGCCCCTCCCTGGCAAAGATCTCCGCCTCGAGATCCGCCACCTTGCGGTATGGAAAACGCCATCTCCGCCGGCCCGCCGGCCGCGCCTCGCCCGCCTGTTTACCGCCGGTCCGGCCCTCTTCGTCACGCCTCCTCGGGCGCCGCACTGCCCCCTCGCTGTCCGCACGTCCTGCATCTGGCGCATCGCTTTCAGCCTCGCCCGTTTGCTGCTCCACCCAGGCCATCCGCCGCAGATGCTCGTAGGTATCGTAGTTCCCCCGAACCACACGCACGCGTTCGGTCTCGAACACCAGCAGGTGGTCGGCGACTCGATTGAGAAAATACCGGTCGTGGCTGACAAACACCACGGTCCCATGAAACTCCAGGAGCGTCCGCTCCAGGGCATCGCAGGCCCACAGATCCAGGTGGTTGGTAGGCTCGTCCAGCAGCAGCACGTTGGGGCTGGCGGCGGCCAGCCGTGCCAGGGCCGCGCGGCTGCGCTCTCCCCCGCTCAAGCTGCGTACCGGTTGAAACACGGCGTCACCCACCAGACCGAAGCGGGCCAGCAAGCTGCGCCTTTGGCCCTCGGGCATGTGCAGGCCCTCCGGGCGCACGGCCTCCAGCAGCGGCAGGTCGTCGGGGAGCAGGCGACGGGCCTGGTCGAAGTAACCGATCCGTACGCCCGCCCCTACAGAAACCTGTCCCTCATCCGGTATCAGCTCTCCGCTCAGCAGCCGTAACAGGGTGGACTTGCCGCTGCCGTTGGGGCCCAGTATGCCCCAGCGCTCGCCACGTGCCACGCTAAACGAGAGTCCCGAGAACAGCGGACGCGCATAGCTCTTGCCCAACTGCTCCACGCGGAAAACGACATCGCCCGTGCGGTCGGCCTCCGGCAAGCCCATGGGCGGAGCCTCAATGGTGCGCGGGGGCGGCACACGCTCCAGCCGCGCCAGCTTCTTCTGGCGATCCTTCGCCTGCGCGTGCTTCTGGCCATAGTGGTGGCGCCGAATGAACTCCTCGTTCTTTTCGATGTACGCCTGCTGCCGCTCGTACTCCCGCGCCTGCACCAGCAGCCGCTCCCTCTTCTGCTGCCAGTAGGCAGAGAAGTTGCCGGGATATGCTTCCAGCGTCCCCTGAAACAACTCCCACGTGCGATTGGTGACGCGGTCCAGAAAATACCGATCATGGCTGGCCACCACCAGCGCCTGGCGGCTCTCTGCCAGATAGGCCTCCAGCCAGAGACTGGCCTCCAGATCCAGGTGGTTGGAAGGCTCGTCCAGCAGCATCAGGTCGGGCTCGTGCAGCAGCAGCTTCGCCAGCAGCAGCCGATTGAGCTGCCCCCCGCTCAATTCTCCCACAGGCCGACGCAACGCCGCCCCAACAAAACCTAGCCCATCCAGCACCCGCTCGATCTTGTGATCGAGGTGGTACGCATCGCGCTGGGCCAGCTCTTGCTGCAAACGGTCGTAGCGCGCCGCCAGCCGCTGCCGCTCAGCATCATCGGCCGCCTCGGCGACGTCCTGCGCAGCCTGCTCCGCACGCCGCGCCAGTTCTTGCAAATCCGCCAGGGCACTGGCCGCCTCGTCCCACAGCGTGCGGCCGGGGTCAAAGCGCGGCTGCTGCTCCAGATAGCCCACCCGGCAGGAGCCATGAACTTGCACCTCTCCCCGGTCTGCCTCCAGCCTGCCGGCCAGAATGGAAAGTAGTGTTGTCTTCCCCGCGCCGTTAGGCCCCACCAGGCCAATCTTGTCTTCGGGCCGAACCTCCAACGACACCCCCGCCAGCACGGGCTGCGGGCCAAAGTGCTTTACCAGGTCGGCACCAGCGAGCAAGATCATGAGGCCAGCAGCTTCAGGCAGCTCGTAGCAACCAGGGGCAGCGTGTTGTGCGCCCCGCTCGACGTGGGAGACTTCTGCGAGCGACGGGTGGCAAACGGCATGCGGCAAAGCAACGCAGCGCGGCTAGCTGGCGGTGAGCAAGCGGGCGACCGCCTCTTCTCCGCTCATGCCAGGCACAATGCCAAGTTTACGTGCAGGCTCGCTGACCTCGACGATGCGGGCAGCCAGCAGGTCCTCCGGTTCGCGCAAGGGGTGCTGGGGCGTGCCGCGAGCAATGGCCACGGCCATGCCGAACTCACCGGCCACGCGTACATCGTAGATGCCGCAGCCCACAAAGCCTCGGGACGTGTGAATGGCACAATACTGACCACCGGGCCAACTATAGGAGGCGCCGAGTACCTCGCCGTGCGGGGTGTGCAGCGTCCGATGGGTGGCTTGAGGAAGCGTCTGGCTCATGCCAATTGTTGTACCGCCTGCCGGGTGCAGGCGGCAAGCCAGTCCGTCCCCTGGCCGCAGAGGCGATCAAGCCGCACGCAGCACCAGGCTTTCGCCCGTTACCGAACTTGCACACTGTCTGCCCTGCTGCGTTCTCGCCCATTGCCGGTCCTGAGCTGAAACCTTGCAGGACGTTGAGCGAGCGGCGCCGCGGCTCGTACAGCGTCAGACTTTTTGGAGGGCCTGTTCTCAGATGTTTTGCCGGTGCACGCTGTGGCACCAGCCGCGCGTCGCCTGCCACCGCATGGCATGCGGCCGCAACGCGGCATGCAGACCCGCAAGCACCAGCCTCGCCGCTCTGTTGCAGATGGCGTCGGGGGACACCGCGCAGCATTGGGGTCCGCACTAACCGCACTAGTCGAAGGGCCGGAAGCCCTGGGCGTTGAGCCGGATGCGGTACAGCGCCTTATCCACCGTCACGTACAGCACGTTGCGCTCGTTACCCACCCCAAACTCGACATTGCTGGGCAGGCCGCTCGCCTCTTCGCCGGCGGCCTGCTGCGGCTTGCCCGTGGCGATGAACGCTACTTCATTTCCCTCCGGGTCGATGACCAGCACGCCAGGCCGCTTGAGGCTGCGCGAGGTGAGGTAAATGTTGCCCTTGGTATCGACCGTCATCCCGTCGCAGCCGTTCTCTGTACCGAAGTCTACCAGCGTGCGGCGGGGGCCGCAGACCAGGCCCTGCTCATCGAGCGGAAAGGCGTAGATCTTCATGGCGCCCGGCTGCGGCGGATTGGCGGGATCGATCGTATCGATCGCGTCGGTGCCGTTGTTGTGGTCTGCCACGTACAGCGTGCGTTCGTCTGGACTCAGGGCAATGCCGTTGGGCTTCTCGCACTCGTGCGTGATCTCGATCACCGTGCCGTCGGTGTCGATGCGGTACACCGCACGGTGTTCCAGCTCGCGGGACTCGCTCCCCAGGTAGCGAGGATCAGTAAAGTAGATCTGGCCCTTGCGGTTGAGGCACAGATCGTTGGGGGCATTGAACCGCTTGCCCTGATATCGATCTGCCAGCACCGTCCGTTTGCCGGTCTTCACATCCCAGCGAGAAACGCAACGGCCGCCGCCGTCTGCTCCCTCGCAGGCAATCAACCGCCCCTCTGCATCAAACGCCAGCCCGTTGGACTTGTAACTGTTCTCGGCAAATACGTCGGTCTTGCCCGTTTTCGGGTCAAACCGCATGATCAACCCCTTGTCTGGCCCAACCGGTATGTCTGAAAAGTAAATGCTCCCGTCGGGCGCCGCGGCCGGCCCCTCGGTCAGGCCGCCAGCGATCTTCGCCGTGCGCTCGAAAACCCTTTCCAGCTTCGCCCCAGGCGGCACCAGCGGCTCGTCCGCCGCCCACGCGCTGAAGCACCACGCCCCCACCACGCACCACAACACGCTACGAGCCAGCCACATGGCGTTCTCCTTATGCATCCTTGGTTACTTGGCCTTGGCCACAATGTCATCCCACGAGCAGCGATTGAGATCCAGCCCCACCTCTGCCAAGGCGGCGCGGGCCTCAGAAACGTGCGGCGGCTCGCCTGGCACCCGAGGCACGGAAAAGTCGGCCTCGTTGCCATAGTAACGCACCTCAAAACCGCTAGGCGCTTCCGGAATCCGCTCAATCCACAGCTTGACCTTCAGCCCCTTCCGCTCGATGTTGACGCGCTTTACCTCTCCCGTCCGCGGACTGCACCACTTGGTGAGTCGGGTCATGCTTCGTACCTGTTGTTCGGCCCGGGCGGGTCGGCCGCCCCGAAGCACCATTGCCGCTCATGCCCGTGCGGCCGTCGCCTCGGTATGCTGCGTTGATAGAACCACTTGATGGCAACTGGCGTGGATTATGCTCCCCCCGCCGTGCCAATTCAAGTGGCCGCCCCAGCTCGAATTGCAGGTTGCCGCCGCCGCCCGCCAAACGTATGCTGGCCGCACCCACCTCCGCCCCGTCGCAGAGAAACTACCGACCCTCCACGCCCACGCCTGGCACACATCGTTCACAGCATCAAGCCGCCGAACTACAGGCCCCAGCATGGTCTTCCCCATCGCTGACGACAACACCGACCGCCGCGTTACACCCATCGCAACGTACGTCATCATCGCCATCAACGTGGCCGTGTTCGCGCTCTTCCAGCAGTTCGGCGCCAATCTGAAGTTCACCTTCGCCCTTGCAGCCGTGCCCCAGGAGATTGCCACGGGTCAAGACGCGGTTACCCCCGATCGCATTCTGGTCGATCCGCGCACGGGAATGCAGTTCAAGGTCCCCGGCTTGCAGCCAACCCCGCTACCCGTCTACTTCACGCTGCTTACCTCGATGTTCATGCACGGCGGCCTGTTGCACCTGTTGGGCAACATGTGGTTCTTGTTCATCTTTGGCGACAACATAGAAGACGACCTCGGGCACGCCCGCTATGTTGCCTTCTACCTGCTAACAGGCCTGGTGGCGGCCCTGGCCCACGTGGCGGTGAGCCTAGGCGGCGACGGCGCCTTGACCCCCATGGTGGGGGCTAGCGGCGCCATCTCCGGCGTCTTGGGCGCCTACCTCGTGCTGCACCCGCATCGGCGGGTTCACGTCTTGCTGTTCCGCATCCTGATGGAGGTGCCCGGCTGGGTGGCGGTGGGCATCTGGTTCTTGTTCCAGCTCATCAACGGCCTGGGTATGCTGGGCGGCAGTGTGGAAGGCGGGGTGGCGTACGCGGCGCACATTGGCGGCTTCCTGGCCGGCGTGGTGCTGGCCTGGCCCTTCAGCCTTGGCCGCCGGTTAAGAGATCAGCCGGTGTACCGCCGCGGGCCCCCGCCGGCATGGTGGCAATAGGAACCCGCGCCGCCGCACTGTGGCGCTCTTCATCATGCCACGGATGTCGCAACGGTCCGGGCACGCGCCCCACCGCGATCGAGCACCCCAACGTAACATCGAAAACCTAGATTCCACAGACCAAAATCCGCAGTGAGGCAGGCCGAACATGGCTCGCTCCCTTGCCGTATCTAGGCAAGCGTACACCATGGCGAGGTGCCCCCAGGTACCGCCGCTAAAGGCAAAATGGCTGTCGGTACCGTTAGGTCGCACGCGGCTCCCTGACTGTGGCGCCTGGCCGGAGCCGGTGTAGACGCACGCCTCCCCCCAGCCTCCCTTTACAAGGGGCGCAGGGGGCATCACCCGATTGGCACTGGCGTACGGTTACCCATCTACACCTGCTGTTCCAGCAGCCACTCTTCCAGGATGACGTGCTCGACGAAGGGAGCCCGCAGCAGGGCTGCCCGGGCCGACAGCAGCTTGGCCAGCCACGCGCGGCGTGCCAGGCCGGACATGGCCCGCAGCCCCAGGCTGTTCAGCGAACTGCCTGAAAGCTGTTGCCGCACATTGTCGCTCAGGCGCTTGAAGGTGGCCGGGATCAGGTTCGGATCGGGCCCCACGTGCATCACCAGCTCGATGCCGCCTTGCAGCAGCTCGTTGATCACCTCCCACAGCCGCTGATGGCTATCGAGCCAGCGGTGCAGGATCTCGCGCGAGTTGTAGGCGGTGTAACCGGCGTCGGCCGTGACCAGAGACAACACGGGAGGATCGGGCGGCTGCATGCCGCCGGGAACCGTGTGCATGAGCACGCCGGCCCGGTTGGGCACGTTCCGCTCCCAGAGGATGGGGGTGTGCAAGGGGGGCCAGCGGTCGGGATTCTTGCGCAGGTTGGCGTGCCCTCCCACCACGTCTCCCAGGCGGCGCTTGAAGCGATCTACCGTATCTTGCTGGCCCAGCACCAGCACCGTGTTGGGAGAAAGATGGCTGGACATGGCGATCACGCCCCGCCCCTGGAGGTTGATTTCCAGGCACAACTGCCGCACACGCTCCAGATCCAGTTCCGGCCCGCGTGAAAAAACCACGCCCATGGTGACGTCATGGGCTAGCGCGGCGCAGTCGGGCGCCAGAGTCACCAGCGGGAGCAGCACGTCTTCCATCTGATAGACGCCGCTGGCGCACAGGGCGGTTACCTCGCCCAGGCTGTAGCCCAGTCCCACGCGGGCGGCCGAATAGTCCACGCCAAAGTAGTCGCGCAGCAACTCCACTTGGGCCAGTTCGACCGACATGATCAGCCCGATGTCCTCGCCGAACGTCTCCAGGGTCGACTCGCGTCCCTCTCGCACGCGGCGCTCGAGGTCGACGCGCCGGCCCAGCACGCTGGAACAGACCGCACTGGCCCGCCCCAGATAACGTGCCACCACGGGCCCGTACACGGGGTGCGCCAGCAGCTCTGCGGTACGGCCCAGGTTCTTGACGTTATATCCGCGAAAGGCGAAGGCCGTTTGCGGCAGCCTGCTGCGAAGGTGCAAAGCGGTTGCCATATCGATGTCAGGGGCTGGGGGCTATCACATGCGCGATGAGGAAGATCCATTGTATGCCGCGTGCCGAGGCCGCATCCGTCGGGCGAACCGCGGTCCGCCAAAGCCTGCACTCTCTGCCTGCCCCGCCAGCCTCCCATGCAAGACTCCACCCAAAGCCTACACCACAAGCCTGCGCGATGGGCCTGCACGATAGCCTTTTGTGGTGTGCCTGGATGACGGGCCTGCACGATGCGCTTGGATCAGGGGCCTCGATCATGGTCCTGGGCTGCAAACCCGCTGCCTCTCGCCCCGCCTCGTGCTAGCTTGCCATCTCCTGCCGCGGCAGATACTGTTAAGTACGTTGGCTTGTGAGACGGTCGTCCAGAGTAGTGAATCTCAGTCTGTATGAACCCGCCGCGCAATCGCCTCGACGAGTACGGTTTTCCCATCCCTCCCACTTTTGATGATACGCCCGACCGCAACGCCGTGATTGCCCGCTGGAAGGGTTCGCGCTGGGTGCGGCTGGGATTGTTGGTGATGTTGTTGACGGGGGCTCTGACGGCCCTGCTGGCAACAGATCTCGGCAAGGCACCGCGCAAGGTGCTGGCGGCAGGGCTGGCCGAGCGGGCCGAGCGCGCCTGGTTACGGGACGACACCGCGGCCGCCCTGCGGCATCTCAACACGGCCATTTGGCTGGATCCCGAGCAGCCGCAGTTGTACTTGGATCGCGGGCGCGTACGTCTGGAGCGGTCAGACCTGCAAGGCAGCCTCAAAGACATCAACCGTTACCTCCAAGCGGCTCCTACTTCGGCAGAAGGCTATCTGGTACGCAGCACGGTCTGGCAGCGGCTGAAACAGCACAAGCAGGCCATTGACGACCTGACCAAGGCCATCGAATATCTCCCCCCTCACGAACCCGTGGCCTGGAACAACCGGGCCTATGCCCGCGCTATTGCCGGGGTGGATTTGCAGGAGGCACTCGCCGACGTGGAGAAGGCCATCAAGCTGTCGGACCGCGAACAATCGGCGTATCTCGATACCCGCGGGTATATCCACTACCTGCTCGGCAACTACGCGGCTGCCCTGGCAGACATGGAGCACGCCGTTTGGCTGGCGCAACGTGAGGCGCAGCAGATGGCAGAACTGCTGGTGGCACACGATATCGATCCTGCCGTGGCGCGCCGCTTTCGCCGCCAGCTCGACGAGCAACTGGCGGTGATCTACACCCATCGCGGCATGGTGCGCGAAAAAATGGGCCTGTTCGCCGAAGCGCAGGCAGACCTCGAACTGGGCCGCGAGCTGGGCTACAACCCCGAGCGCGGCGTGTTCTAGGCTGCCAGAGCGGGCACGTCCTCCCGCCGAAGCCTGGCTGCGCAACCCTAGCGGCCGAAGCGCCGGCGGCAGGACGAAGGAGCACCGGCGCGGCGCCGGGGGCGCAGCCCCGCAGCCTTTTCGCCGAAGCCTTCCCCCCGAAGTCTTGTCATGGTCCGCGGCGTATGTATACTGATGAACAGTATACATGCGTACCCTATTCCCTGCCGCTTGCTAGCGGCCCAGCAAAGGAGACGGCCATGGTGGCGCGAGGCTCGATGTCGGCGGTGTACAAGTTGTTGCGGGAGCGTTTTGGCCGCGCGGCGTTTCAGGCGGGGCAGGAGGAGTTGGTGGCCCGTCTGCTGGCCGGCGGCGAGCTGGCAGCCGAGTTTGCAGCCGGCTCGGGGGAGCGGCTGTGTTATCAGCTTCTGGCCTGGATCTGGGAGCTGCCCACATTGGTGATCACCCCGCACCGCGGCTCGATGAGGCAGGAGGTCGAGCGGCTGAAAGGCAAGGGGCTGGCCGTCGCGGGTTGCGAGGCTGCGGTGGGCAGCGCCGCCATTGAGGCCATGGGTGCCCGCTTGCAGAGCCGGCAGTTGCGGCTGCTGTACCTAACGGAAGAGGTCCTGCACGATCCGGCGATGCGCCGCATGCTGGAAGGCACGGCATGGGCGTTGGTGGTGGTGGAGCAAGCGCAGCAGGCATGTATGGCCTCGCCACAATATCGGCCGGGATGGCAGGGTGTGCTGCGCTGGGTGCGCGGGCTTTCTGCCCAGCGCCGACTGTACCTGGCCGAGACGGGCTCGCCGGGCGCGGTTGCGGAGTTGGGGCGTGAGGCCGTGCTGGTACGTGGGCCCTGGTGGCGGGCGAACGTGGCCCTGCATGCGCGCCGGATGGGTCGGCATCACCACGTGGCGCACGTGCTTGGGGAGCTGGCCGCAAGACCTGCTGGCGCCGCGTTGATTGACTGCCGCGATCCGCGGCATGCGGAGACCATGGCGGCCGCGATTGCCGCGAAGGGGCGGGCCGCGCGGGCCGTTCATGGCGGCCTGAAACAGCAGGAACGTCAGGCCGTTTACGAGTGGTTCCTCGGCAGCGAACAACCAATTCTGGTCACGGCCAGCTCGGCCTCCTCCTTGCCACACCGCGCTGACCTGCGCGCCGTCTATCTGTGCCAGCTTCCCGCGGATTGTCATGAGCTGCTGGGCATGGCGGGCAGCGCGGGGCGGGACGGGCTGCCTGCCGTCTGCTGTGTGCTGATGGATCCTGGGGACCGCGTGGCACTGGAAAACCAGATTCGTGGGACCGTACCTGATGCTCGGGCATTGCACGCCCTGGCGGAAAAGTTGCTTTCTGGCCCGCAACACACGCGGCTCAGCAAGCACCAGCTCGCTCACCGGCATGACATTGCCGTGCGGTGGGTCGAGGACGTGCTGGGATGGCTGGCGTTGGAGGGGGTGCTTTCCGAGGGCGCCACGTCGCCCCGGGAACTGCGCTTCAGGTGTTTGGAGCCGCTGCCGCGCTTGGTGCGGCGGTTCGAAGGGGAGCGGGGCGAGTTTCTCAAGCGTGTGTTTGCCACGGCGCGGCGGGCGCGCTCGTGGCATCATCTGGATATGGAGGCTGCGGGATCACGGCTCGGGGCCGCGTTGGAGCGGGCGGTAGCGGCGCTGCAGTATCTGGGCAGGTGCGGCCTGGTGGAGTTGCGCTCCGGCATCATGCAGACGGACATCCAGCGCGCGGCCACCGTGCCGGACGCGGCGGGGATGGTGCGCTATTTGCGCCAGCAGCTCTGCGAGGTGCGCGACCGACGTCTGCATGCCTTGGCATCGGTTTGCTCGGTGTTCGCGCACCACGGGTGCTGGCTGGAGCGGTTGGCCGGCGAGCTGGGCTACAAGGCGGAGGGTCCCTGTGGGGCGTGCACCTGGTGTACGAGCGGCTGTTCTCTGGAAACGGCATTTAGCCAGCCCGCCCTCCCTGCGGGATTGTGGCCGCGGCTCCGCGCCGCTCAGGCTGAACATGCAGAGACACTCATGCCGCCTGCCGCGGCGGCCAGGTTCTTGTGCGGGATCTGCACGCCGCGCTTGGCGAGAGAGAGGCTCACACGGCATCCGCTCTTCGGAGCGTGCCGGCATATTCCCATCGGGGAGGTGTATCGCCAGGTGCGAGAGCAGGGCACACAGCCGCTGCTGGCGGGGTAGCGTCTGCTGCTGGGCTCTGGAGGCCGGGGATCGGCCCTGCCTTCAAGGCAACCGTACACCGGCACCATCGCGCCGAAGGGCGAACACGGGTGACTGAGAAGCGAGCGGAGAGGAGTGAGAAGTCAGAGCATGGGCGCGGGGACAGGGGAATGGCAGGATACCGTTTTTGTCGCGCCGGGGACCATGTCGGGAAGCAGTTGCGGGCGGGTCTTGAGGGCCAGGCGGGATTGGGTTCGTGCAGCGTTGTGGAGGGCCGGGCTATCTCATGGAGGGCCACGCTTTCGCATGGAGGGCCACGGTGTCTCATGGAGGGCCACGCTCCGTTATGGCCGTGATGGCCGCCCGCCGTCTGCGCTCGCCCGGACGTGACGGAGCGCGTCCCTCCAGGGGGCCCGGACGTGACGGAGCGCGTCTGGTGTTGGGGGAAGGTTACCGTTAGGAAGCAATCTGGCCCCGTTGTTGCTTCCAAGCCCTTTGCGCCTCTGTGCGACGCCAACCCCAGCGGCTCGGCAGGGGTGCCCCCGTGCTTGCGGGGAGTTTGCCCTCGCTGTGTACCAGGCGAGACAGCTTGCCAAGCGAACCGCCTCCGCTATGTTGGCGGCATGGAACCGGTCGTGTCTTGCACGCAGCGGCAGGACCAGGCCGGCCGCTATCACCCCGCGGTGCAGGTTCTGGCTGCGGTGGCGTGCGGGATGGTGGTCGATCGCTGGCACCCCATCAACGCGGCCGCGTGGTGGTCGGCAGGACTGGCTGCATGGGCTGCCTGGTTGGCGGCGTGGCGGCTGCGGCGGTCTTGTCTTGCCGCTGTGTGTCTTTTTCTCTGCCTGGGGGCCATCGGTGCCGCCTGGCACCATGCGCGCTGGCATCTGGTGCCGGGGGACGAGCTGGCGTTAAGAGCCGTTGAGGAAGGGACGCCCGTGTGCCTCAGGGCGGAAGTGTGCCGCAATCCACGTCTGTTCCCGGCCGACCCGGCAACCCCGTGGCGCGGCATCCCCGGCCCGGACCGAACGCAGCTTGTGGTGCGCGCCACGGCAGTGCGAGACGGTGCGTGCTGGCGGTCCGCCACGGGGCAGGTACCGGTCTTTGTCGAGGGCCACCTCGGCAGCATCGAGGTAGGCGACCGGGTGGAGCTGTTCGGCAGGTTGGCGAGGCCGCGCGGCCCCGCACATGCCGGCGACAGGGACCGCCGTACCGTGCCGCGCGGCCAACGGCAGTTCTGCCGTCTGCACTGCGAGTTTCCAGATTGCGTGCGAGTGCTGCGGCCGGCGGCGGCTTCGCCGCGCAGCCTGCTGGAACGCACGCGGCTGCAAAGCCGCCGCTTGCTGAGTCAGCGTCTGGGGGCGGAGGAGGGCAGCCTCGCCGCAGCGCTGTTGCTGGGCATGCGGGAGGATGTTGAGTCGCAGCTCACCGAGGCTTTCATGGAGACGGGCACCATCCACGTGATGTGCATTTCCGGGCTACACGTGGGCATCCTCGCCGGCTGCTTGTTGTGGGCTGCCCGTTTGGGGCTGATCGGCCGGCGCTGGGGGCTTGCTGCCGTGGCCCTGCTCGTCCTGGGGTATGCCTGGCTGATCGACGCCGAGGCCCCGGCCGTTCGGGCCGCCGTGTTGGTGCTAGTGGTATGTGGGTCGCTGTGGCTGGGCAGGCCCGTTCGCGCCTTCAACGCGCTGGCGGCAGCCGCACTAGTGGTGCTAGCCGTTAGCCCTGCGGCACTGTTCCGCGTTGGGCCGCAGCTCTCTTTTCTTTCCGTGGCAGCGCTCATCTGGGCCGGCCAGCGCATGCTCCGCCGACAGGCGTTCGATCCGCTGACGAGCCTGATTGAGCGCACGCGGCCCTGGCCCATCCGCGCGTTGCGCTGGTCGGGCCGCGTCCTCTGGCAGAGCGTGGTGCTCACAGCGTGTGTCTGGGCGGTCACCACTCCCCTGGTGATGCACGAGTTTCACTTGATTTCGCCGGTGGCACTGCTGCTCTCGCCCCTGCTGGCGTTGCCGGTTGCCTTGGCCCTGATGGGAGGGTTTGGCACGCTTGCCTGCGCCTGGATTCTGCCAGGGCTGGACGCTCCCTTTGCCTTTGTGTGCCGCCACGCCCTGGCACTGATGCATAAACTGGTGGACCAGGCAAGCCAGTTGCCGGGCAGCCATTACTACGTCCCCGGGCCGGATGGCTGGTGGTTGGCGGGCTGGTACTTATTGCTGTCTGCAATGGTGCTCTTTGGCCGTCGCCCTCACCGCCGCTGGTTCGCGTGCAGCCTGGCGGCGTGGTGCATCACAGGGCTGGGTGTTTCTCTGGCGCGGGGCGGCGGCGGCGAGCTGCGCTGCACGGTGCTGCCGGTCGGACATGGAACGTGCGTGGTGCTGGAGCTGCCTGGAGGCGAAACCGTCGTCTACGACGTGGGGCAAATGGGTGCTCCTCAGGCAGCCGCCCGCACCCTCTCGGAGTATCTCTGGTGGCGCGGACGAACGCATATCGATGCGGTGCTGTTGTCTCACGCCGACCTGGACCATTTCAATGGTCTGCCGGAAGTGCTCGATCGCTTGACCAACGTGGATCAACCGGCGCCCATGCGGCTTTTTGCCGCGGAAATGATGCTGCGGATCAACCCTCACGATCCCGATGGCATCGATGTTCTGCGGGGGCTGGCACGCCAAAGCAATCGGGAACTGGCAGTCC
>JAIMBC010000368.1 GCA_023511675.1 Pirellulales bacterium
GGCATGGGGATGATGGGTGGCATGGGTGGCATGGGGATGATGGGTGGCATGGGCGGAGGCTTCTTTAATGTGGCGGCTGAGAAGGTTGGCAAGTTCAAGGTCGCGTGCGTGTGCCTCGAACACGGCAAGGCGAATCCCAGGCCTTCGGTCGAATACCGCATGGTGCCCATGGCCGAATTCACGCAGCAACCCGGCGTGGCCGAGGTGTGTGAGATGCTGGGATACGGTCTTATCGATCGCCGGGCCGCACAGGCGGCCGTCTGGCATCTGAACAACGGCATGAGCTGGGACGAGCTGGCGGCCAAGGAGATCAAGCGGGCCGACGGCAGCCGCTATCCCTACTTCGCCGCCGAGGAGCTGCGGCTGGCCATGGCCATTGCTGCCGAAGCGCTCGGCCAGTATGAAGAGAAGCTGCGCACCCAGCCCAACGACGAGCAGGAAAGCAAGGGCAAGCGACTCACTGCCTCTGCCCCGTAGGCCGTGCAGGCCAGATCCGACGTGGCCCAGGTCTCAAAGACCAGGGCCCGCGGCGCCGGCAGAGCCGAGCGGCTCAACGCCGAGCGGCTCAACGCCGAGCGGCTCAACGCCGAGCGGCTCAACGCCGAGCGAGCAACGGGGTATGGAGACCATCTCCGGATGGTGCGGACGAGCGAGGCGGAGCCTCGCAGACAGGGCGTTCCCAGGCAGGAGCCTGGGAACGAGGGAAGAACGAGCGCCCGTTCGCGGCGGTGCTGTGGGCATCGTAGCCAGCCCCGGGGCGGAGAGGCGGTTGTGCCGTCTGGGCCGCTGGTACCAGCCTGTAAGACCCAGGGCCGCCGGCACAGTGGCGGTTGATTCTCCTGGCCGGCCCTTCCATAATACCGCCGGTTGTTCTTGCATGCCACACCTGTCATCCTCAGCCGCCACGTGAAGATCATCCGCGACCTGGCACAATGGCCCGCAGAGCTGCGCCAGGGGGCGGTCTCCGTGGGCAATTTCGACGGCGTCCACCTGGGCCATGCCCGCATCGTCGATGTGTTGCTGGCCAAGGCCCATGCCGTGGGGGGGCCGGCCGTGGTGTTTACCTTCGACCCCCACCCCGTACGCCTGTTGCGGCCAGCCGAGGCCCCACCGCCCCTCACCTGGACGGCCCGTAAGGCTGAGCTGCTAGCTGAACTGGGCATCGAGGCCATGGTGGCCTATCCCACCGACGAGGCCCTGCTGGCCCTCAGCCCCGCGGAGTTTTTCAGCCGCATTGTGCTGGAGAAACTAGCAGCCCGTGCCATGGTGGAGGGCCAGAATTTTTTCTTCGGCCGAGATCGCATCGGCAACGTCGACACGTTGCGTCAGTTGACCGCGGCAGCAGGCCTGGAGCTGGAGATTGTGCCTCCCGTGGTGGTGGATGGGGAGGTGGTTTCCAGCTCTCGGGTGCGACGGCTGATCGGCCAGGGGCACGTGGATCAGGCCCGGCGGCTGCTCACCCAACCCTACCGTGTGCGGGGGATGGTGACACACGGGGCCGGCCGTGGGGCGCGGCTGGGTTTTCCCACCGCCAATGTAGACGCGGTGGATACGCTGCTGCCTGGGACAGGGGTGTATGCGGGGCGGGCCTACGCGTTGGGCCAGGTCTGGCCGGCCGCGGTGAACGTCGGTGCCAACCCCACATTCGGCGAACATGCGTTCAAGGTGGAGGCGCACCTGATCGGGGCGGACGTGGAGCTATACGGCCAACCTTTGGAAGTAGATTTTCTCAGGCGGCTGCGCGACGTGCATCCCTTCGCCGGCGTCGAGGCGTTGCGGGAACAGCTTGAGCGTGACGTGGAGGCCGCCCGCCGCTATTGCCAGCAAGAGGCATGCCGAGAGGCGTCATGCAGTTGAACTGGTCCCGCTTTGTGGAGCTGGTGGCGAGCGCGCAGCGCTGGCTGCTTACCAGCCATCTTCGCCCCGATTGCGATGCCCTGGGCAGCGAGCTGGGCATGTGCCTGATTCTGGAGGCGCTGGGCAAGCAGGTGCAGATTGTCAATCCGCAGCGCACGCCGCCCAACTTGCAGTTCATCGATCCTCAGCGGCGCATCAAGGCCCTGCACGAGGACGTGCTCCCTGAGGCACTTACGGAGTGCGAGGTGCTTTTGGTGCTCGACACCAGCGCCTGGGCGCAGCTTGGCGGCATGGCAGACGTGCTGCGCGGCTTTAGGGGGCGGAAGCTGGTGCTGGACCACCACGTGAGCGAAGACGACCTCGGGGCGGAGATGTTCAAGGACGTGCACGCGGAGGCGACGGGCCGGTTGGTGGTCGAGGCGGCAGACCAGCTTGGAGTACCGCTGACGGCGGAGATGGCCCGCCCCCTGTTTGCCGCCCTGGCCACAGATACCGGCTGGTATCGCTTTTCCAGCACAACGGGCCTCACCTACCGCACGGCGGCGCGGCTCGTCGAGGCGGGCGCGGTGCCGGCAGAGCTGTACAACGCCCTCTACGAGCAGGACTCTCTGGCCCGCCTGCGGCTGATCGGCCGCGCCCTGGAGCGCGCCCGCACGGAGCTGGATGGACGACTGATCCACACCGCCATCTTGCGAGAAGACTTCAGCGCCACAGGCGCCCTGCCTTCCGACACGGAGGATATCATCAACCTGACGCTGGCCGTGGCGGGTACCCGCGTGGCGATGGTGCTGGTCGAGCAGGCCGCAGGCGGCTGCAAGCTGAGCCTGCGCAGCCGCTGTGAGCTGGATTGCAGCCGCGTGGCGGAGCAGTTCAGCGGTGGGGGGCACAAGGCCGCGGCAGGCGCCATGCTGCCCGAACCGCTGGAGGCGGCCCGGCAGCGCGTGCTTGACGCTCTGCGCAGAGAGATGGGATAATCCCCCTGCCATACAGGGCGCGGCAGCGGCCGGCCCTGCACGCCGGCCTGGTCCGCAATCGCCTGTGGGCCGTACAGCGGCCAGCCCCCCTTTGTTTCCACCCGCCCGACCCCAGCTTGCAGGCCTATTTCTTTCCCCTCCGCTGTGCAGACGATGCCGAGCCGACGATGAGCAACAGCCCTGCTTCTCAGCCGCATACGCCCACGCCTGCGGCCGCCACGGCCCGCCGCAGCTTTTTCCGGCGGCTGCTGGCACTGGCCGTGGGTGGGTTGATTACCCTCGTGCCCGGTGCTGCCGGCCTGTTGGCATTTCTCGATCCCTTGTTCCGCCGCGGAGGCCGCGCGCGGCAAGTGCCCGTGGCGCCCCTGGCCGCGATCCCAGATGACGGCGTGCCACGGCAGTTTCCCGTGGTTGCCGACCGCCAGGACGCCTGGAACTCGTTTCCCGCCCAGCCCATCGGCGCAGTGTTCCTCCGCCGCACACCCGGCAGTGAAGAGGTGCTGGCCCTGAATGCTACCTGCCCGCATGCCGGTTGCATGGTGGCCTACCAGCCGGCGGCCGAGTCTTTCCGCTGCCCGTGCCATACCAGCCGCTTCAAAGCGGACGGCACCCGCATCCTGCCCTGCGTCAGCCCGCGCGACCTGGATCGTCTGGAGTGCGAGGTTCGCGACGGCGTGGTGTGGGTCAGCTACCAGGACTTCTACACCGGTAAGGCCCAGAAAATCGCCCGCCAATGATCGCCGCACTGCTCCGCTGGCTCGACGACCGCACGGGAATCCGTGAGCTGCTCCACGCCGCCCTGTACGAGCACATTCCTGGGGGCGCGCGGTACCGCTATGTATGGGGCAGCACGCTGGTGTTTGCATTCGTGGTGCAGGCGATGACGGGGATTGTGCTGTGGATGGGCTACAGTCCCAGCGGCCACACGGCGTGGGAGAGCGTGTACTACATCCAGTACGAGATGGTGGGGGGTTGGCTGGTGCGCGGGCTGCACCATTTCATGGCCCAGGCGATGGTGGTGTTGCTGGCAGTGCACTTTGCCCAGGTGGTCATCGATGGAGCGTACCGGGCTCCCCGCGAGGTGAATTTCTGGCTGGGGCTGTTGCTGCTGAAGGTGGTGTTGGGGCTGGCGCTTACGGGGTATCTGCTGCCCTGGGACCAGAAGGGGTACTGGGCGACGCGGGTGGCGACCAATTTGATGGGGATGGTGCCGATGATTGGCACGGACCTGCAAAAGCTGGTTGTGGGGGGCACGGAATACGGCCACCATACGCTGACACGGTTTTTTGCTATGCATGCGGGGGTGTTGCCGGCGCTGCTGGTGGTACTGCTGGCGGCGCACGTGGCGCTGTTTCGACGTCATGGCTTGCACGTGCGGCAGCCGCTGCGGCGCCCAGATACAACCTTCTGGCCCGATCAGGTGTTGAAGGACGCGGTGGCCTGCCTGGGCGTGCTGGCCGTGGTGCTGTTGTGCGTGGTGTTGGGCCAGGTGCAGGGGGTGGCGTGG
>JAIMBC010000369.1 GCA_023511675.1 Pirellulales bacterium
GGAGCGGTGCGGGGGGCTGGGGAGAGGTGCGGCGTCCGAGCCGCTTCTTGGGGTACGCCGAAGGCCTGGGCAATGTGCCGCGGCCTTTCGCCGGGCAGTCGCCGGCCACTAAGATGAGTGCATGGGATTGCCTCAGGTAGTGATTGTCGGCCGGCCCAATGTGGGCAAGTCCAGCTTGTTCAATTGGCTGATCGGGCGGCGTGTCGCCATCGTCGATGACGTGGCAGGCGTTACGCGCGACCGCCTCAGCCATCTGATGTGCGTGGACGATCGCTACTTTGAACTTGTCGATACCGGCGGGATGGGCATCGAAGACGCCGACAACCTCACCGCACACATCGAACGGCAGATCGAGCTGGCAATCGACTCGGCCGATGTGCTGCTGTTTGTGGTGGATACTCGCGAGGGCCTGGTGCCGCTGGACCAGGAGGTGGCTCGCCGGCTGACGTACGTGAACAAGCCGGTCATCTGCGTGGCCAACAAGACCGATTCGCCGGCCCTCGATGCCCACGTCGCCGAGTTCTACCGTCTCAACCGCGGCACGCCGCTCGCCGTAAGCACGCGCAGCGGCCGTGGCCGTGAAGAACTGCTCGAGGCGATCCTGCAACGGCTGCCACCTGAGCAGGCCCCGACGCCGCCGGAAGAGCCCGCCATGCTGCTGGCCATCGTGGGCCGGCGGAACACGGGCAAGAGCACCTTCGTGAACACGCTAGCCAAGGCGGAACGCGTGATTGTGAGCGAGGTGCCCGGCACCACGCGAGACAGCATCGACGTCCGCTTCGAGCTGGACGGCAAGACCTTCGTGGCCATCGACACACCTGGCCTGCGCCGCAAGAAGAGTCTGTCCACAGACATCGACTTCTACAGCACCCACCGCGCTGAACGAAGCATCCGCCGCGCCGATGTCGTGCTGTTGTTCTTCGATCCCACGGAGCGGATCAGCAAGGTCGATAAACAACTCTGCGAATACGTGGCTGAACAATACAAGCCCTGCATCTTCGTCGTCAACAAGTGGGATCTGTACGCAGACAGCATGCCCACGGAAAAATGGGTAACCTACCTGCGAGACACGTTCCGCACCATGTGGTACGTGCCCATCGCCTTCATCACGGGCAAGACAGGCAAGAACGTTAAGGCGCTGCTGAACCATGCGCAGATGCTCTTCAAGCAGTCGCGGGCACGCGTGAGCACGGGGGAGCTGAACCGCGTGGTCCAAGCGGCCCTGCAAGCCCATCCGCCCCCGCTGTACAAGAATCGCACGCCGCGGATCTTCTACGCCACCCAGGTGGGCGTGCAGCCTCCCACAGTGGTGCTGTTCTGCAACGAGGCCCGCGCCATCAGTCCTCAGTACCGCCGTTACTTGCTGGGCGTGTTTCGCGATCGCCTGCCGTTTGGCGAGGTGCCCATCAAACTGTACTTGCGACAGCGAGAGCGTTCGGCCGCCCGAGCCGACCGCAGCGATCAGGATACCTGGCCGGAGGATGAAGCGTGATTATCGGCGTGCCCAAGGAAATCAAACGGGACGAATACCGCGTGGCCATGCTGCCGGTCGGCGTGGAAGAGCTGACCCGCGCGGGTCACCGCGTGCTGCTGCAGCAGGGCGCCGGGCTTGGCTCCGGCATCCCGGATGAACTGTATGTGGAGCACGGCGCGATCCTGGTGGAAAATGCGGCGGCGATCTTTGCCGAGGCGGAGCTGGTGGTCAAGGTGAAGGAACCGCTGCCGAGCGAGTGGCCTTTGCTACGGCGCGGGCAGGTCGTGTTCACCTACTTCCACTTTGCTGCGGACCGGCAATTGACCGAGGCCATGCTCGCCAGCGGATGCACGGCGGTGGCCTACGAGACGCTGCGCGACGACCACGGCCGGCTGCCGTTGTTAACACCCATGAGCGAGGTGGCGGGGCGGATGAGCATTCAAGAGGGAGCCAAGTACCTGGAACGGCCGCAGATGGGTCGGGGCATTCTGCTGGGGGGCGTACCCGGTGTGGCACCGGCCAACATCACCATCCTGGGAGGAGGCGTGGTGGGGGCAAATGCCGCCAAGGTGGCCGCAGGCTTTGGAGCCAACATCGGGCTGTTGGATATCAACATGGACCGCCTCCGCTACCTGGACGACGTGATGCCCCCCAACGTCGACTGCCTGTTCAGCGACCGGCACACCATCCGGGAGCAACTCCGCCGTGCAGACCTGGTGATCGGCGCTGTGCTCATCCCCGGCGCCAAGACGCCTTGCCTGATCGAACGCGACGACCTGCGGCACATGCAGCCCGGCAGCGTGATCATCGATGTGGCCATCGATCAAGGCGGCTGCGTCGAGACCAGCCGCCCCACCACGCACAGCGAACCCGTGTTCGTGGTTGACGGCGTGCTACACTATTGCGTCACCAACATGCCGGGTGCCGTAGGGCGCACCAGCACCTATGCCCTCTGCAACGTAACCCTGCCCTGGGTGATGCGCATCGCCCAGCAGGGCCTGGAGGCGGCAGCCCGTGCCTCCCGCCCCCTTGCCAGGGCCGTGAATATCATGGATGGCGAAGTTGTCAATCAGGCCGTGGCACAAACCTTCGACCTGCCGTTCGTGAACCGCTTCCACGTAGACTAAGGAGACCGCCCTGCCAGCGGCCAAACCATGCCGCCCGCATATCGGTTCCGCCCCGGGCATGCCAATGCCCCCGTCCGCTCCAGCACCGCTTGCCGCACAGCCGTAGCTGTCACATCATCGATCCTCGGCAGCAGTAGCCTAACCTACGCGCGCGGGCGTGCCCACCCGGTAGCTTCCTCCTGGCCGTGGCGCAGCAAGCAAGCTTCCCGTCGGCCTTCAACCGCTCGGTGCCCTTATGACCGGTCCAGCGAATGATCAGCCCGTGATCGAGGCCACGTTGGTGCCTGACGTCGAATCGCCGCCACCGCCCAGGCCGTGGGGCTTCTGGATGACCCTGCTGTGGATGATCGCGGGTGGCGGCGTGATGGCCGTCGCCCAAACCATGGGAGCGCTGCCTGTGATGCTGGCGCGCGTGACGGACGCGCGGCCTCGAGCCTTCGAGCAGACGCTCGAGGAACTCGCCTCAGACGGCCTGCTGCTCTCCGTATGCACGCTGGCTTGTGCCCCGGTGATGCTGCTGTTCGTGGTGGGCGTGGTCAAGCTGACACGGCTGCCAGTGCGGGAGTACCTGGGGATAGAGTGGCCGTCGCGCCGCGCCCTGGCTGTGGGCCTCGGCGCGGTCATCGCCTACATCGCGGTGGTCGACTCGACCAACCTGTTGTTGCAGCGGCCGATCGTGCCGGAGTTCATGATCCAAGCGTATCAAACCGCGGGTTTCCTGCCTCTGCTGCTGGCGGCCCTGGTGGCAGCCGCGCCCCTGTGGGAGGAGGTTTGCTTTCGCGGATTCGCTTGGCGCGGATGGGCAGCCTCTCCGCTGGGACCCGTGGGAGCCTCAGTCCTGACATCGTTGTGCTGGACAGCATTGCACATTCAATACGGCTTGCTCGAGCTGCAAGCGGTGTTCCTACTGGGCATTTTGCTAGGCATCCTCCGCTGGAAAAGCGGCTCCCTCCTGCTCACCATCATGCTGCACGCCGTGCTGAACCTGGTGGCTTTTGTCGAGACGGCCGTGGCCGTCGAGCTGCTAGGCCAGTAGCAAGTAGCAGGCGGCTCCCCCCATTTCGGTGCCAGGACCGTTCATCCGGCACGTCCTCAGGTGGGCCACATCTCCTCGCACGCGCATCCAACCAGGGCCTTGCTGTTGGCGAATCTTCTGCGATCCACCCATCTCTCCGCACGCCCATGAAACCTGGGGCCGCCCGCGTGCCTCGACCACGGCAGGCCACGGCAAGGCGCATCCCACGACCTGCCCGTGCCCAGCCTGCACTAGGGCGCGATGTCTCGCTGATCGCGCCTGGGCCGTGTCCGTATGAACAGGGCAGCTACACCGCATCCTCGCGGGGCATGCATACCGCCTTCTGGGAACGCGGGCGTCTCGCCCGCCCCGATCCGGCAACACCTGCCTTCCTGCCTGGGGCGCCCTCCCGAAGTACACAGCAGGTGCGCCTGCCCGCCCCCTTTTTTGTAACGGGGGAGCCCACCTCATGCTGCCGGTCGGCCACACCGTTGCACGCCGAGTGCCGCCGTTCGTAGTGACCGCATTCATGCGGTCTGTCCTTCCTCGTCGGACGCCATCCGCTCGGCACACGCCATGGTAAGCGTACACCACACCATTCTTGACGGGGTTGGTAGCCTGCGTGTGGGCAGGGAGGATGAGGAGTGCACGCAAGCGAGGTGGAGGATGGCGAGGCCGATTGATCGACAGAAGTGGCGGTTGTGGGCG
>JAIMBC010000370.1 GCA_023511675.1 Pirellulales bacterium
GTCGTCCGCGTCATTTGTTTATAAGAGCCCGCCGCGGGGGTGGGGGCAGGGAATTCGGCGCGGCCTCCCCCCGCGGCGGACGGGCTTGCCGCGAGGCCTTGCATCTCGTCCAGCGTGGTGCCCAACAAGGCGGCCGCGTACTCCTGCTCGCTAAAGTAGGTCTCGCGTTCCCGCGCCATATCGATGCCCAGTGAGGCCAGCATGTGTTCGGCCTTCTCGCGCGGATAGGTGCGCTTGAGTTGCGCCAGCAATTGCAAGAAGGCGGGATCGTCCAGGGCCTCTTCCACAGAAGGGAAGCGGCCGAGCATGTGGCCCGGGTTGTGGGAGAGTACCTTGCGCCGGCAATAGGCGGCCACCGGGCCCAGCTCGCGTTCGACCGCCAGCACCGCGCACAGCACCAGCAGCTTGTCTCGCACCAGCAACTTGCGGCGCAGTTCCGCCGCGCGGGCCAGATGCAAATACAGGGGCAGGGTGGGGTCCCACACAGCGCAGGCGCCCTTCGATGAATTGCCGAGCTGGGTCCAACGCGGTTGCGGCGGGGTGCTGGCCCAGTCCGACCACACCTTGTTGGTCGATGAATTGCCGACCTGGCTCGGCCGCGGTTGTTGCGATGGCGGGCCTGATCGAGCCCACTCCCATGCATGCCGCGACCCCAGGCCGGCAGCAGATTATAATCACCCCAGCGGCCATGCAAGTGACGCGCCGGCACGCCCCTGTTTTCGGCACGCCCCTTGACCAGCATGCGGCTTGACCAGCACGCCCCTGTTTCAGCAAAGCCCTGTTTCAGCAAACCCTGCTTTGGTGCATGACTGCCCTGCGCTGTACCTGCGGCGGCGATGTCCCTCGCCCCATTCCGCACCGTTGCCCCCACTGCGGGGCACGCATTCGCGGGGTGCGTCGGCGGCTGCCGTGGGGGCTGCTGCTAGTGCCGCTGATGTTTGCCGCGCTGCTGGCCTTTGTGTACTGGTACCTCTCGCCGTGAAGCGCCTGCACCCAGTCTGCCGAGGGGCAGAGTGCGGCCGGCCCGCGGGCATGCTGCCCTCCCTGAGGTACGACTCTCCCAGCCACGCTTGGTCGTGAACACGACTCCCCTCCAAACAACATCCGCGGCCGAACTGGCAGACTACCGGTGGCTACTGAGCGAGGAGGGCCAGGCACGCTTGCGCCAGATCGAAGGAGATTCGAGAGACGACTTGCGGCTGGCCGCGGAGCTGCGCCGCAGCCTGAGTGCAATGCGTACCCGCCTGCTGCTTTTGCAGAGAAAGCTGCGGCAGCGCGCGGCATGCAAATTCCCTGAGATGGCCTCGCACATGTTCTTTACGCCAAAGCTGCTCGAGCAAGCCAGCGGTGCAGAGCTTGCGGCGTGGAAGGCCGTTCGCTTCGCGGGCCGAGCACCAGTGGCGGACCTGTGTTGCGGGCTAGGCGGAGATCTGCTGGGGTTAGCCGGTCTGGGAGACGTGCTGGGCGTGGATTGCGATCCCCTCGCCTGCCTGCTGGCCGAGGCCAACGTGCATGTCTGGCGAGAGGCTGGCCGGCTGCGCGGAACGGTCTGCGTGATCGAGGGGAGGGTGAGTCCCGACCACGTGCGGGACGTGGCGGGCTGGCACTTGGATCCGGATCGGCGTGCGGCAGGAGGGCGGAGCACGCGGATCGAGCTAGGCTCGCCGCCGCCGCAGGTCATCGATGGGCTGCTGGCGGTCAACCCAGCCGGAGCGGTGAAACTGGCGCCGAGCGCGTCGGCGCCCCTGAGGTGGGAAGAGCAGGCTGAGCTGGAGTGGATCTCGTCAGGCGGAGAGTGCCGCCAGCTTGTGGTCTGGTTTGGACCGCTGGCTCAACAAGCAGGGCAGCGGCGGGCAACCATGTTGGGGGCATCGGGCGCGTCGTTTGCTGCGGCGGCAACTGCGGGCGGCCTGCCCGCGCTCGAGCTGGCGGGCCGTATCCGCCGTTACATTTGCGAGCCGGAGCCTTGTGTGCTGGCTGCTCAGCTTGCGGGGGCGCTGGCCCGGGAGTACGGTCTCGAGCCGCTGGACCGTCAGGGAGGATACCTGACAGGGGATGCGGTGCCGGAATCTGGCCTGCTGCGTACGTATGAGGTACTGGAATGGCTGCCCCTGGATCTCAGGCGGCTGAAGGCTGTGTTGCGGGCACGCCGCCTCGGACGGATTGTGGTCAAGAAGCGCGGCGTGGACCACGATCCGGCACGCTTGCAGCGTCAGCTCGCCGTGGGGGGGGAAGAGTCGGCGGTGGTGATCTTGCTACGGCTGCGTGGCCGGCCCACGGCGGTGGTCTGCCGCCGCATCAAAGGATGAACTCTGGCAGGCGGCACGGCAGAGCGTGTAGCCGCCATCTACGAGCAGGACGGCGCCGGTGATATAGTCGGCGGCGGGAGAGGCCAGAAAGGCCGCGGCCTGTCCGATGTCGTCGGCTGTACCCAACCGCCCCCAGGGCAGGTGTGCTGCCTGGGCAGCCAGCAGCTCGGCGCCGAAGGCGGCACGTTCGCCGGGCGTATCGATCCAGCCTGGCTCGATGACATTGACATTGATGCGGTAGGGCAGCAGCTCCGCGGCGATGGTCCGTGCCATGTGGTTCAGCCCCGCCTTGGCTGCGTTGTAGGCCGTGCAGAGCACGTAGGGGATTTCGGCCTGCACGCTGGAGATGAACACCAGCTTCCCGCCGCCGCCGCGTTCGACCATGTGCCGGGCCGTCAACTGGCTGATGTGGAAGCCGCTGGCCAGCGTGCCCCGCAGCACGGCCTCGAACTGCTCAGGCTGCAAGTCCAGAAACGCGCCGCGAATGGAACAGGCCGGATTGCTCACCAGGATGTCGATGCGTCCCAGCGCTTCCACGGCCTGTTGGACCACGCGCTGGCAGGCGTGTCGATCGAACACATCGCCGGGGACGGCCACCGCCCGGCGTCCCATGGCGGTTACCGCTGCCACGGCTTCGCCGAGGCGTGCCTGAGCCGGCAGGTCGTTCAGGGCCACGTCTGCCCCCGCACGGGCCAGGGCCTGCGCGCAGCCCCAGCCGATGCCGCCGGCGGCACCCGTCACCAACGCCCGCTTGCCGCTAAGGTCCACAAGCATTGCGGCCTTCTCCTTGCCTTTCAGCCGTCGGTGGGGTTTTAGGGATTTGCACGGCTGCACCGCGGATCGCAGGGGCGGCTATGCTGCGGGCGGCGGGCAGGCCATCCCCTTCCGCCGAGGCCGCATGCCCCCTTGGCGGAAGGCCATGCCACGACGGCCAAATCGGGTCGCAGTTCTAAGCTAGACTTCTCACAGGGTAGCCATGCTCGCCGCGAGGGTGCGTGGCAGGCACCCTGCGCGGCCCAACGGACGACCTGCCAACTTGCCAAGAGCGGAGAACATGGTCAAGAGTTTGCCCCTCGGCAGCCGCGTCAACGAGAAGACGCCTGAAGCGGAGTTTGAGGAACTTAAACGGCGGATCCACAGCAAGCTGGTGGACAAGCTGGATCTGCAGCGTGTCGGCGACCTCGAGGGAGAGGTCCTGCGCCGCGAGATCCGCCTGGTAGTGGAGCACCTGAGCGATGCGGAAGAGGTGCTGCTCAATCGAGCAGAACGCGACCGCCTCGTGGAGGAGGTGCTCGACGAAACCTTCGGCCTAGGCCCCCTGGAGCTGCTGCTCAAGGACCCCACCATCAGCGATATTCTCATCAACGGTCCCAAGAAGGTGTACGTCGAGCGGCGCGGGAAGATGGAGAAGACGAACGTCACCTTCCGCGACAACGCACACCTGATGCACATCATCGATCGCATCGTGTCCAAGGTGGGCCGGCGCGTCGACGAGGTCTGTCCCATGGTCGATGCCCGCTTGCCCGACGGTTCTCGTGTGAATGCCATCATTCCCCCTCTGGCACTGGACGGCCCCAGCGTCTCCATCCGCCGCTTCGGCTCCAATCCGCTCAAACTGGAGGATCTGCTCAATTACAAGGCCTTTACGCCGGAGATGGTGATGCTGCTGGAAGGAGCCATCAAAGCCCGGCTGAACATCATCATCGCGGGCGGCACCGGCAGCGGGAAGACCACGCTGCTGAATACCCTTTCCAGCTTCATCTCCAATAGCGAGCGCATCATCACCATCGAAGACGCGGCGGAATTGCAGCTCCAGCAGGAGCACGTGGTGCGGCTGGAGACGCGCCCCCCCAACATCGAGGGCAAGGGCGCCATCACCGCCACGGACCTGGTGCGCAACGCGCTACGCATGCGGCCCGAGCGGATCATCATCGGCGAGTGCCGCGGACCGGAAACGCTGGACATGCTCCAGGCCATGAACACGGGCCACGA
>JAIMBC010000371.1 GCA_023511675.1 Pirellulales bacterium
CGGCCAGCCAGCGGGCCAGGTGCACAGGATCCGTCGCCTGGTAGATCAGCCCGCGCCAGGAAAGTTCTTGGTAAATGTCGCTCACGCCGGCGTTCGCTTGTGTTGTGGAATCCCTCGGCGGCAGACGGCCCGCTGCTAACGCCACAGATCCTCATCGGCAAACGGATGTGCCGGCCGATCGAGGCGCGGCCGGGGCAGGGCCTTGAGCGCCTGCTCGGCCAGCCGCAGGTCGTCTTGCGTGGTGATCTTCACGTTCAGCGGCGAACCCTCCACCACCGTGACCGTGTGGCCCAGCCGCTCCACAAGCTGTGCGTCGTCCGTGGCCGCCAATCCCTGCCGCTGGGCGTACGCTTGTTGTAACAGCTCGCGGCGGAACACCTGGGGAGTCTGCGCCTCCCACAAGCCCTGGCGAGAAATGGTTTCCACCACATGGTGCTGCGGATCGACGCGTTTGAGCGTCGCGGTGACGGGCACCGCCAGCAGCGCGGCGCCGCTGCGTTCGGCTGCCTGGAACACACGGGCAATCCACTCATCCGCTAGACAAGGTCGTGCGGCGTCGTGTACCGCGACGAATTCCGCTTCCGGCTTCACATGGTGCAGCGCGCGTTCGATCGAGTCGGCCCGCTCTGCGCCCCCCTCCACCACCTCGATCCCGAGAATCAGGGCATTGGAAGCAAACTTGAAGTCGAAGTACTCGCGATCCTCCGGGGCAATCACGAGGATCACCTGGCGCACGTCGTCGCGGTGCAAGAATCGCTCGGCGGAATGCAGCCAGACCGCTCGATCGGCCAGGGGCGCAAACGGTTTCTTGTAGTTCTTGTTACGGAAACGGCTGCTGCGCCCGGCAGCCGCCAGGATGACCGCATAAGTGGGCATGCTGAACCTCTCCGCGGCAGGGCGCTGTGCGCAACGGGCCGCGTTTGCAAGGTAGCCGATTTAGCCCTTCGGGGCGAGGGGGCTTTTGGTACGGCAGCCCTGCGGATGCGAGGACGCCATCACAGCCCACCCACCTGCGCAAGCACGCTCCGTTGCCGGAGCCGTCGGCCGCGTTTGCGGGAGCATCGGACGTAGCCGTCGCGCCCGGTGGCACCAGTGCCAGCGGCCGCCCCGTTTGCGGCAGGCGCGCAGCACACGCTTGCCGTCGCCCCCATGCCAGCGCTACGTCTTCCGCACAACCGGGGGACAGCAATCGGCCGGGCAGACGTCATGCCAGGGCCCCAGCTTGCCGATGGCCTGCGGCGGGACACCCCTCAACCGCTCGTCCACCAGGTCGCAGATCATTTCGACGAATTCGGGATGCGTGCCCACCGTGGCAGCCCGAGCCATGAAGAGCCCCAGCGCCGCGGCACACTGGGCCGCTTCGTGGTCGAGGTCGTAGAGGACTTCGATATGGTCGGAGAGGAAACCAATGGGTACCACCACCACGTCGGTGGCGCCAGCGTCGGCCAGTTCCCGCAGCACGTCCAGGATGTCCGGCTCCAGCCAGGGCTGGGTGGGCGGTCCGCTGCGGCTCTGCCAGGCCAGCAGGTATTGCTCGCGGCCAACAGCCGCGGAAGCCAGCCGGCACGCTTCACGAAGCTGCTCTTCGTAGCGGCAGCCCTCAGCCATGCTCAGGGGAATGCTATGGGCCGTGAACACCAACGGGGCGGCAGCGCGGCGTTGCGGAGAAATGCGCGCCAACGCCTCTTGCACCCGCTCTACCACGGCCGTAATGAACCGCGGATGATTGAAAAACACACGCAGCTTCTCGATGCTGGGCGCGCCAGCGCCGGCTTGCGCCCGGGCCTGCTCGATGTTCTCCAGGTACTGCCGGCAGCCCGACCAGGAACTGTAGGCGCTCGTCACAAAGGCCAGCGCCCTCCGCACGCCGTCGCTCTGCATCTCGCGGACAACATCACCGAGCAGCGGCCGCCAGTTGCGATTCCCCAGATACACCGGCAACTCCGTCCCCCGCCGAGCAAGCGCCTGCCCCACCGCGGCCGCCAGGGCCCGGTTCTGCTCGTTGATGGGGCTGCGGCCGCCGCAGTGGTGATAGTGGGCCGCCACCTCCAACAACCGCTCGCGCGGCACGTTGCGGCCCCGCACCACATTCTCCAGAAAAGGCATCACCTCGTCGGGCGATTCCGGTCCGCCAAACGAGACCACCAGCAACGCATCGTAGGGCACCATACTCCCCACCATCTTAGCTTGGCGGCGGCCATCGGCCAGCAGCCGTCCCCCCGCTGCTTGACAAGCGCTGCCTGCCTGCGTCAACTTCGCGGTCAGCCGTCCATCGGATTTCGCTTGCCGCCTTGGGAGGAAGCCCATCAACGAGCAGGTGGCCGCCTACGTACAGGTCCTGCGCCGCAGCGCTCTGTGTGCCGGCCTGTCGCAAGGAGAGATTCGCTACATCGCAGAGCGGCTTCAACCCCGCATGGTGCCGGCCGGCTGCGAAATCGTCCGGCAGGGGGAACCCGGGCAAAGCATGTATTTTGTCGATCGCGGGCGGGTCAGGGTCTCCATTTCTCACGGTGGTGAACCGCCTCGCACCGTGGAGTACCTCGGCCGTGGCGGGCACTTCGGCGAGATGGCCCTGCTCACCGATGGCATGCGTGCGGCCACGGTCACAGCGGTGATCGATACCTGGTTGCTGGAGCTAGCGCAAGCTGAGTTTCAAAAACTTCTCATCCACGTGCCGGGCTTTGCTGCCAACCTCAGCCGGGCAGTGGTGGCTCGGCTAAGGCGCGATACCGCACGCCGCGAACGCCCGCATCGCCCCGCCGTGGTGGCCCTGGTGTCCAGTTCGCCCGCCTGCCGCAGCGTGGTACGCCCTCTCGCAGCCCGCCTGCTGCAGCGGGGCGAGACGCTTGGCTTGCTGACCGATAGCCAGCACAAGCCACCGGGGGAACCCCATCTGGTCGTCGAGCGTTTGCCTGCCAGCCTGGTTCCCGATGCCCTGGTGGCGGCGGTGAAATCCCGCATCCATCAGCTCATGGAACACCAGAGCCGTGTGCTGCTCGACGTGGCCGAGCAAGCCCCCTCTGTGCTCGCCCCCTTGCTGTCCGCCTGCGAGGAGGTGCTGTGGCTGGTCGATACCCGCCAGTGGGAGGCCTCGTTGCGGTTGGCTGCGCACCTGGCCGCGCACGTGCCCGGGCTGGGCCAGCGGCTGCGCCTGGTGTGGCTGTTGGCCGAGCACGAACGGTTTGCCCCGGCCGATGTACCGCAGGGGCTGGCCGTACCGTCATTCAAGATACCGTGGGCCGAGCATGCCCAACCGGCAGCCGTGCCGCAGCGCGGCGTCGAGCGACTGGCCCGCCACCTGCGCGGCACGCGGGTGGGCGTTGCCCTGGGTGGGGGCGGCGCACGCGGTCTAGCCCATCTGGGGGTGCTCGGCGCGCTGGAGGATGAGGGGGTTACTTTCGATCTGGTGGCCGGCACCAGCAGCGGCGCGCTGATGGGGCTTTCATATGCTGGCGGCTGGTCCCCCTGGGATGCCTTGCCGCGGTTCCGCAAGGCCCTCACGCCGCCGCGCTGGGTCCGTTCGCTTCCGGGCGGCTATCGCTGGTACATGATCGGCATGTTCCGCCTGGACCGCTGGGATCGGTTGCTCCGCCCCTTCCTGCACAAGGCGACCTTGCAGCAGCTTATGCTCCCGCTCTATACCGTGGCAGTGGACCTCGTCTCCGGCCGCGAAGTGGTGAGCGATTCCGGAGATGCCATCCGCGCGGTGATGGAGAGCATCAACATCCCGCTCGTCTCTCGGCCCATCCTCCGGGACGGCATGGCACTGGTGGATGGAGGACTGCTCAACAACCTGCCAGCAGATGTGGCCCGCGCGCGGGGCGCCAGCTTCGTCGTGGGCGTGGACGTGGTGGCCGAACTGCCCAGGCGGTTTGGCAAGAACCAGCCCGATACGCCAACGGAGCGCATGCAGCCGGCGTCGCTAATGGAAACCGTGCTGCGCGTTACGGATGTGCAGGCCTACGGCCTGACCAGCCTGCGAACGGATGCCGTGGATCTGATGGTCCGACCAGATACCACTCAGTTCGAGTTCGCTGACTTCACTCGCGCAGACGAGTTGGCCGAGGCTGGCCGTGCCGCCGCGCTGGAGGTGCTGCCGACGTTGACACAAGCCCTCGAAGACCTGGAACGCGAATGAGTGCCAGCAAGGCACAATGACCCCGACGGGATTCGAACCCGTGTTGCAGGCGTGAAAGGCCTGTGTCCTAGACCTGGCTAGACGACGGGGCCGCTGGAGGTGGGGTATAGCGG
>JAIMBC010000372.1 GCA_023511675.1 Pirellulales bacterium
CTCGACCAGGGGACCCACGTCGCGGTAGCTTTTCCGGCAGAAGGAACAAAAGGCGTTCTTCTTGGTGGTGCTGCCGCCACGGCGTCCTCCGGTCACGGGTGTACCTCCGCTTACGTCGCCACGATCGGGCATGTGTGAACTCGCTGGTTCCCCGCACGTGCGGCTACAGATAGCACGGCGGATCGATCCAAGGTGTTGCTCGAGAGGCCAGGGAACCGAACGGCCGCATGGCCGGTGGCATCCGTCTCCACCCGATGTTCGAGCCTCGGCGGCAGCACAACCTTACTACGGTAAGCAGGGCCCGCATGTTTGGCAGAGCAGGGCTGCGGACCTGCCGCAACCGCTCTAACCGGCATTCCCCGTACCCTTCACCTCCTGTTGTATACGTGCCGCCAGCATCGTTTTTATAGTTCGGAATTCCTGTTCGCTTAGCTCACCCTTGGAATGCAATTCCCGGAAATCGTTCACCAGTCGGCTGGTCGGGCTGGCATCGCTGTGAAAACCGGCACGGACCTTCGAAACCACATAGACCCCCACGGCCACCAGCACGGCGCCCACCGCCCCCCACACTACAAGCTGCACCAACGCACTTTGCCAGAATGCCTGCATGTGCACCACCCGCCTGCGATCAAACGACTCGCCCGGTTGCTGGCCGCCGTTTATTATGCCTGCTAGCTGCCGGGCCGTCCAGAAGCCCGTTGCGGGGCTGCCCCGTAGTCTGCCAACTGCGGCGGCTCATGCCCCAGCACCGCCATAGGCACCCTGCGCGGCTTCCCCCGGCGGACCCCGGAGTTCAGCTACCCCTCCCCCGCTTGGCACCCCAGCCCTTGTACCCCTCCCATGAACAAGACCCACAACCTCCAACGCCTGCTCGACTGCGGTGTGGTGGCCATCATTCGCGCCCCAGACGACCGCCAACTCGTCGACGTTGCCGAGGCGCTGTTGGCTGGCGGCATCGATTGCCTCGAAGTCACCTTCACCGTGCCCCGCGCCCATCGCGTGCTCGAGCAGGTTCGCACCCGCCTCGAAGACCGCGTGCTGCTTGGTGCCGGCACCGTGCTGGACGCCGAAACCGCCCGCCTTGCACTCCTCTGCGGAGCCGAGTTCCTGGTCACCCCCGTCGTAAGCAAGCCCGTCATCCGCCTCTGCCGCCGTTACGGTAAGCTGGTCCTGCCCGGCGCCTTGACCCCCACCGAAATCCTCGCCGCCTGGCAGGCCGGTGCCGACATTGTTAAAGTTTTCCCCTCTGAGCTGACCGGGCCAGGCTACCTGCGCGCCCTCCGCGGCCCGCTCCCCCAGATACGCCTCATGCCCACCGGCGGCGTGAACCTGGAAACCGCCGCCGCCTTCCTCGAGGCCGGAGCCTGCGCCCTGGGCGTGGGTAGTTCCCTCGTCGAACCCAAGGCAGTCGCCGCCGGCGATCTCCAGCGCATCGAAATGCTCGCCCGGCAGTACGTGGAACTGGTGCGGAGCGTGCGCCAGCGGCTGGGGAGCCAAGCAGGAGGGTGAAAGATCGCCATGTTGCAGAGGTAACGGAAGTCTAGCCCCCCAGGTGATAACGGAACGCTGGAACGGTTTTCAGAACATGCGCGACGCACACTCCGGACTGAACCGGCCGAGCGCGATGGGCACGACGAGCACACGAACCGTCCCTCTACTTTGCCTCTTCATCTGTCCCATCGTGAGGTGCTAGGTCGAACGACCGAACGAGGTCCAGCGCCGGTTCGCGCAGGCTCAGGCGGTACAGAGCTGCCCACAGGTCGATCACTTCGCCGCGACTCTGGTGAGCCGGGTGCTGCGGGCAGCCAGGCGGCGCGGCCGCTGCTCCCCGGTGAGGACCGACCACCGCGGCCCTGATACGGTGGCCCGGAGGCGTGCACTCGCAGCAGATGCAGGGAACGGTCGCTGGACTACAAGCGCGGTGTGGGCCGGACATCCGCCCAGGGGCCTCGAACAGAACGGGCTGGGGTGCCGGTTGAACATGCAGCAGGGGGTTGCAGTGAAAGGGAGCAGGTGCTAGCGCCGCCCTGCGGACACCTGAGGTGTGGCGCGGCAGCGGCAACAAGCTGAGCGTGCGGCCAGGTCAGTGTCCGGGCACGCCTAGCAGATGGTAGACTTCGGCATCGCGCAGCGAGCTGACCCGCAGGCGAATCCCCTCGATGGCGTCCAGCGCGCCTTGCACACTGGGTACGGCGACCACCACGGCCCCTGCGGCGACCGCGGCGCGGCAGCCATTCACGCTGTCTTCGAGTACGGCCATCTCAGAGGCCGGGACGCGCAACAGCTCGGCGGCCTTCAGGTAGATCTCGGGGTGGGGTTTGCCCTGCACCACGTCTTCGGCGGTCAGCAGAAAGGCAAACCGCGGCTCCCAACCGAAGGGACCCAGCACTTGCTGCGTGAAGCGGCGCGAGCTGCTGGTTGCCACAGCCTTGGGCACACCGACTCGCTCCAACGCGTCGAGCAGCTCTGCGGCTCCCGGCATGGGCGCCAGATGCCGATCGAGCCAGGGGAGCACCAGCCGCTCGGCTTCTGCCGCAAGTGCTTCGGCCGTTTCATGCAGCCTGCAATGCTCGATCATCAGCCGTAATGCCGCGGGGGCGGGCCTGCCCATCATGCTTTGCCGCAGGCTAGGCGCGAACTCCAGGCCTCGGCGGGCAAGCAGCTCGCTGCCAACGTAGTGGTAGAGTTCCTCCGTGTTGAATAGCAGGCCGTCGAGGTCGAATACCACCGCACGTATCGGAGAGTTCATGCGATTGCCTGTTACTGCCGTGGGGCGCAAGGTGCGTGAGCCACGTTCAACCCAGCCGCCGGCGGCACTCATCGAGAATCTCCGCCGTCCGGCTGGCACCGACGCGGGCCACACCCAGGGCGCGGACTTCCAGCAGGGCATCCAGGGTGCGCACGCCACCGGCAGCTTTGAGCTGCACGTGAGGCGGCGCGTGCCGGCGCATCAGGCGCAGGTCGTCGAGCGTGGCACCGCCGCTGCCGTAGCCTGTCGACGTTTTCACAAAGTCGGACCCTGCCTCCCCGCAGAGTTCGCACAGGCGGATTTTGTGCTCATCCTGCAAATAGCAGTTCTCGAAGATGACCTTGATGATCTGTCCGTAGGCATGTGTCAGGTTGGTCAAGGCCGTGATCTCCCGCCGCACGTACGGCCAATCGCCACTCAGCACCTTGCCGATGTTCACCACCACATCCAGCTCCTGGCAGCCGCTGGCCAGGGCCTCCTGCGCCTCGGCTAGCTTGATGTGGAGCGTGTGGCCCCCATGAGGGAAGCCGACGGTCGTGCTCGACTTCACGCCGCTCTCGGCGAGCAGCTCAACGCAGCGTGGCAGATAATATGGCTTGATGCAGACGCTAGCCACATCGTACTTGAGGGCCAGCTTGCAGCCCGCTTCCAGCTCCGCGTCCGTGAGCGTGGGCGCCAGGAGCGAGTGGTCGATCATCTTGGCGATCTGTGTGTAGGTGAAGTCCATTGCAAACACACCAGGCAGCTACGCCCGCGCATCGAACCAGCAAATCACGCCGGGAAAAACCTGGTCAGGGCCTCACGTTCGGCCATGACATTCCGCGGCGACGAGGCGCCGGCCAGTTCGCTTGCATTGTGGCCGCCGAACTCCGATCTGGCTAGTGGGCTGTACCTGGGCCGCGCCCGCCCTGGTACCCTCTGCTGCGGTCCACGCCAAGGTTGCCGCCGTCCGCCGCTCAGGATGGGGCAAGCGCTTTCAGCCGCTGCCAGCGCCGGGCGCGCACGAGGTAGAAGAGCACGGGGAGCAGCAGGTCGATGACCTCGTCCGCGACGAGTATGCCGCCGATCACCGGGGCGGCCATGGGTCGCATAATCTCGGCACCCGTGCCCATGGCCCAGAGCATGGGCGCAAGCCCGATGATGGTTGTGCCCTCCGTCAGCAGCTTGGGCCGCAATCGGTGCGCGGCACCTTCGAGCACGGCCTGACGCAGCTCCGCCAAGCTGCCGATGTTCTCCAACCCTCCGCGGTTGGCCACGGCTTCTCGCAGGTAGACAAGCATCACCACGCCGGTCTCCGTGGCCAGACCGAAGCACGCGATCATGCCTACCCACACTGCCACGCTGAAGTTGAAGCCGAACAGATAGACAAACACCACCCCCCCCGCCAGCGCCTGGAGGTCGAGCACGCGGCCCCCCAGCGCGATGTCGTGGTGGACGCCGGAGAG
>JAIMBC010000373.1 GCA_023511675.1 Pirellulales bacterium
ATGGCAAACAGCGTGGCTGCCCCTTCTGTCAGCTTTTATGTCGTCAGCCGTAGCCGGCAGAAATTACCCCATCGGTTCCGATTTCTCAGCGACGAGGGAACATACCGGCGTTTTCAGAACAGTGCAAGACGTGACCTGCCCTTCGAGAAAAATGGCGCAAGTTGGGCAACTTCTTTGGCAGGCATGAAAACGCGCGCCCTGCGGAGCTGGGCGTGCAGCCGATTCCTACCATGCCTTGGGCGGACCCGTGGCGCGCCCCCCGCGTGCGTACGGAGCATGTTGCGAGCATGCACCCGTATGACGCACACCATGGGAGCGCGGGCATACCAGACACTGGCTTTCCCAGAATGACAGATGGAACGCTGGCCGTCGAGGCGTACGCTGGCGCTGCCAGAAGCCGGGCAGGACGCCTCTACGCATGGGCAGGTGCAAGACGCCCGCCCAACAAGCTACCCGTGAATGTGCCTCCACACTCACGCACTATTTGGCCACTCGACAGCGCGGTTGCATGGGCACTCGGTGGCTTGCGCACTCGGTGGCTTGCGCACTGGATGGCTTGGGCAATTGGTGGCTCTGTGGCTCAGTGGCAGTCGGCGTTGACCTGTTTCTGGGTCGGACCTAGAATGCGCGCGACGTGGCGCAGTGCGACCCGCGCCTTGGGTGCCACGCTCAGTACAGACCCCAACGTGACCCTCATTGCCCCGTAGGCCCGCATCTGCCGCGACAGGCTGAAGGAGCAGCCGGTGCCCCTCGACCCATTTGCCGACGTCAAAGAGCAGATCCGGCGCGCGGTCGACATTGTCGATCTGGTGGGTTCGTATCTGCCGCTGAGGCGTGAGGGGAGGTATTACAAGGGGCTCTGCCCCTGGCACGACGATCGGCGGCCGAGCTTGCAGGTGAACCCCGAGCGGCAGACCTTCAAGTGCTGGGTCTGCGACCTGGGGGGGGATATCTTCAGCTTCGTGATGAAGAAGGAGGGGGTGGACTTTCGCGAGGCACTCGGCATGCTGGCGGAGCGTGCCGGAATATCGTTGGCTGGCCGCGGCGGAGGGCAGCATTCGGACGACAGGCGGCGTCTGTATCAGGCCCTCGCCTGGGCAGAAGATGAATACCACCGTGCGCTGCTGTTAGCCCCGGAGGCAGAAGCTGCCAGACGCTATCTGGCTGAACGCGGCATCTCCGAGCAGAGCGTGCGCCGCTTTCGGCTCGGATTTGCCCCAGATCGCTGGGATTGGTTGCAGCATCGTGCCCGGGAAACGTCTTTTGGCCCGGAGCTGCTGGCAAAGGTCGGCTTGTTGGCAGAGCGGCGTGGCGGTCTAGGGTATTACGACCGTTTCAAGGGTCGGCTGATATTCCCCATCCGGGATGCCTTGGGCCGTCCGGTAGGGATGGGCGGCCGTCTGGTACCCGGCGTGGGAGACGGCGAGGGCGCCAAGTACATCAACACCCCGGAAACGCCCCTGTTCGCCAAGCATCGATTGCTGTACGGGTTGGACCAGGCCCGCGAGGCAATGGCCAAAACCCGCGCGGCACTCGTCATGGAGGGGTATACCGATTGCATCGTCGCCCACCAGTTCGGTTTCGCCAACGCGGTCGCGGTGCTGGGCACGGCGCTGGGCGAGCGGCATGTGCAGGAGCTGCGTGCCGCGGAGCGGGTGGTGATGGTGCTTGACGGTGACGAGGCGGGGCGCCGCCGCGCGGAGCAGATCCTGGAGCTGTTTGTGGCGGCGCAGGCGGATCTGCGCATCCTCACGCTGCCCGATGGGCTCGATCCGTGCGACTTCTTGCAGCAGCGCGGCGGAGAGGCATTTGCTCGGCTGGTGGCCACGGCGCCGGACGCTCTGGAGCACCGCTTCGCATTGGCCACGCAGGGGCTGGACGGGGCTAGCGAGACGCACGCGGCCAACCGCGCGGTCGAGTCGGTGCTGGCCACGCTGGCACGGCGGCCTGCCTTTGGCCCTGGGGTCGCCAGTGCAGCACAATTAAAAGAAGATCAGATTTTGACCCGCCTGATGCTGCGGTTCGGCGTGTCGGAACAGCGGCTGCGAGAACGCCTCCGGGCCATGCGTCAGGCGCAGCCTGCCAGTTCCTTGGCCGGCGGTTCCGCGACCAGGCCGTCAGGCCGTGTCACGACGAGTACGGCTGGGCCGCCGCGAACTCACGCTCGCCTGCCGAGCGGCCCTCACACCGATCCAGCTCTCCGCCGCCGGTTGCTCGCTGAACGCTGGCTACTGGAAATCTTGCTGCAAACTCCCGCATTGACCAGCGAAGTGTTCCACGAGTTGCATCCGCGGCAACTGCGAGACGCACGCCATGCCGCGCTGCTGGCAGCAGCCTACGATCTCTACGCGGCAGGATTGCCGCCTGACTTTACTCATTTGCTCGATGCCCTGGAGGATCCGGAGGTGAAGAGCCTGTTGATCGACCTGGACGCAGAATGCAAGGCGCGGCCCCTGCCCCAACCTGGTGCAGAACTGCGCAAGCTGAAGACGGTGCTGCTGGAGGCAGAGGCAGAAGTGGCTCCTCCCTCGCACACAGCGAGTGAAGAGGAGCATCTTGCCGCCTTGCAACGTGTCATTCATCGCGAGCGAACACGTCAGGGCATTTCCCTGCCCACGGATGGGTAAGGATGCCCCGGCAACGGTCCGGCGCACGCCCGCAGCTTGATTGCTGCTTTTGTTCCGGATCATAATCTCGGCATCTGAGCGCACATTCCTGCGCAGGAGGGAGCTTAGGTGGAGTTTTCAGACATCGATCTACAAGCACTCGTGGCCACGGGCCAGGCACAGGGAGGGTACCTGACCTACGACCAGGTGAACGCATACCTGCCGGACGACGCCGTCAACCCGGAAAAGCTCGACAATCTGCTGGTCGCGCTGGAGCAGATGGGCATCGAGCTGGTGGAACAGGCGCCTGCCAGCCGCGCGGCAGATCGGCGCTGCCGGCAGGATGAGGCGGTGAAAGCTGCGGCGCAGCCGTCCAACGGTGCCCCGGCGGGCGGCGAACCCCAGGCCGCCGGCGGCTCGACGGACAACGGGGCGGCAGGGCCGGCCCGAGCCGCGGCTTCGCCCGCGGCTGCGGCCGACGACGATGAGGACGATTCCCTGCCCTTCGAGGAACCTGCGCGCTGGAGCGATGACCCCATTCGGCTGTATCTCAGCCAGATGGCCGAGATCCCCCTCTTGACGCGGGAGCAGGAGATCGCACTGGCCAAGAAGATCGAGGTAACGCGGAAGCGCTTCCGGCGGACGGTGCTGGGCTGCCATCTTGCCATGCGCTGCACGGTGGAGCTGCTCACCAAGGTGCACCAGGGGACTCTTCCCTTTGACCGCACCATCAAGGTCTCGCTCACCGAGCAGCTCACCAAGGAGCAGATCCAGGCACGCATGCCCCACAACCTGCGCACGCTCCACCGGCTGTTGGAGGCGATGCGGGAGGACTTCAAACTGCTCATCCGCCGCTCCACCCCCCCGGAGTTGCGCCGGCAGGCCCGCCGCCGCTTCATCCTCCACCGCTACAAGGCGCTGACGCTGGTGGAGGAGTTGAGCCTGCGCACCCGCCGCGTCCAGCCCCTGATGCGGCAGCTCGAAGACCTCTCAGCCCGCATGCAGGAGCTGCGCGCCCGCCTGCGCAGCGCAGGGCTTACCAAGGACGAACGCGCCAATCTCCGCATGGAGCTGCGCGATCTGTTGCTGCTGACGCTGGAAAGCCCTCGCAGCCTGGCCCGCCGCTGCGAAAAGATGCGCCAGCAATTCCAGGACTACGAGCGCGCCAAGCGCGAACTCTCCAGCGGCAACTTGCGGCTGGTGGTCTCCATCGCCAAGAAATACCGCAATCGCGGCCTGAGCTTCCTGGACCTGATCCAGGAGGGCAATACAGGCCTGATGCGCGCCGTGGACAAGTACGAATACCGCCGCGGATTCAAATTCTCCACCTACGCCACCTGGTGGATCCGGCAGGCGATAACCAGGGCCATTGCCGATCAAGCCCGCACCATTCGCATCCCCGTGCAC
>JAIMBC010000374.1 GCA_023511675.1 Pirellulales bacterium
CAGCTACCTGTTCCTGGCCAGAACCTGCCAGCGGCTGAGGAAAAAAATCCGGAATGGACGGTCTGCCAGGTGCGCATGGCGGCCGATGCGTTGGTGCGGAGCTGGCAACTTCCGGAGGAGGCATGTGAACGTCTGTTGGCCAAGACGGCTCGCCGCATTCGGTACTACCAGCAACGCCACGCCGTGGCCCGCGCATCTCACACGCGCACCGCCAGCGCTAAACTCCAACGCCAAGGAATCACTGTGAGCACGCTCCCACGCTGCTACCAGGACACGCGTTATCGCTGTAGTATTAATACTACAGCGCCATGTGTTAAGCTGGGGAATGCTGCGGCATGACGGCGCGCCCGATTCAAAGGAGTTACGTTCATGCTAGCTTGCGCAGATTGACTCCCAGCGCTGTAGTATTAAGAAGACCAATTTCCCTCCAGGGTGTGAAGGTTTACGGTGGCGACCGCGGTTGATCGGTCCGGCCCTCTTCAGGCAAGCTCAACTGCATGCGGCTGAATGCGTTACGGGAAGTCAGGATTGCTTGCGCAACAGCAAAACCCAGTCCTGCGTGTCGGGTGCCTCGAAGCAGCCGTCTGCCCTGGCGGTTGCGGGGCGACGTTCTCCGGTGCGGGGGTCGAACCAGGTCGCAGTGCACTGCTCGACTGCCTGGCGCTTGCAGACAATGGTCCCACCGACCGGCAGGTAGAGCACGGCGGCGGTGCCGTCCGTGGTCTGCGCCGCCGCGACAAACCGAGCCGGGTCGGTGGCGCCCGGCTGGTCGTCGAGCAGGTGCTGCGCCGGGCGCAGATGCCACCAGGGCAGCGTCTTGAATAGCTCAACGACGTGCCTCATCTGCTTGCTGCCCGGCATCTCCAGTGCCTGCCACCACGTCTTCGCCACCCCGGTATAGGCGTGGTCCGGCGGGGTCTTGCCCTCGACGGTCTGCCAGCTCCACAGTCCGTGCCCGCCGTAGGTCACGCCGGCGGTCGGCGTCCGCAGCAGGCTCCAGTACACCGCCCGCCGCACGTTGTAGGCTGAATGCGGCTTGCGCGACTCGTAGCCGAGATGGTCCTCATAGGGCGGCTCGAGATTGATGATCGGCCGAGCGGGCGCCCGTTCAAAGCCGCGTGTGTGCGGGCCGGAATGCAGCCAAGTCAGCGTCGCCGGACTGTCGCCGTGGCCGCTCTGATAACCAAGGATGTCGAGCCACTTCTCGTCGTTCCAGGTCTCCCAGGGCCAGTTTTCGCCGGTGGGGTGCGTCAACACCGGAGCGTGCGGTCCGGCGCCGAAGACGGCGCGGCCGATTCGCTTCCAGCGCTCGGCGCTGACCTTGTCGTAGGGGTTGTCGCCGGCGAGGATCCAGACGACGTGATGCGCGCTGTAGCGGGCCACTTCGTAGCGGATCAGCGCAATCGCATCCTCCTCCGAGAGGTAGTTGCCCGGGTCCGTTTGCTTATGTGCCCACAAGAGCACTGGCGCGGCGACCAGGCCGGCGGCGTTGATGGCGTCCATGCGCTCATCGAGGCGCCGGAAGTATTTCGGGTTGATGCGGATGCCCTTGTGGCCGATGAACGCCGTCTGGCCGTCGGCATCGGTCGGCGCCGTGCGCCACGGGCAGATAGCGTTGAACTGCACGATGCTGTAGCGGTCGGCAGTGCGGGCCTCGAGGTAAGTCTGCCAGTCGTGTTGGCTGCTGAACGCCGGGCCGGTCCAGACCGTGTCGCCCAACCAGAAGAACGGCGTGCCGTCGGCATGCTCAAGATGGTAAGCCCCGCTGGCGACGCGGACCGGCCCGTGTTTGAGGAGTGCCGTGGCCGGAGTGGCAGAGGGATGACACTCGAACTGCCCTGACTCGCCGTCAAGGCCGGGGATCTCCGGCCGGGAGCGGGTGCGATACTGCCAGACACCCGTCTCCAGGGGCATGAAGCGGACGCGCCAGGTACGGTCGTCGTCCCAGAAGCCCGCCACCGTATACTTCTTGCCCGACGGGGCGGTGAACTCGACCGTCAGTTCGGTCTCGTAGGGGACTAAACCCGTGGCCGTAAAGGCATGCTCGAAGCGGCCCCAGAGAGGGACCTTGGCCCCGGCCGACTTTGCCTTATCCACTTCGTTGGCGCCAGCGCAGGGAGCAAACGCCAATGCCACCAGGGCGACAGCCGGTACGATGCCCATCTGGGATAAAACGTGCATCGGTGTATTCCTCTAAAAGCCGGTGCCGAGTTTGGTTCAACGTGCGTATTCTATCGTCGTTTGCCGTCGATACCAACTAATAGCAAGAGGGCGCGCCCCGCTGGCCACCGTGGCCTTCCTGGAGGAGTTCATCGATTTTTTTCCGATCCGATAGCGCGGACGCGCCTGCGGAAGATCATCGCCGCATCCAGGAAGCTGGGCGGCCGAATTCTGGACCGGGCGGAACAGGTCCTGGAGGGCTTCGACGGCGGCCGCGCAACGAACAAGCTGCTGCAAGCGTTTGGCATCCTGCCTTCTGGTACCACCCCTTTCAAGCTGTCATGGGGCTGTGGTTGAGGGTTGCGGGCTTGCCCGGTCGCTGCTGGAATACCCAGCATCACGCCGCTGATCCCATCGCGCACGCGGGAGGATGAACCAAGCGGGCGTCGTTGCCTTGCCGGCAGGGTTCGTCATGTCTTGCCAGGCGCTGCTCGATCGGTTCACACGCGACGTGCCGGTGACAACGAGGGCGCGTGCGGCGATGGCCAATGTGCTCTCGCCGCGGGAACTGCAAGCAATTTTCCACGACTGCCGCAAGCAGCGTATCAGGGTACGCTGCTGTTTTCCACGGTCGCGGGGTCGCTCATGCTGATCGACGCCAAGGTGCAACCTTCTTTGTACGCCGACTATCAAGCCCACAAACAGGAGTTGGGCGGGCCGGCGGCTGTGTTGTATCGGGTGCAACTCGAGGTTTGCGCCCGCTAGTACTACAGCGCTGGGACTCACTCCGCGCAAGCGAACATGGACGCAACGGCTTTGGAATCGCGCGTGCCCATATGCCGTCGGCCTCCCCAGCTCAACGCATGGTGCTGTCGTACTACCTGCCTGATGTAGAGGGGCTCGCCGAGAGGGTGAATCACTTGCTCGTCCGCACGCATCCCTTCCGCGGCGAGGTAGAATGCTTTCTCAGCGCGGCGGCGTCCCAGCGTCCCTTGAAAACGCTGCCGCGTGTGGGCTTGGGCCGCTGGCGGATCGAGCGCTGCCTCGAGGAGGGCAAGGGAGAGCGGGGGCACGCTGATGGGCAAGGCCGCGGTTGGGTAGGTTCGAAACGCCACTTGATCCTCATCTGCGTCAGAGTTCTCTTCCTCGCCCGCACCCGCGAGCGGCCGCGAAAAACAATCCGGCCGGGACGGTCTGCCAGTTGCGCAGGGCGGTCGATGCCTTGATCTAGAGGTGGCAACTTCCGGAGCTGGTTCGCGAAGAGCTGTTTTGGAAAGCCGCTTATCGCATGCAGTCCTACCAGCGACGGAATGCCGTGGCCCCGGCATCCCACACGCGAGCCGCGATCGGCAACCTCTATCGTGCAGGAATCCGGCTCGCTCACCTCCCGCGCTGCACGGAAGGCTCGAGCTAGCGCTGCGGTCTTTTTGCCATGCTGGGCCTGGGGATCTCGGCAAGCCGCTCGCGAATCTCCAGTCGTTCCGAGATCGCGAGGAAAGCCACGTCAATGGCGTTGGCTTGCAATTGGAGGATCTCGAGGCGAGTCAGACCTGGACAAAGTTCTGCTAATACTACAGCGCTAACTGGTGTCCTGGTCGCAGCGTGGGAGCGTGCTCACGGTGATTCCTTGGCGTTGGAGTTTAGCGATCGCGGCTCGCATGTGAGATGCGCGGGCCACGGCGTTGCGTCGCTGGTAGTACCGAATGCGGCGAGCCGTCTTGGCCAACAGACGTTCACCTGCCTCGTCCGGAAGTTGCCAGCTTTGCACCAACGCATCGGCCGCCATGCGCACCTGGCAGACCGTCCATTCCGGATTTTTTTTTCCTCAGCCGCTGGCAGG
>JAIMBC010000375.1 GCA_023511675.1 Pirellulales bacterium
CTTCCGACCATGTCTCCCCGGAACGGGGGACGCTGTGTGCTCTGTTCTGCCAATCCAATCTCCCTCTTTCTCGTCTTATTCTTGTGCGCGATTTTTGTGCGCAGCGCCGGGCCGGCAAAACGGCAGCCGCAGCCTGAGAGGACTACTCGCTCACCAGCACTTGCACCACCTGCTCCAACTGCATGCCGCGCGATGCTTTGACCAACACCGTGCAGCCGGCGGGCAGCAATTCCTGCAGCCTGGCGATGGCGCTATCCCTGTCCGCGAACGGGTGCACCCGGGGACACCCAGCCGCCTGGGCCGCTTCCGCTGTCCATTGGCTCATGGGGCCAATGGTCACCAGCACGTCGATGCCCCAGGCGTCCATGCGGCATTCCATCGCGCCGATACCGCTGATGCCATCGACGACCAGCACGGCCCGGCTATGGCGCACGAGTTGCCCGAAGGCGGCGATGTCATGCCCCACGCCGGTGCTGGTTTCGCACAAGGTGGTGAAGACAGCCACGGCGTCGCTGTGCTGCTGCAAGGCTTCGGCCAGGCGTTCCGGCGTGACGACATCTCCCGGTGCGGCTTCCACGGCGACGACCTCCGCACCGTAAGCCCGCAGGATGCCCCGCCAGCGTTCCCCCCACCGGCCTGCGGTGCCCAGGATCACCTGCTCCCCGGCTGCGACCAAAGTCACTTCGCGAGCGGCGCTTGTGCGGCGCGGACTCGTCCGGACCCTTGATTTCGGGAGCTGGCCGAGCGGCCACCTCCTCGGTATCTTCCCACACCTCCTCGGCCCGCTCGGCGAACTCCAACTCGGTGCGGTCTTCTTCGTCGTCTAGCGGCTGACCAGCCTCGCTGGGCTGGACGGCGGGCGTGGCAGCCTGTCCCGAACGCTTGCGGCGCCTGCGACGGCGGCGCTTGCGGCGTTCTGCCGGCTCCTCCTCCCCTGCAACGTGCTCTCCATCAGCCAGCCTCTCTGCGCTGAGGCCGGGCGATCGCGCCGGCTCGGCCGCGGCACGCTCCCCACGTGATCGGCCGCCATCGCCTCCCCTTCTCCTTCCCTCTTCCGCACCGGCCCGCTCCGTTCGACGGCCCCCTTCTCGGCCCCGCTCCCGGCCACGTTCCCGCCGCACGCGCTCCTCACCGCCACGCTCCGCTTCCGTGGCTGGCTTGACGACTTCCGCCCGGGCGGGCACCGCCTCTGGCACTGGCGGAACGGCCTGCCGCGCCTCATCCGGCTGTACCCGCGGCGGACGCGGCGGCACGTCAATCCCCAGCGATCGAGCGAGCTGGTCCCAGTCTCCTCCCGTGCTGGCCGGCTTCCTGACAGCCCCCCCTGGTTTCTTGATCAACGGCGGCGGCGTGGCAGCAGTCTGCTGCGGCCGAGGAACCTCGCGCGCCTCAATGCCCAACTGTTCAGCCAGACTTTCCCAGTGATTCGACTTCTCCGGCTCGCTCATGCCTCATGCCTGCCGCCACAACGTTCCATCCGGCGGCCAAATAGGGGGACCCGTAGCGTTCAAACCCACAAAAACCCCATTGTACGTGTCCGGCTAACACTGGAAAAGCGGGGCACGCCCCCACCAACAACGGGCGGCACCCAAAGCCGCCCGCACCAGATCCCACCTCGCACGCGCCGCCGGTCCTACCAAGTCTCGCCGCATCAAGTGCCCCCCTCACCATTCGCCGATGCCGCCAGCATCCATCGAAAGCAGGCAGGGGCTTTCGCACACGCCACGCGGAAATGCGGCCATGTTGTGAGCTGGCCGCTTCCTCCGGAACCGCCCTCTTTACCCCGTGAACCCTTTTGGATGGCGCCCGCCCAGGTTTTGCCCGGCGGCCCCCTACTCTTTCTGCATCTGCCTTGTGCCGAAGGGAGCCGTCCGCCCCATGTACGGGGCGCCCTCTGCTCACGTCCGCCCCGCTGTCTTCCCTGGCCGCGCTGTGCCCCGGCTTGTGCCACCAGGTACCATCGCGGTGGAAGCCTATCACCCCTCGCCGCGCAGTGCCTGCCGCAGGTGCGCCACGATTTCCCCCAGCGGCGTGCCGGGAGTAAACACACGCGCCACGCCCATCGACTCCAACCGGGCAACATCTTCTTCGGGGATGATCCCTCCCACAATTACGTGTACGTGCTGCAAGTCTCGCTCGCGCAGCCCCTGCATCACCTGCGGTATTAACACCATGTGCGCCCCGGAAAGCAGGCTGATGCCCAGCACCTCGGCATCTTCGTCCTCGACCGCGCGGAGCACCTCCTCGGGCGTTTGCCACAGTCCGGTGTAGATGACTTCCATGCCCGCATCGCGCAGGGCACGGGCCACCACCTGGATGCCCCGGTCGTGGCCGTCCAGCCCCAGCTTGGCCAGCACCACGCGGATCGGCCCGCTGCGCCGCGGCATCTCATCCCCTCCGTTCGTAGCGGCCAAGCACGTCTGCCAGGGCAGAGACGATCTCTCCCAGCGTGGCATCGGCTCGTGCAGCATCGATCAGCGCCGGCATCACGTTGCTGCCGCCGGCGGCGGCGCGGCGCACGTCGTCGAGCGCTCGGGCCACGGCGGCGGCGTGGCGACGTGCCTTCACGCGCTCCAGCCCCGCCAGCTGGGCCGCCTCCACCTGCGGATCCACCTCGTGGCGGGGAATGGGAGTACTCTCCTCATCCGCAAAGGCGTTCACGCCCACGATCAGCTTGCGGCCGGCATCCACCTCGGCCTGATAACGGTAGGCGCTCTCCGCGATCCGACGCCGGAAGTAACCCGCCTCGATGGCCGCCAGCATGCCCCCCGCACGCTCGATCTCCCCAAACATCTCCCGTGCCTCGCGCTCCAACGCGTCTGTCCAGGCCTCGATCACGTAGCTGCCGCCAAGAGGGTCGGCTGTATCCGCCACGCCCGTCTCGTACGCCAGCACCTGCTGGGTGCGCAGCGCGATCGTCACGGCCTCTGCCGTGGGGAGGGAGAGCGTTTCGTCCCGACTGTTGGTGTGCAGAGACTGGCAGCCGCCCAGCACGGCCGCCAGCGCCTGATAGGCCACGCGGACCACATTCACCTCGGGCTGCTGGGCTTGCAGGCTGGCCCCGGAGGTTTGGGCATGGAACCGCAGGGCCCAACTGCGGGGATCCTGTGCGTGGTACTCGTCGCGCATGCGGCGTGCCCACAGGCGCCGCGCCGCGCGGAACTTGGCGATCTCTTCCAGAAAGTCGTTGTGCGCGTTGAAGAAGAACGACAGCCGCGGGGCGAAGGCATCGATCGCCAGGCCGCGGGCCAGGCACTGCTCGACGTAATGGAACCCATCGGCCAGGGTGAAGGCCAACTCCTCCGCCGCCGTGCTGCCTGCCTCGCGGATGTGATAGCCGCTGATCGACACGGGGTGGAACAGCGGCAGTTCGCGGGTGCAGAACTCGATGGTGTCTACTACCAGCCGCACGCTGGGGGCGGGAGGGAACACGAACTCGTTCTGGGCGTGGTACTCCTTCAGAATGTCGTTTTGCAGCGTGCCGCGCAGGCGGTGCCAGGGGACGCCCTGTGCTTCAGCCGCCGTGAGGAAGAAGGCCAGCATCACGGCGGCGGGGGCGTTGATGGTCATGGAGACGCTGACCTGGCCCAGATCGATGCCGGCAAACAGCCGCTGCATGTCGTGGCGGGTATCCACGGCCACTCCCAGCCGGCCCACCTCGCCGCGTGCCAGGGGGTGGTCGCTATCCAGGCCCATCAGCGTGGGAAGATCGAAGGCGGTGCTCAGCCCGGTTTGACCCTTGGCCAGCAGGAAGCGGAAGCGCGCGTTGGTCTCGTCCGGCGTGCCAAAGCCAGCAAACTGCCGCATGGTCCACAAGCGGCCGCGGTACATGTTGGCATAAATGCCACGTGTAAAGGGGAACTGGCCGGGGTAGCCGAGCTGGGTTTCGTAGTGTGCGTCCGGCTCGGCGGGCAGATAGAGCGGGTCGATGGGCCGTCCGCTGCCGGTGGTGAAGGCGGCGGCACGGTTGGGGCTTGAGC
>JAIMBC010000376.1 GCA_023511675.1 Pirellulales bacterium
GGTGACGGTCCCCCGCCGTCACCTGCGCGCGGATGGGCGGATCGTTCCGGTGGAGGTGAGCGCGCGGCTGGTGCAGACGCCGCGCGGCCCCGTGGTGATGAACATCGTGCGCGATGTCAGCGAGCGGGTAGCGGCGGAAGAGGAGCTGCGCCGCCGGCACCGCGAGCTGGAGGCGCGAAATGACGTCTCCCACCTGCTGGCGCAGGCGGAAGACGACCCGGCGGCGCTGGAGCGCGTGCTGCGCATCGCGGTGCACGCCGCGGGCGGCGACGGCGGCGTGCTGGCCGAGTACGACCCGGAGGCCGGCGTAGCGCGCGTCACCGCCGAGTACCAAGTGCCCGAGCCGCTGCGCTCCTACCTGTTGGCCAAGGCCCATCGACCGGGCGGCGGGTTCCTGGGGACGGCCCTCATCGGGGAGGTGGTGCACGTGCCGGACACTCAAGCGTCAGGGGCCGAGGTGCGGCTGGAGGCGCTGGCCGCCATCTATCATCCCAAGAAGATCACGCCGGCGTCGATGGAGCTGCTGGACACGCCGGGGCTGGCCCGCAGTCACGAGGGGAATGCCGCCAGGCTGGCGCTGATCCGGGAGGCGGACTGCCTGGCCCTGGTGGTAGCAGCGTTTGACAGCCGGCAGGTGGATGGTGGCGGGCCGGGGGCCGACCTGGCAGCATTCCGCGACGAGCTGCTGCTGGCGGACATGCAGATTGTCAGCGGCCGCATCGAGAAGCTCCAGGAGAGTGCGAGGAAGCCCCGGCCCGATCGGGAGCAGCTTCAGCAGGAGGCGGAGTGTCTGCGGGGCGTGCTGGCCGCGCTGGAGTCGGGCACGCCGCTGCGGCCGGATCAGATGAGCGAGGCGCAGCGGCGGGCCACGCGCAGTTTTCGCCTGCTCGGCGAGAAGCCGATGCTGGTGATCTTCAACGCGGCGGACGATGCGGATGCGGAGGCCCTGTTGCAGGCGGCCCCGCCAGACGTGCCGGCACGGGTGGTCCGCGCCGCGCTGGAGCGGGAGTTGGAGCGTCTGCCGCCGGAGGAACGGAGCGAGTTCGAAAGGGAACTGGGGCTCGCCGGCTCGCGGCGGGCCGAGGTGCTGCGCGCCCTGCTGGCTGCGTCCGGCTATCATCTCTACTTCACGGCCAGCGAGAAGGAGGTGCGTTCCTGGCTGTTGCGCAAGGGAGGTACGGCCCTGGAGGCGGCGGAGAATATCCACACAGATCTGGCACGCGGCTTCATCCGGGCCGAAACGCTGCACTGCGACGACCTGCTGCGTGCAGGCAGCGAACGCGAGGCCAAGGCTCAGCACCTTGTGCGGCAGGAGCCAAAGGACTACGTTGTGCAAGATGGCGACATCCTGCACATCAAGTTCAGCGTGTGAGGATGGGGCGGAGAGTAGCTCGGCGATGCCCGCCCGACGCCTGGCAATTTGGGCTGCCTGCGGCATGGTGCGGCTGCCCATGACGCTCCGTGAAGCCTGGCAATAAGCGAGCAGCGCCATGGTGCTCGGTGCTTGACCCGGGCCGCGCATGCCTGGACGCTCACGGTAGATTGCGGCACTCAAACAGGGCCAGGCGGTCTTGGCCCAGTGGCAGGCGTGCGGCTGTTTTGAGAACCGCCTGGTGCCGCGGCGTGCCATGCCCTGTGAGCTGCCCGGGGCATGTGCGGGCCGGGAAGGGGCAACAAAAGCCATGCCCCTTTGCCCGCGAGCCGTTCCCGATTAGGTTGGTGGCTTGTAGACTGGTCTTGATTCGTACCATCCTGCTGGGAGAGTTGCGAAGTGCCCCAACCCGCTGCAACTGCCAAGCCCAAGCGCTCCGAGCCGTGGTGGGCGCCTCGGATCTGGCAGGGCATGACGCTGAAGGCCTGGCTGCGGCTATTCTTCGGTAACGGCTGTGCCGTGGCCCCCTCGCGTTGGCACGTGGCGGCCAGTGCCACGGTGTGCTCGGCGGCCAACAGCGTGCTGGGGCTGGCCACGCGCGCCATCTACGGCCGGCGGATTCGCCGCACACCTGTGGAGCATGCGCCATTGTTCGTGATCGGGCATTGGAGGTGCGGCACGACCCTGTTGCACGAGCTGTTGGCGCTGGACGAGCGGCACACCTGCCCCACGAACTACCAGTGCTTCATGCCGGCCCACTTTCTGCTGACGGAGTGGCTGGCCACGCGTTGTCTGTGGTTCTTGCTGCCGCGGCAGCGGGCGATGGATAACGTTGCCCTGTCCTGGGACCGGCCGCAGGAAGATGAATTCGCCCTGGCCAACCTGGGCGTGCCGTCTCCCTATCTGAGCATTGCGTTTCCCAACCGCGCGCCCTTGCATGGCGACTACTACGAACTGGAGATGCTGGGCCCAGAGCAGCGCCAACGCTGGAAACAGGCTTTCTACTGGTTTGTGCAGGCCCTCTCGCTGCACAACCCCAAGCGGCTGGTGCTGAAGTCTCCCACGCACACCTTCCGCATTCCGCTGCTGCTGGAACTGTTCCCGGATGCACGCTTCGTGCACATCGTGCGCGACCCGTACGTGACGTTCGCCTCGACGATCCATCTGTGGAAGGTGCTGTACCGCACGCAAGGTTTGCAGATCCCCCGCCACGAGCGGCTGCGGGAACAGGTGCTCGATACCTATCTGCGCATGTTCCACCGGCTGGAGGCCACGCGGCAGCTCGTCCCCCCCCAGCGGTTCTGCGAGGTCAAGTATGAGGAGCTGGTCGCCCGGCCGATCAGCGAGCTGCGCCGCGTGTACGAAGAACTGGATCTCTCCGGCTTTCAGCGCGTCCAGCCCGCCCTGGAGAGATACCTGGCCGACTCGCGAGATTACCAGACCAATCGCTATGAACTGTCCAGCGAAGACCGGGCCGAGTTGGCCCGCCGCTGGGCAGAGCCCATCCGCCGCTACGGGTACGATCGGGAGCCGGCGGGCAGCCTGGTCTCCGGCTAGCGGCGAGGACGCTGTTCATCTTGTCTCGATCCGAGGAATCCGGCGAGCGGCAAACGCGGCCGACTGCCACATCGGCCGGGGTATCGCCTCCACCGCCCCTGGCTGGGGCAAGTGCCCCTGCCCGCGATCCTCCCGCTGCTGCCGCAGCAGCGCCTCCGGCGGCTGCCTCGTCCCCGGCCGCAGTCGGTTCTGCCCCGGCAGAGGAAGTGCCTGCTGACAGGAGTGACTCGGCCGCTGCTACGGTCTCCATCTCTGCCTTCGCTCCAGGCGGCACGAGGGATGGCGCCACGGCGGGCATGCGGCGCTTGCTGCCGCTGCCCTTGACGGCCTTCGAACGGTACATGCTGGCGGACGATCGGCCCACGCACCCGATGGCGTTTCAGATTCGGCTGATCTTCTCCGGCCCCCTGTTGCCCGAGGCGCTGGCGCAGGCCGTGGCCGTTGCGGCGGAGCGGCATCCGCTGCTGCGAGCGCATCTGTCGGCCGACGCGCGGGGCCGCCCCATCTGGATCGCAGCGGAGGCTCAGCCGCTCTTCGACGCAGCTCCCTGGGGCATACCCTGGCGGCTGCCGCAAGGCCGGCACATCGATCTGCGCAAGGAGTGCGGGGTGCGCGTCTGGGCACGCTACAACAATAGTCAGGCGGAGCTGCGGCTGGTGTTCCATCACGCCTGCTGCGACGGCATCGGGGCGTATCAGTTTGTCGAGGATTTGCTCGCGGCCTATCACCACGCCTGTACTGCCCAGGCCGAGCCGCGGCTACGGCCGCTGGAGCCAGAGCGTCTGGCAGCACGCGGCAAATTTGGGCTGAACGCATGGCGCCTGCTGGCTCGCCTGCCAGCCGAGGCCTGGGCGCTCGTCGTGGGCAGTGCCACGTTCTTTCTGCTGCGGCCGGCCCCCCTTGCGCTACCCGCGCCGCAGCCGCAGGCAGTACAAGGGGGGGCCACGGCGGACAGCGAGGCCGACCAGCTAGACTGCCTCACCGACATGCCGGCGCACACCTTCGAGCCATAAGCCTCGCG
>JAIMBC010000377.1 GCA_023511675.1 Pirellulales bacterium
GGCAACGGCGCTCGAGGCAGCGCTCGAGGTGCTGCCTGATGGCACGGTGGCTGCCGGGGGCGCCAACCCGGCAACCGAGACCTACACCATCGAGGCAGACGCCAACTCCGCGGGGATCACCGCCCTGCGTCTGGAGGTGCTGCCTGATCCGCGACTGCCTGCTGGCGGTCCCGGCCGCGCCAGCGGAGGCAACTTCGTTCTCAGCGAAGTGAGCGTGACAGTAGCCGAAGAGGGGCCGCGGCAGGCTCGCTATGTGCGCGTGGAACTGCCGGGCCAGCAGCGGATCCTCTCCCTGGCCGAGGTGCAAGTCTTCTCCGCGGAACAGAATGTGGCACCCAGCGGCCGGGCCAGCCAGTCGAGCATCGATTTCAATGGCCGGCCCGAACTGGCCATCGACGGCAACGCCAGCGGCGTGTATGAGGAGGGAAGCGTCACGCACACCCGCACCGAAGACGACCCGTGGTGGGAGCTGGACCTGGGCAGCGTGACCGCCGTGCAGCGGATCCTTCTCTGGAACCGCACGGACAACGGCCTACAACAGCGTCTGGCAGGCTGTCGCGTGAAACTGCTGGACGAGCAGCGCGAAACGGTCTGGGAAGCACAGGTGGCCGATCCGCCGCAGTCGCATGTGGAACTGAATGTGGGCAGCGCGGCGGCTTCGTTCTCTCAGGCCAGTGCTGATTTCTCTCAGCACAAGTTCGATGTGTCGGCCGCCATCGACGGTGATGCGGGGGCCGCCTCGGGCTGGGCTGTGGGGCCTGCCACGGGGCAGGCCCACGTCGCCATCTTGCGTTTCAGCCAGCCGGTTGCATCCCGGCCCGCCGTGGCATTGAAGATCTCACTGGTCCAGAACTACGGCGGGCAGCACGCCATCGGCCGGTTTCGTCTGTCGGCCGCCACGGTTGCCGACCCTCTGCCTGTGCCTCCGCGCTCCATTGGCGAGATCCTGGCAGTCCCGGGCGGCGAGCGTTCTCCCGAGCAGCAGGCCGCCCTGGCCGCGTACTACCGTAGCATCGCCCCCGAACTGGAAGGGCTGCGCAGCCGGCTGGCCGCGCTGGAACAGCAGGCGGCCGAGCTGCAGAAGCAATTTCCCACCACGCCCGTGATGCGCGAGCTGCCGCCGCCGCAGCAGCGCACCACCCACGTGCTGCTCAAGGGCAACTTCCTCAATCCGGGTGATGTGGTCGAGCCGCAAGTTCCCGCGGCTTTTCATCCTCTGCGCCCCGAGCTGCCGCGCAACAGGCTGGGCCTTGCGCTCTGGCTGCTGGACGAACGCAACCCGCTTACTGCCCGCGTGGCGGTGAACCGTTTCTGGGCTCAGCTCTTCGGCCGCGGCATCGTGGAGACCGAAGAAGACTTTGGCACCCAGGGTACGCCGCCCAGCCACCCGGAGCTGCTGGATTGGCTGGCCGTGGAGTTTCGCAAGAGCTGGGACGTCAAGGCGCTGCTGCGGCTAATGGTGACATCGGCAGCGTATCGGCAGAGTTCGGCGGTGACGCCAGATTTGTTGCAGCGCGACCCGTACAACCGGCTGATCAGCCGGGGTCCGCGGTTCCGGCTGGAGGCAGAAATGGTGCGAGACCAGGCCCTGGCCCTGGCAGGGTTGCTGAGCCGCAAGATCGGCGGGCCGAGCGTGTATCCGCCCCAGCCCGAGGGTCTGTGGCGTGCTGCCTTTAACGGAGACCGTACCTGGCCAACCAGCCAGGGAGAGGATCGCTATCGCCGTGGGTTGTACACCTTCTGGCGGCGGACGGTGCCGTATCCCTCCATGGCGGCGTTCGACGCACCCAGCCGAGAGATCTGCACCTTGCGGCGCGTCTCCACCAATACGCCGCTACAGGCGTTTGTGACGCTCAACGATCCTGTGTATGTAGAGGCTGCCCAGGCCCTGGCACGGCGGCTGATGCGAGAGGGGGGCGCCACCCCGCACCAGCGCGCCGCCTACGGGCTGCGGCTTTGCCTGGTGCGGCCCCCGGAAGACGAGGAGGTGGAGGCCCTGGCTGCGCTCTATGCCGAGGCCGTGCAGCAGTTCCAAACACAGCCCGAGGCGGCGGCCACGCTCGCCACCGAGCCGCTTGGCCCCCTGCCGGCGGATCTCCCCGCCGTGGAGGCCGCGGCCTGGACCCTGGTGGCCAACGTCTTGCTCAATCACGACGGAGTGCTTACGCGACGATGAAACCACAGCCATCTCCTGCCGATCGAGGTGCCTGCTGGCTGTTGCCGGCGGAACACCGCCTGCGCTATGTGCGTGCCCTGACGCGCAGGCACTTTCTCCGCAGCACGCAGCTTGGGCTGGGTGCCTGGGCACTGGCCGAGCTGCTGGCCGGGCGCGGCAGCGCTGCGCCGTTGCCGGAGGTGGAGCATCCGCTGGCTGCCAAGCCGCCGCAGTTTCCAGCGCGGGCACGCGCGGTGATCTACCTGCACATGTCTGGCGGGCCGCCTCAGCATGACCTGTTCGACTGGAAGCCCACGCTGGTGGAGCATCACATGCAGCCCTGTCCTGCCGAGCTGCTCCAGGGCGCGCGCTTTCCCTTCATCAAGGGACATCCCAATCTGCTGGGCACTCCCTACAAGTTCTCGCAACATGGCCAGTGCGGAGCCTGGGTCTCCGAGCTGTTGCCCAGGATGGCCGAGCATGTGGACGAGATGGCCATCGTGCGTTCGCTGGTCACGGATCAATTCAACCACGCGCCGGCCGAATTGTTTCTGTACACCGGCGCGCCGCGCGCCGGCAACGCCTCGATGGGCTCCTGGATCACCTACGGCCTGGGAAGCGAGAACCAGGATTTGCCCGGCTTCGTGGTGCTGATCTCGGGAGGCACCGATCCTACCGGAGGCAAAAGCCTCTGGAGCAGCGGCTTCTTGCCCTCGGTGTACCAGGGCGTGCAGTGCCGCAGCGAGGGCGAGCCGATCCTCTACGTGAACGATCCGCGCGGCCTCAGCCGCGACTTGCGCCGCCGCAGCCTCGACGCCCTGCGCCGCCTGAACGAACTGGAGCTGGAAACATTCGGCGATCCGGAAACGCTCACCCGCATCAGCCAGTACGAGCTGGCCTACCGCATGCAGATCTCAGTACCCGAGGTGATGGACATCAGCCGCGAGCCGGCCTACGTGCTGGAGGCGTACGGGGCGCAGCCTGGCGCGGGCACCTTCGCCAACAACTGCTTGCTGGCCCGCCGGCTGGTCGAGCAGGGAGTGCGCTACGTGCAGCTCTTCGATTGGGGTTGGGATTGCCACGGGACGGGCGCGGGGGACGATATTGTGAACCACTTGCCCAACAAGTGCCGCGAGGTGGACCGGCCCATCGCCGCGCTGCTGGCCGATCTCAAGGCACGCGGCCTACTGGACGAGACGCTGGTGGTCTGGGGCGGCGAGTTCGGCCGCACCGCCATGAACGAGGCCCGTGGCGGCTCGAAGTTCCTCGGACGCGACCATCACCCGCACTGCTTTACTATCTGGCTCGCGGGCGGAGGCATCCGCGGCGGACTCTCCTTCGGAGAGACCGACGAGCTGGGCTACTTCGTGGTCAAGGACAAGCTCACCATCCCCGACTTGCAGGCCACCATCCTTCACCTGTTGGGGCTCGATCCGTACCACCTCACCTTGCGTTACCAGGGCCTCGATCAGCGGCTGATCGGGCCCACCGACGAGCCGCGCGTCCGCCACGAACTGCTGGCATAACGGCAAGCGCCCCGCTGCCCGCGCCTTGCCGCCATGCTGCCTGCCACGCGAAGGGGGGGGCGGACACGGGCTGCCGGCGGAGTGAGAAGTGAGACGAGGGACACGGCGAGAGGGGCGGCTGGAATGGACGCGGGCAAGGGAGGGTGATGGCCGACTACCGTTTGCGCTGCGCCGGACGGGACGGAGCGCGTCCCTCCAGGCCACCTATGC
>JAIMBC010000038.1 GCA_023511675.1 Pirellulales bacterium
CCATGGAACAGGCCTCCAGCAACGGCCCGCAACCCGCCTTCGCCGCCCTGGAAGCCGAACTCAACGACCTCGCCGAACAGCCCACCGGCTCCGGCCTTGACGTTCCCGAATGGCTCGAAAGCCTGGAAGATGAGGCCGACCGGCCCACCCAAGGCGGCGACGAAGATACCGGCCTGGTCGACCTGCTCGAACACGTGCCCTTCCGCCGCCTCACCTGGGAAGAAGTGCGCCAGCAATTGGCCGCCTTCCGCCCTGAAATGTAACCAGGCCGTGCCCGCGGCCAGCAAGCCGCGGCTCACCGGCGGGGCACGCGGCCGCCATTTCGGCTTTGCCCGCGGCAGATGAGCGTGGCTGGCAACGTGCCGCAGGAGGGCGTCTGTTGACGTGCCGCAGGAGGCCGCCTGCCCACGTTGCAGTTTACGACGGCGGGTCGCCTTGGCGCATCGCGGCCGCCCCAGCCGCACGCCTGCTGTCTGCGGGGCGGCTGGACGTGGAGGTGCCCCTTGGGGGCGAGGTTGCGCCGCCGTCGCGCAGCACCGCCACCTACTTGGCAGCAGCTCCCCTTGGGGGCGAGGTTGCGCCGCCTGGGGGAAGCCTGTCAAGAGCTTCACCCTAGCTTCCGCCGCTGTTGCGGGGCCCGTGCTGCCTGCAGCCGTCTTGGCCCGCCTCTGCTGCCCTGCCTATGATGAAGGGGTGCGGCCGCGCCGGGTAGCGGCGTCCTGCCGCGGAGCCCAGGCGTGACCCAAACCCCTACCTCTTCCCAGCGCATCCAGCGATTGCTCGACCGCCTGGCGGCCGGAGATCCGACCGCCCGCGACGAGCTGATCGATTGTACGAGCAAACGCTTGATCCCGCTGGCACGCAAGCTGCTACGTGACTTTCCCCGTCTGCGCCGCTGGGAGCAGACCGACGACGTGTTGCAAAACGCCCTGCTCCGCCTGTACCGTTCCCTGCAAGAGACCGCCCCTTGCGATCCGCGGCGCTACTTCGGTCTGGCCGCTACCATGATCCGCCGCGAATTGCTGGACATGGCGCGCCATTACTACGGCCCACAGGGAGAGGGTGCCCACCACGCCAGCCGCCCGCCCTCCCGCCCCGCTGACAGCAGCAGCCGCCGCCGGGCCGCGGCCGCCCCCGCCAGCATGGACCCGCGGCACCAGGCAGAATGGACCGAATTCCATCGGCTAGTGGAGCGGTTGCCGCCTGCTGAGCGAGAAGTCTTCGAGCTGCTTTGGTATCATGGCCTCTCTCAGAAAGCGGCCGCCGATGTGCTGGAGGTCTCGCTGCGCACGGTCAAGCGCCTCTGGCAATCGGCACGCTTGCAACTTCATGCCCTGGTGCACGGAGAACCGCCGGGAGGCCCCTGATCGACCTGTACCCGGCCCCACGTGAGGATCCCTTGGCGCCCGATTCTCGACTGACCGAGTTGTTGCTGCGCTGGGAAGAACTCCATGCGCAGGGACGCGACGTCTCCCCGGAGTCTCTCTGCGCCGATTGCCCCGAGCTGCTCCCCGAACTCAAGCGGCGGATCCGCGTGCTGCAATCGATGAACGAGCGGCTCACCCTCCCCCAGCATGCCGACTCGCAACAACTCACCGAAGTCTGCGGCCCGCCCCCGGACTTCCCCTCCCCCCCGCCCGGCCCCGTTTCCGCAAACCCCCATTACGCCGAACTGAAGTTCCTCGCGCGCGGCGGTCTCGGCGAGGTGTTCGTCGCCCGTGAGCTGGAACTGAACCGCGAGGTCGTCCTCAAGTTCATCCAGCTCCGGCACCTGCAAGACGCCGAAAGCCGGACCCGCTTCCAGATGGAGGTGGAAGTTACCAGCCATCTGGAACACCCGGGAGTGGTGCCGGTGCATGGCTTCGGCCAAACCGCCGACGGCCGGCCGTTCTACGTGATGCGCTACATCCGCGGCCAAACGCTGCAACAGGCCATCGACGAGTACCATCGGCAGGTCCATCTCTCGGCATCGCAGCGGCGGCTGGCGATGCACAAGCTGTTGCGGCATTTCTGCGCGGCCTGCAATACCGTGGCCTACGCACACAACCGCGGGATTGTGCATTGCGATATCAAGCCCGACAACATCATGCTGGGCAAGTTCGGCGAGACGCTGGTGGTGGACTGGGGCTTGGCCCTCAGCGTTGCCCGAGACGCGCGGGCACGAGCCAGCGGCGAACCCACGCTCAGGCCGCGTTCGGGCAGCGACCTGGATTCATCAGGCAGCGGTGCCGGCACTCCACCGTACATGAGTCCGGAGCAGACGCCGGGCAGCGCCATGCCGATCGGCCCTCCCAGCGACGTGTATAGTCTGGGGGCAACGCTGTACCGTTTGCTCACCGGCCGAATGGCCTTTCAGGGCGAATCGCCCCGTGAGATCTGGGAGAAGGTCAGCCGCGGCCAGTTTCCGCGGCCGCGGGAGCTGAATCCGGAAGTACCTCCCCCGCTGGAAGCCATTTGCCTGAAGGCCATGAGCCTCCGGCCCCACGACCGCTACGCCACGGCACTCGATCTGGCGGCCGACGTGGAGGCCTGGCTGGCAGACGAACGCGTTTCTGCCTATGACGAGCCTCGCAGCGAGCAGCTTGTCCGCTGGGCCCGGCGCCATCGCGGCGGCGTGCTGGCCATGCTGGCAGCCGTGCTGCTGATCATGGCGGTGATCAGCGGAACGGCCGTGCTGCTGGGGCGCATGGCCGCGTCCGAGCATGAAGCGAGGGTGGCGGCCGATCATGCACGCAGCGAAGGCCTGCGTGTGGCGGCCCGTTTCGCCGCCCGAAACGTGGCCAACGAAGTCGATCTGCGCTGGCGCGTCCTCGAACTGGCCGCCGCGGATCCCGAACTACAGACGCTGCTCGATGGACCGCCGGAAGAACTCGCCGTCGGCAGCCCGCGGCAGAAGGCGCTGCAAGCCTGGCTGGATGCCCGCTTTCTGGAACATTTGCAGGCCACCAGGGCCACAAGCTGGACCCTCACCGATCGCCGCGGCATCCAGCTCGCCCGCACGCCGCTGGCCGACACCATCGGACAGAACTTCGCCTTTCGCGACTACTTCCACGGCCGCGGCCGCGACCTCGCACCCGAAGAAGCGCGGGGCCTAGAGCCGCTGCGCGACGTGCATTGTTCGCTCGTGTTCCGCAGCCAGGCCAACCAGAATCTGATGGTGGTGTTCAGCGTGCCCGTCTGGCGCGGCAAGCCCTCGGCACCGGGCAGCGAGGTCCTGGCCGTACTGGGCATGAGCGTAGAGCTGGCCCGCTTCGGCAGCTTGAAAACCGGCCTGATTCGAGACCAGGTGGCCGTGCTCGTGGACACACGGCCCGACTGGATCGAGGGCAGCCCCCGCCGCGGAATCATCTTGCAGCACCCCCGCTTGACCAGCTTGCGCTTCCGCGAGCGGACCAGCGACCTCTCCCAACTCGTGTTGCGGCTGCCCCCGCCGCGCGTGGAAGCCCTCCTCGAACTACGCGAAGAAGCGCTGGCCCGCCAGCGCACCCGCAGCAGCCTGGCGTGGGAAGAGCAACTCACCAGCGAGGAAGAGCCGCTGGCAGGCAGCCTGGTGGAAGATTACGTCGATCCCGTCGGCGGCGAATATCAGGGCCGCTGGCGCGCCGCCTTCGAACCTGTGATCGTGCCAGGCCGGGACGAGAAGATCGGCGACACAGGTTGGGTGGTCATCGTGCAACAAAGAAACGGTACGCCCTAGCACAAACGTTTCCCCAAGAAACCGCCTCCAGCTAGCCGGCCCACAGATCGTGCCGCTCCCCACGCGTGCCGGCCGCGCCCCTGAGAACTACCCCGACCAAAGCCGCGTCCACTCAAGCACCCCAACCGTCCCTAGGAACGCCACCTGCGCTGCGCACACCCCATGCAGCCAAGCTCCGATCATGCCCCCCCAAGGCGGCCGACTCACGGTGCCCCCCAAAGACAGCTCCCTCTGGGCATACCCCGGTCCAGCCCTGCGGTCCCGCCCAAACGTTCCCCCCCTCGTACCGCTCGGCCCTCATCCAGCCGGCATCTTGCCTCCGGCAGGTACTTGAGCAAGTGCGCTGCGGGCAGCTCCCGCGAGCATGCGGCCGACGACGCTATCCCCTAGACGTGCAAGCGTTGCCTGCTCACCATGCGAGACAGCCCTGCAAGAGCTTCCGCAGCCTCGAATCAGCCTGAGACGCACCCTGTGGCGCTGCCGCGCGTGATGAGCCGGCTGGATGCCGTGGCGGTGGTGGTGGGCAGCATTATCGGCTCGGGCATCTTTCTCAAGCCGGGAGTGGCGGCCGCCAGCCTGCCCTATTTTGGCCCGATCATTTGCGTGTGGATCGGCATTGGGCTGGTGACGCTGTTCGGCTCGCTCGCCCTGGCCGAGCTGGCGGCCATGCTGCCGCACGCCGGCGGCCCGTATGTGTATCTCCGCGAGGCCTATGGCCGGCTGCCCGCCTTCCTGTGGGGCTGGACCGAATTCTGGATCATCCGCACAGGCTCGTTGGGCGCCCTGGCCTGCGCCACGGCCATTTACCTTGATCGGGTGGTGGAGCTCGGCCGGCATGGAGAAGAACTGCTGGCGCTGGCGATCGTGGTCGGACTCTCTGGGGCGAACATGGTGGGCACGCGGTGGGGGGCGGGATTGCAAACCGCTACGGCGGCGATCAAGTCGCTGTTTCTGTTGGGGGTGATCGTGCTGCCGTTTGCGCTCCGCCGCACCAGCAGCGAGATGCTCGCGCCGATGTGGCCGGAGACGGCCAACGCAGACCTCCTCCGCGGCATTGGCGCGGCCATGATCGCTGTACTCTGGCCGTACGATGGGTGGATCAATATCGGGCCGGTGGCAGAAGAGATTCGCCACCCGCAGCGCAACGTACCGTTGGCGCTGGCTGTGGGCATGGGGATCGTCATCTCTCTGTATGTGCTGGCCAATGTGTCGTACCACGCCACGCTGCCCATGGAGAGCGTCCGCGGCTCAGATGCGGTGGCGTCCGACCTGCTCGCCACGCTGTTGCCTGGATTGGGGGGCACCATCGCCGCGATCGGCGTGGCCTGTTCCACGTTCGGGGCGGTCAACTCCAACTTGCTCACCGGCCCGCGGATCTACTTCGCCATGGCCCGCGACGGTCTGCTGCCCAGCGCCATTCGACGGGTGCATCCCCGCTTCCGCACTCCCTTCAATGCCATCCTGTTGCAGTGCGTCTGGTCGGTGATCCTGATCCGCACCGCCTATGCACTGAAGGATCGCCCGATCGAGGTGTTCGACACGCTCACCAACTTCGTGGTGTTCGGCGGCTCGCTGTTCTATGCCCTGGCCGTGGCCGCGGTGTTTGTGCTGCGGCGGCGGCGGCCAGATCTCGACCGGCCTTACCGCACCTGGGGCTACCCCTGGACGCCAGCGCTGTACCTGCTGATGTTCGTGGCGGCCATGGCATACATGTTCTACGGCCAGCCTCTCGAATCGAGTGCCGGAATGTCGTTGATCGCAGGCGGCGTGGCGTACTACGCGGTTGCCCGGCGCAAGACGGGGCAGCAACCCTAGCGGTTGAGGTGTGTCAACCGGCCGCCGAATCCCGCGGCGACGCTGCTAACGGAACCGTCCGTCGCGCAGCACCGGCCCGGTTACCCCCTGGCCAGAGCATCTGCTTAAGACGGTGTGGCCGCAAGCGCCGCGATGAGTGGCTGCGCCGCTCTGCCGATGCAAAGCGCAGACGCACCTGGGCAGCCCTCCCCTTCAGAAGGGAGACAGTGGGGGAGGTGCGTCTCACGTATCGCTCCCCCGCAACGCTAGCCCTGATTACCTCGGGCGATTTCAGGAGGGCGCCGGACTGGCGCAGAACGCGGTCTCTCCGGGACGCGGTAGCACCCGGCACGGCGCGTTCGTATGGGCGTGGCAGCCCCAAGGCGGGTTCTCTCTGCCCCTGGGTCAGCATTGCAGGCGATCGCGCCCCGTCATCCGTCTCAAGGCGAGACTGTGAGGGGAGTGCACGCGGAACGAGCGGCCCGCGGTTGCCGCAAACTGATACCCTGCGACAGGATACGCCACGTAGCCGCTCTGGCTCGCCAGAGCGCGTCTCAAAATGAGCCGCGAGGCCGTGCAGGGGGCATGTGTCGTAAGTCGCTTGATGGCAGTAAGATACGTCGTGTAATCCCGAAAAGCTTGGGATGAGGTATAGCTCGAAGAGTCTGGCACGCCGCTTGCTGAGTTGGCAGCAACGGGTATCCGTCGAGGAACCCTGCAGCAAAACATCTGCATGGTTGGTGGAAATGTCGTTGGCGTCTCGGTACACTGTCTAGAAGTCGCGTGGTGTTCTTTGCCTTTCGTGCAAGGAAGGGTTGTATGTCGAAGTATCGTCGCAAGCGTGGTGGTTTTACCCTGGTTGAGCTGCTGGTGGTGATCAGCATCATCGGCATGCTCGTGGCCTTGCTGCTGCCGGCAGTGCAAGCAGCGCGGGAGTCGGGCCGCCGCACGCAGTGCATGAACAACATCCGCAACCTTGGGCTGGCCGTGGTGCGGTTTGAGGTGGAGAAGGGCCACTATCCGGGCTATGTGGATTCGATCTACCTGAACGACCCCCAGGCGCCGACGTACTTTCCGCAAACATTCAATGGGCAGATCTACGTGAGCCCCAGCCCCGAGCAGGCTCAGATCATCGACACCAATCCGAACCTCAAGTTGCCGGTGAGCTGGGTGGTGAAGATTCTGACCGAGCTGGAACGGCCGGATCTGGATCGGCAGTGGAAACAGGGTGCATACCTCGCCAGCCCGCCGCTGGTACCCCATCCGGGCGACCTGCGCATCGACTTGTTGCAATGCCCCAGCAACCCCAACGAGTTCAACCAGGGCCAGCCCCTGCATTACGCCGTGAACGCCGGCCAGCCCGACATCACGGTGCAGCAGGGATCCCAGTTCCCGGCCGATTACGCCAGCAACGGTGTATTCATGAACCGGTTCACGGAGACAGTCTGGCACACGCAGCCCAGTCTGGTGCAGCGGATCAGCAAGGAGTTCATTAGCCGTGGCGACGGCGTCTCCACCACGCTGATGCTGCTGGAGAACAACCAGTCGGGAAGCTGGAGCTATCGCGACATGCATACCGTGAACACGCCGAACTTCAGCACGGCCGAGGTGTTTCTGGGCGCCCTGTGGCATCCGCAGCTCCAGCAGAACCCTGCCTGGCGCATCAATGGCGATCCTCAAGGGCCGCGAGACATCGACCATGCACGCCCCTCCAGCTATCACCCCGGCGGCGTGAACGTGATGTTCTGTGACGGGCGGCACAAGTTCATCAACGACACCATCGACTACTGGGTGTTCTGCCTGCTGATGACGCCCAACGGCTCGCGCTGCGACACGCCGGGCACGAGCGTCCCGGACAACGACCCGAATCACAACTACTTCTATCTGCGCCACCAGGTGCTCGACGAGCGAGATTACCAGTAGCGCGGTACACCGCCCAGGCGGCATGGTGGTTTTCAGCGGCCGAGCAGGCCCGAGGGCAAGCACAGGCCGCCGCCAGGTGCCATCGCTCGTGCGAATGCTAAAGCGCGCAACGAAACAGACGGCCCTGTACCCATGACCGGTGGCGCAATTCTCCGGAGTTCGTGCCACACGCCGTGGCGCACGGCAGAAGTGCCTGTGCGCCTTTGGCCTGTGGGACAACAAGCCTAGTTGCGCAGCGGGTTGCCTCTAGCAGGCAGCGCAGGGCGCCGCAGCGGGTTGCGTGCGTCGGCGGCAGCCTGAACCGCCGGTGGCTGTTCCTCCCACTGCGCGGCGGGCACCACCGCGTTGTCTGCCGGGGGCAGCGGCTCGGAGGCGTCGGCTGTTGGCAGCTCTTCGTGGTTCGCCACGAAGCGAACGTGAGCCTGAGCGGACCTCGCGCCTGCCGCCATGCGTACGGCACGCAGGGGGTTGGGCGCAGACCAGTCTTGCTCAGACGACACACGTTGTGCCGTCTGGGCCGGCACAAGCTGCGGTCCAAGGAACCAGTCTATGGGAAGGTGGGCGCGCTTCACGCAGAGCCGCGGCTGCCATGAGCGAGGGGGCCGGCCGTCGATGACAATCCCCTGATGCAGGGCTGCCAGCACGGCTGCGTCGTCCGCTGCGTCGTCTGCCGCGCGGGCGGGTGGCACCTGGATGGCCATTGAGGCGATCAGCATGCAGAGAATGGCAGCCAGGTAGCATCGCTGGGTTGCGCCTACGCAGCAGCAAGTGCGGAGCGGCCGTGGCCGGTCTGCCCAATCAACCACATTGGCTGGCGCCGCGCCGCGGGCCTGGTAGCAGGGGCTTGCTAGCATGTGCCTTCCTCCCGTGTGGGGCGTCCGGGTTTCTTGCGCCACCGTTATCGCCCCCAATATCGGCAAACTTTGACAGAGACTTTGGGAATGCTGCCGGAGCGAAGCCGCGTCCCGCGTGGTACGTGCTACAGTTGATCGAAAAGTGGGAACATCGAGAGGTCTAGCGAGGATCAACTACAGCCCATGCAAACGTCCGAGGCGTGGAAGGAATACTTTCGGCATTGGCCCAAGGAAGTGCCGCAGCGTGGGGTGGTGGTAACGTCGTTTGGCGAGCAGGTTCCGTTCGAAGGCTTTGCTACCAGCGACAGCTTCGTGGTGCTCGAGCGCAAGACGCCCGATACCGCCGGAGCACGCAAGGTCGTTCTCCCCTACGAACAAGTAGCCGGACTGAAGTTGACCGACGTGATTCGCATGAAGGCACTGGAACCCTTGGGATTCGCGGTGCTGGCCAAGGACTGACCCTCTGTGCTATACATAGCGTTGGGGGCGATCGTCCCTCGATAGGCCGGCGTCGTCGCAGCCCCAACTGCCTTTGTCAACCAACCCTTGCAAGGAGCTTGTCCGTGTCTCAAATCCCAGATGCCCCGTTAGGGGAAACGCCTGCGCCCGCCGCCCCTCAGCCCGCTCAGCAGCCGCAAGTGCAGGCTCCCCAGGTCAAGGTCGATGACTCCAAGCTGGTCGCCATGTACGCGAACTTCTGCCGCGTCACCGGCACGCCCGAAGAGCTGATCATCGACTTTGGGCTGAACCCGCAGCCGTTTGGCGTACCGACGGAGCCGGTGGTGGTCAGCCAGCGCATCGTCACCAACTTCTACACGGCCAAGCGGCTGCTGGCAGCTTTGCAACTGACCATCCAGCGGCACGAAGCGGCCTTTGGCGTGCTGGAGACCGACGTGCAAAAGCGAGTGGTGCCCTCCATGCGGCGGCAGCCGTAGGCAGACTCCCCGCGCCTGGTCAGTCTCCGGCAGGCACCGCCGCGGCGGTCAGTTGCCGCTCTACCATCCGCCGGTAACGGCCGCTGGCCTGCATGAGTTGTGCGTGCGTGCCCTGTTCCACCACACGCCCTGCCTCCAGAACCACGATCTGGTCCGCATGGGCCACGGTGCTGAGGCGGTGCGCGATCACAAGGGACGTGCGGCCGCGCAGCAGGCGTGCCAGACTGGCCTGGATCAGCCGTTCGCTTTCGGTATCGAGGTTGCTGGTGGCCTCATCCAGGATCAGGATGCGAGGATCTGCCAGCAGGGCGCGGGCAATCGCCAACCGCTGCCGCTGGCCGCCGCTGAGCTTGACGCCGCGTTCGCCGATCACCGTCTGGTAGCCGTGCTCGAGCTGCATGATGAAGTCATGCGCATGGGCGGCCTCGGCGGCGCGGCGGATATCTTCGGCCGTTGCATGTCGGGCGGCGTAGCCGATGTTCTCGGCGATCGTGCCGTCGAACAGGAACACGTCCTGCTCGACGATGCCTAGCAGCCGGCGGTAGCTTTCCAGCGTAAAGTCACGGAGGTCCACGCCATCCAGCTCGATGCAGCCGCTGGTGGGGTCGTAGAAGCGGGCCACCAGGTTGCAGAGCGTGGTCTTGCCCGCGCCGCTGGGCCCCACCAGGGCCACCAGTTCGCCGGGCCGTATCTCCAGGTTCACATCTTGCAGCACGTCGTGGGTGGACTGGGGGTAGCGGAAGGAGACGTTCTTCAACGTCAAACCACCCTGCACCTCGCCGATGTGCAGCGTGCGCGCCCCGGGCCGATCGGGCAGCTCCCTGCCCTCTGCCAGCAGGTCCAGCACTCGGTCGAAGCCTGCCAGATTGCTTTGAAACTGTGTGGCGCTGGTGGCCAGCGTGGCCAGCGGTCCCAGCAGCATGGCCACGTAGACCAGAAACATCATCAGATCTCCCAGCGACAGATCGCCCGACAGCACCCGCGATCCTCCATACCAGAGCAGGCCCGCTGAGGCCACGGGCAGCAGCAGCTCCCAGGCCAGCTCGATGGCCCGTGCCCACCACCACACGTGCAGCTCCTGGCGCGCCATCAGATGGCTGCCGCGGGCGAATCGCGCCGTCTCCCACCGTTCGCGCCGGAACGTACGCACCACACGCATGCCGCCAAAGGCCTCGGTGGCGTGGCTGTCGATGGCCTGGCGCTGGTTGCGCACATCGCGGTATAGCGGGCGGATCTTCTGCACCCAGGTACGGTGCGAGTAATAGACCAGCGGCAGCAAGACCACGGTTCCCAGCAGCAGCCGCCAGTCGATCCAGACCAGCACGGCCACGCTGCCCAGCAACTGGATCACGGCGTGCCAGGGATTGAACAGCAAGCTGAACACCAGCTCGCCGATGCCGCCGGCATCGTCGCGCAAGATGCTAGCCACGCCGCCGCTCTTGAGTTCATAGACGCGAGACAGGGGCAGGCGTGCCGCGTGGGCGAACACGCGCCGCCGCAGGGCCGATTGCAGCCGCTTCGTGGTGAGGGTGGCCCACCATCGTCCGCACAGGTGGAGTGCGGTGGCCAGCACAGACACCAGCACCACTGCCGCCGCTAGCAATGCCAGGCGTGTCTGGGCATCCTGGGGCAAGGGCAGTCGCGCATTCCACCCAGAGGGCAGCGGCTTGCCCGCCAGCACATAGTCGATGGCCAGTTTGGTGCCGGCGGGAGGCACCAGATGCAGCAAGGTAGCCAAACTGAGCATGGCCAGCGCGGCGCCAACGGTCAGGCGGTGGCCGGCCAGCAACCGCCAGAACTCCAAGAGCAGGGCACTGGCCGGTCGCTGCCGGGGGCGGCGCCGGTGCTGACCTTGCCCGTGCGTCCCGCCGTCTGTATTCCGTGCCAAAGCCCGATACTCGGCAAACTGCCGCCGGCTTGTGGTCGGGCGTTTTGGTGCGATCAAAGGCTTCTCGCTCCTTGCAACTGGGAGAAGTGCTGCGAGGCATTTCCATTGTATGGGGCCGACGCGCCGGATGTGCAGCGGCCGGCCGTCTGCGCTGAGAGGGGGCAGGCGCAGGTGTGGGGATCGCCTGCCGCGGCAGGACGTGGTTTATCTCTGTCGCTCCCTGCCCCCTAGACTTCCCGCAAGGCCTCCACGGTATTCATCAGCACGGCGCGCAAGGCGGGGAGCATGCCGCCGATCAGGCCCATCAGCACCGAGAGCGCGGCGCCCTGCAACAACACCTTGGGACCGAAGCGGAAGGCAAAGGTAATCTCGCTGAAGGTCTGCCAGTTCGCCGTGCCGGTCGAGAGCCCATTGAGCGGCAGCGTGGCCAGGCAGCCCAGCAGCCCTCCCAGCATCGCCAGCACCAGAGACTCGATCAAAAAAGCCGCCAGAATGTTGCTGCGGCTAAAGCCCAGGGCACGCAAGGTACCGATCTCTCGTGCCCGCGACGCCACGGCCCCAAACATTGTGTTCGCCACCGCGAAGCAGGCCCCGATCGTCAAGAAGAACGAGATGATCCGGCCCACGATCTTGATGGCCAACCCCGCCACCGCCTGCTCGGCGAAGTACTCGGCCTCCGTCACGGCCTTCAGAGCGAACTGCTCGTCGTTGACCAGCCGATCTTTCAGTACCGCCATGGCGCTCGGGCTGGCAGCGCGTAGCTGCACGCTGGAGAGCAGGTTAGGCCGCTTGCTGGTCTGCCCCAGCACCTTGAGGTCCGTCCACACCTCGCTCTCTGCCGCACTTTCGCCGCAGGTAAACAGGCCCACAATGCGGAACTGGCTGCCCCACACTTCCAGCGACTCTCCCAGCCGGCAACCATAGAACCGCCCTGCCATCGAGGGACTGGTCATGGCCTCGCGCAGGCCGGTCCGCGGCAGCCGCCCCGCAATCAAGCGAAAGTTGGGCCGCAGCTCCCTGGCCACCGGGGTGACCCCCCGCACCAGCACATTGGCATGCCCCCCGCCCGTGCGCCGCGGCTTGTTCACCACCACCACCAGCTCTGGAGAGCACAGTGGCTGCCCCCGCTGGTTGGTGGCAATTCCCGGCAGCGTGGCGATCTGGCGGGCCAGACTCTCTTCAATGATGCTGCTCGTTTCGGCCGTGGCCCCCTTGCGGAGGGCCAGCAAATCCAACGGATCGCTCGATACCTGCAGCGTGTGGTCCAGACCGGCTGCCAGCCCGAACGCCAGCACCGAAGCCCACACCACCAGCGCTGCCCCGAACAGCGTCATCAACGAACTCACCCACCTCGCACGCAAGCTCCGCAGCGTGTACTTGAGGGGAATGCGCAGCAAGGCCCGCGCTGCCAGCGTCAGCAATGCCAGCACCATGAAGCCACCCGCCAGCAGCCCCAGATTCAGCCAGCGGTCCGGGCCCGTCACCAGTTCCCGAAGTCCGTCGCCTAGCTTGTCCACAACGTACCGCTCCCAGTTCCTTCACCTGCCAGCAGCACGCCCCTCACACCACGCGCCGCAGTCCATCGACCACAGACAGGTTCGCCGCACGCACCGCCGGGATTACGCCGCTGGCCAGCCCCACTCCCACCGCCAGCAACAGGCCCGTGAAGGCGGAGTTCCACGGCACGTAAAACCGCGTCAAGCCCGGAATGCCTGCCACGCTGGGGTCGACAAAGGTGGTCAGCAACTTGACCGAGCCCACCCCAATGATGCCGCCTGCCAGGGCAATCAGCATGGCCTCTCCCAACACCAGCCCCAGGATGGTACGCCGCTGAAACCCGATCGCCTTTAACACCGCCACCTCGCGCACCCGCTCGCGCAACGACATGGCCATGGCATTCGCGGCTACGCATACCAGCGCGAACACCACGGCCAGTGCCGTGTTCTGGATGAAGGCCTGCACGTTGCCCACCATTTCCGTGAAGCTCTGTACAAAGGCCTGCTCGGTCATGGCCCGCAGCGGCGTATCCGAACTGGCAAACCGCTCGTCGATGCGGCGGGCCACGTCCGCCAGGTTGGCCTCGTCCGCCACTTTCACGAACACCGTGCCGATCCGCCCCGCCGCGCGGGCGCGACGCGCCTTGAGCAGCTCATCAAAATACGAGTAATGGAACCAGAGCATCTCCGGATCGCCCGAGTCCGGCCCGGTGTAGATGCCGCGCACGGTCAGTTCCAGGTTGCAGTCGTAAATGGTGCCCTTGAGCACGATCCGGTCGCCGAGCTTCCAGCCCCGCTTCTCGGCAATCACGTTGCCCACCACGCAGCCCGTACGATCTTGCTGCCAGGCCAGAAGCTGTTCGGGCGGCAAACGATACTCCGTCCATACGTCCATGCACTGCATGGGATCGGTGGCAAACTGTGCGAAGGGCAGCTTGTCGTCCTGGTACAGGCCGCCGAACCAGCTCAGCGGCATGGCGGCCTTCACGCCGGGCAGAGCCCGGATGCGGTCGACCACCGCCAGGGGCATCAGTGCGGTCAACCCCTCCACGTGTGTGACCACCAGGCGACGGTAGTCGGCCGATTGCTTGCCCAACTCTTCCTGAAAGTCGAGGTAGGCGTACAGCAGCGTCACCAGGAACAGGCTGACGCCGATGGACAGCATGGTAAACAGATTGCGCAGCTTGTGCCGCGCCACGTTCTTGAGCAGATAGGGAAGGAACTTCATCCGGCAATCTCCGCTGAGGGAGCCCGCGGGCTGCGCCGGCGCTCGCCATCGCCCCCCGAGCTGCGTCCCCGCTCGATGGCCTCGATGTCCGCCTCCTCGAAGCGTCCCTTTTCGAGATGCAGGATGCGGTGCGCACGGCGGGCCGCGCGCGGATCGTGCGTGACCATCACGATGGTCTTGCCGAACTCGGCATTCAACTGCGCCAGCAAGTCCAGCACTTCCACGGCCGCCACTGCGTCCAGGTTGCCCGTGGGCTCGTCTGCCAGCAACAGCACGGGATCGGTGACGATGGCCCGCGCAATCGCCACGCGCTGTTCCTGCCCGCCGGAGAGCTGCCTGGGATAATGATGCATGCGGTCTTCCAGGCCCACGATGCGCAGGGCCGTCTCTACATGGCGTGCCCGCTCCCGCCGCGAAAGGTTCGTCAACAGCAAGGGCAGCTCCACATTTTCGAAGGCCGTGAGCACCGGCATCAAGTTGTAGAGCTGAAAGATGAACCCCAGATGTTCGCTGCGCCAGCGTGTGAGCTGGCTTTCGGACAGCTCGCCCAGATCCTGGCCGGCGACCACTATCGTGCCGGTGGTGGGCCGATCCAGCCCCGCGCACAGGTTGAGCAAGGTGCTCTTGCCCGAGCCGCTGGGCCCCATCACCGCCACGAACTCTCCGGCGGGAATGTCCAGACTGGTGTCGGCCAGCACGGGGATGCGCAGCTTGTCGCGGTAGTACTCCTTGGAGACATGGCGCAACTGCACGACGGGCTGGGCAGGAAGGCTATGCATGATCGATTCCCGCAAGGGAGGTAGGTTGGGGCCCCCAGGTGCGTTACATGGCGGCGCGGACGCGAGCCCCTTCGACAAGACCGGGCGGAGGATCGACCACCACGGTCTCTCCCCCCTCCAACGCACCCCGGATGGGCACCAAGCCTTCGCGCGGTTCGCCGTCCGGCTCTACGGACACCCGGCGCACCTCTCCGCTGGGCAAGAGTTTCCAGGCGTAGTGCCCCCCCGCATCGCGCAGCAGTGCCCGCTCCGGCAAATAGGTCTGCTGGCTGGCCTGACCCGCATGTGCCTCCTCTCCCAACGGCAGAAAGTTCACGGTCGCGCTCAACTCTGGGAACAATCGCTCGTCCGCATCGAGAATCTTCACTTTCACCTTGACGATCCCCCGGCTGCGGTCTCCCATGGGGATGATCTCCCGCAGTTCGCCGCGATAGCGCTTGCCCGGCACGGCGTCTACCACTACCTCCGCCGGCTGGCCCTTGCGCAGGGCGCCAAGCGAATCCTCCTTGACGTCTGTATCGACCTCAAGCTGTGAAAGATCCGCCACCGTGGCCACGGAGCCGCGGCCGGATGCCAGGCCCATGCCGCCCGGCATGATCGTCTCTCCCACCTCCGCATCCTTGCTGATCACCGTCCCGTCAAAAGGCGCCAGGATGTACATGTTGCGGATCGCCTCCTCTGCCTCGCGCACGCGCGCCTCGGCCAGCTCCACTGCCTTCTGGCGGGAGACCACCCGCGCGCGGGCCACACGATCCTCCGTCTCCGCGGCCTCCAATGCTGCCTGCGTGCCCGCCCCTTGTGCAAACAGCCGCCGTTCCCGAGCCAGGTCGCGCGCCTTCTGTTCGGCCAGGATTTCCATGTCCGCCAACTCGGCCTTCGCCTGCTCCACGGCCGCCTGACGCTCCAACAGCGATGCCTTCAAATCCGCATGTTCGATGATCGCCAGCACATCCCCCTTACGTACCTGCATCCCCTCTTCGACCGGAATGCTCTCGATGCGGCCGGCCACCTTGGCCCCCACTGATGCCTGCCAGCGAGACTCCAGGTAGCCCGTCACGGTGAGCACCGTGCGCGCCTGCCCCTGCGTCATGACCCGCACCGTATCGGTCTTCACCTCCGGCAGGGGCCGAAGCTGGTCTCGATACCTCCAGCCCAAAAGACCGGCGGTGGTCCCCAAACCCGCCAGCAACAGCAGCACCAGCAAGCGAGAGAACCAGCCCCCGCCCCGCCGCCGCGAGCGGTCGATGCGCAGCGCCTCCAACTCGTCGCGTAGGGAGCGGGATCCAGAAGGCTGCAAGCCGCGAGATGGACTGCCTTGGGCCAATGTCATCGGCCACATTATATCACCGGCTACCAGCCAAACCAAATAACTGAGCCGGCATCCCCGGAGATGTGGTGGGGGATATGCCCACCGCGTCCCGGCGCCGTGGGCGCAAGCGCAACATGCGGCATTCCCCCGTTCTCCTCGTCGCCACGCTCCGGCCTGGGGGCACGCTGTCTGCGAGAACGCGCCTCCGCCGGCGATCTACTTCTGCCCGGACGGGCGTCGCGACCCTCCTCCCCCCGTACCCCTCGTTCAAAGGCTCCTGCCCTGGGAACGAGAGCACAGGCCGCCCAGCCCCACTTCCTCTTAGGGCGAGGCTTCCCTCCAGGCAACAAGCCGTGGAAACCGGCCGCGAGGCGTGCCGGCCGGCTGCCATCATTTCTCCGACCGCGTGCCCAGCGTTTCCCGCAAACGGCGTTCACAGGCGGCCAGGGCGGCTGCCACGGCTTCGGCCTGGGAGACGCGTAGCGTTTCGGTTTCGGCCACGAGCTGGCGCACCTGTGCCCGGAGCCGCTGGTTGCGGGCTTGCATTTCGATCACCGCACACGCCAGCTTGCCGGCGACGTGCAGCGCCTGCCGACGCGAACGCAACAGGCGGCTGGCATGGGGTACGCTGCGGATCTGGCCGGCCAGCAACACATCAGCGGATTGCCGCGCGAGGCGCATGGCAAAGGCCAGGCGAGGCGTACCACGCCGCGAGAAGGTGCACCACGTGCGTCCCTCCAGGCGGCGCGCCGCTTCTGCCGCGAGCCGTTCCACCTCGTTCATGGAAGAGGGCACCTGCGCAGACCAGGCCGCCAGCGGCTTGCCCGAGCCATCGGCCAGCACCAGCCGCTGCAGAGGCAGCGGCTCGAGGAATTCAGCCAGTGTTTGCAGGGCGCCGGTCTCATCCCAGCAGCAAACGTCTTGGCTGAATAACTGTTGCCAGGCGCCGGTCATGGGCGCGCCCCTCTAAAGCGAAAACAGATGCGCGTGGGTGAACAGCTCGTGGTCCAGGTCGGTCATCAACACTTCCACGTCATGCCGGTTGAAGCCGAGCGTTGACAGACAACCGGCAGATGGCTCCACCAGGTTCATGCCCACGCTGGTCATGCCCTTGTAAGAACAGAGCACATTGGCCAGCTCCACGCAGCGCAGCATGATCTCATGCTCGCCCGCATACTCGTCCGCCGCATGGTGATAGCGGATGGCGGTCAACACGGCCTCCGGAAAGTTCCAGCGCTGCCCAAAATGCTCTCCCAGCTCTGTGTGGTCAAACCCCAGAGCCTGCTGCTCCTGGACCACGAGCGGCACGCCTGCACTTAGCGAAAGCATCATTCGGCGGAAAGGGTCGTGCGCGCCCTGGTCCGCCAGAATGATGCCAATATCGTGCAGCAAGCCGGCGAGGAAGGCATCCTCGAAGGCTGCCAGCCGCTGCCGCATGGCGATCAACCGCGCGCACACCGCTACCGCCACCAGATGCCGCCAGAGGTCGCTGCGGCGGTATGGCCCCATCGATTCCCCCTGGCGGAACAACTCGCACACCGTGACGGTCAGCGCTAGATTGCGTACCTGCTTGAAGCCCAGATAGGCCACAGCGAGCTGCAAGTTAGAAACCCGCGTCCGCAGCGCATATGCCGATGAATTCGCGCAACGCAACACCCGCGCGGCCAGCGACGGGTCCGATTCCAGCACCGTCTTGAGTTCCGCCGCGCCGCACTTCGGATCGTTGACGACCTCCAGCACCCTTGCCGCCACGTCCGGGAGGGACGAGATTTCCTCGATCCGCGCCGCCACTTGTTCCAGCGGCGATGCTTTGTTTGACGAAATCATGATCCGCTTGTCCACTTCGTTTGCTGGAGCGTCCGTAAGCCCCTATAACGCTAGCACCTGCGCAGGCCGTCGGCAGAAATGCGGCCGGCTGCGGTGCCGCTCGTTGCAGCCGTACGCGGTACGTCGGCGGCCGCGACCGCCGGGTAGCAACCTTGGACAGTGCAACGTGTATAGAATGTGCGGGTTACGCCAAGGGTGGTAGTCGGTCGGAGCACGGGGGGGTGCGGGCGCTGCTGGCCTCTGGCACAGCGCGGCTGGCGCACGAATGAATGGGAGCCCGCTGCGGGTTATAACCGTATGTGGCTGAGGCCGCGCGCCATGCAGCCTTGATTTCCTGTGACGCCTCGCCGAGGCACGGTCCATGCTGCCTGACCTGATCCCCACAGCCGACGTGCTGGAAGAAGTGCTGAGCCGCCCCACACCGGCAGTCCTTGACGTGATGCGTGCCCTCCCAGGCGACCTGTTGGTGCTGGGTGCCGGAGGCAAGATGGGCCCCAGCCTCTGTCGCATGGCACGGCGTGCCGCCGAAGCGGCCGGTATGCGCCGCCGCATCATCGCGGTCAGCCGCTTCTCCCAGCCTCGGATCGCCGAACAGCTTCAATCGTGGGATGTCGAAACGCTGCCTTGCGATCTGCTGCAAGCCGGGGCCGTGGACCGGCTGCCCGAGGCGCCGCTGGTCGTCTCCATGCTGGGCTACAAGTTCGGCACCCAGGACCACGGTGCGCACACCTGGGCGGTCAACGTCTGGGCGGCTGGGCTCATCGCCCAGCGCTACCGCCGCAGCAGGCTGGTGTTCTTCTCCACGGGCAACGTCTATCCCTTATCGCCCGTGAGCCTGGGGGGCAGCCTGGAAAGCGATCCGCTCAGCCCCGTCGGCGAGTACGGGGCCAGCGCAGTCGGCCGCGAGCGGATTGTGGAGTACTTCAGCCGCTGCCATGACACGCCGGTCAGCATTGTGCGGCTGAATTACGCCCAGGAACTGCGTTATGGCATTCTGGCAGACCTGGCACAAAGCGTGCTCCAGGAGCGGCCCATCGATCTGACCATGGGCCACTTCAACGCCATCTGGCAGGGCGATGCCAACGCCGCGGCGCTGGCCAGTCTGGCCCACGCCACAAGCCCGCCATTCGTGTTCAACCTGGCGGGGCCGGAGACGCTTTCCGTGCGCCAGGTCTGCCAGCAATTCGGCCGCATCATGGGCCGCACGCCACGCTTTACAGGCAGCGAGGCGCCAGACGCCCTGTTGAGCAATTCCCAGCTTGCCATGCGCGTGTTCGGGTACCCCACCGTGCCCGTACAGCAAATGATCCACTGGATCGCCCACTGGGTTCAGCAGGGGGGAGAATACCTCGGGCGGCCCACGCACTACGAAGTGCGGGACGGACGCTTCTAACAGGCTCCCTCGCCATGATCGTGGTGTACGGAACCAAGTTGTACGGCAAGGTCGATCGCGTGCCCGGCCTGTTCTACGTACGCACACGCTTCTTTCACTTGCAATTCATACCGCTGATACCATTGGCCAGCTACGTGCTCGTGGAGGGGAGCAACGACGAGCGTGGCATGAAGATTTCGCTCAGCCTCAAATCGGTGTTCACCGCCTGGGCTCGCACGGGGCTGATCCTGATTGGGGCGGGGTATGCCGTGGCCACGGCCGTGCAAGCCGCTCGATGGTTGGGCCGAGCCGGGGGGAGCATCTCCCCGCTGCTGGAAAACGCGGCCTGGCTAGCGGGCGCCTGCCTGGTGTACTGGATTACCGTGCGTTTCAGCCGGCCCAGCTACCGCCGGGCGATAGAACTGGGCGGCTGCCTGGGCCTGGAGCCAGCCGTAGTGGAAAGATTCCTGTACGGCCGGGATGGGTTTGCCGAGGCAGCCCAGGGCGATGCGGCTGCCCGGCGAGATATGCCCGACGTGCCCCCGGGTCACCTGCCCCCGTCACCCCCCGCGTGATGCCGCTGAGTCTTGCCCTGCTGGCCGGCCATACGCTGACAGAAGCTCTGCCGCGATATCTGGCACTGCTGCCCCGCACAGGCTACGTTTGCTCGGCCTGGGAGCCAGTGTCGGCGCCGGCCACGACCCGGCTGGCGAGCCTGCCTCGGGCCAGTTGTGTTTCCAGCAGCTCACCGACGCGAACGGTCGTGGCATCGCGCAGCACGCTGCCGTCGGCCGCGCGGAGCGTCACGCTGTAGCCGCGAGCCAGCACAGCCAGGGGACTGAGAGACTCGAGCCTTCCCGCCGCCGCTTCCAGGACATGGCGAGCGCGTTCACAACGGCGAGAAACGGCGCGAGCACCGCGCATCGCCAGCTCGTCCAAGCGTTGCATGAATGCGTGCAGGTGGTCGTAAGGGCGGCGGAAGACCGGCCGAGCCGCGAGCTGGTCCAAGCGCGTCCGCACGGAGGCACAACGCTGGCGCAGCGCGCCTCCCATCCGCTGGCGGTAACTATCGAGCAGCGCCAGCACCTACTCGGCGGACGGTACCACACGCTCTGCCGCCTCGCTGGGAGTGAGGGCGCGCACGTCTGCCGCCAGATCCGCCAGCGTGACGTCGATTTCATGTCCCACGGCCGACACCACGGGAATGCGAGACGCAGCGATGGCTCGCACCAGCACCTCTTCATTAAACGCCCACAGATCTTCCACGCTCCCTCCGCCCCGTGCCAGCACAATGCAGTCGAATGGTGCCTGGAGCTGGTTCAGCCGGCAGATCGCCTGGGCCATCTCCTGGGCTGCACCCGCGCCCTGCACACGCACCGGCACCACCATGACGCCCGTCAGCCGCCAGCGGCGGCCGAGCACCTCGAGAAAGTCTCGCACCGCAGCGCCGGAGGGGCTTGTGACCAGGGCAAGCTGCCGCGGAAACCGAGGCAGCGGGCGTTTGCGGGACTTATCGAACAGCCCCTCCGCCGCCAGCCGCTCCCGCAGCCGGCGCAATGCCAGTTCCAGAGCGCCGGCTCCCAGGGGCACCACCTGGGTCACAATGAGCTGATAGCTGCCCCGCGGAGGATACACGTCGATGCGGCCACGGCAGACCACCTGCATGCCATCGGCCAGGTCGAACCGCAGCCGCTGTGCCGCACTACGCCATACCACTGCCGCGAGCTGTGCCGACTCGTCCTTAAGCGAGAAGTACACGTGGCCCGATTGAGGCCGCGCCAGATTCGAAATCTCGCCGCTCACCCACACGTCTGCAAACGTGTCGGCCAAGAGTTCCTGAATCTGGGCCGTCAGCTCCGAGACGCTCAGCGCCTCGGGCCCCGGAACCGCAGCAGAAAACAGCCAGGGCTGAGACATGTTCCACCATAACGGCCCGGCAGGAAAGGCCCGCACCCCAGGCACCTTGCTGCCACTGCCCATTCCATCCCACCCGGCAATGCAGCCACACACCCCCTGACCAGGCTGCCGCTATTGTGCCCTGCCGCCGCAGGGCCCGCCAGGGGCTCCACCCGCCGCGGTCGAAGAGGCCACCACACGTACCTGCCCGCCATCGCGCTGACTGCATCCCTCAGCGGCGATGCCGCCAGCAGCCGCGCGGGGGGATGCCACGGCAATTCGGACTGGCTCGCCGTGCGCGGGGATTGCGGCGCGATGCACGGGGATTGGGCTGCCGTGCGCGGGGATTGGGGCCATGCAGCCAGCAGCCTTGCCGCGCGATACGCCCCGTCGAGAAGCTCATGCAGCGCCTCCGCGTCCTGCCGGCCTTTAACGCCGCCCTGATTCACTCGCCTGCGAGCGTTCCATTTCCCTCGCCTGCCAGTATGTCCGCCCACGCTGCGTGGCCTCGCCTCTCGCTCCCAGAGGCGATCGGTACGCTGCACGCAGGGCATCCTTGCCCGGTTACCCCTCCGTTCCCAGGCAGGTAGCCTACCCCGCGGGCGAGGGACACCAGCCCCGTCAGCACCACGCACACCGCAGCCAAGCGCAACAGCCGCTGCCTGGCTCGGAGCGAGATCACGCCCGCCCCCAGCCCCATGAGGATGAGCGCCGGCGCCGTGCCCACCCCAAATGCGGCCATGCGCCAGGCACCGCTCCAGGCATGGCCGCTGGCCGCCGCAGCAGCGAGATAGGCATACACCAGTCCGCACGGCAAGAAGCCCGTGAACACCCCAGCGAGAAAAGCCGAACGGACTCCCGGCCCGTGCAGCAGCGCCCCCAGCAGCGGCGCCGCCAGGCAGACGCCCGGCCCGACGCCACGCCTCCGTAGCAACCCGGCCGCCGCGAGTCCCTGCCAAACCAGCAATAGCCCCGCGATCACAGCCATCACCGCCTGCGCCGAAATCGCTGCTGGCAGTGCCCGTGCCAGCTCGCGGCCTGCGTGGCCAACCACCGCTCCCCCAAACGCATACGTACAGATGCGGCCGAGGCTATACGCAAGCTGCCGATGCAGCACCGCGAGCGCACTGCGGGCGGTGCTGCCCAATGCCACGGCAAAACCGCCGCACATGCCCACGCAGTGGGCCGATCCCAGCAACCCGCCCCCACAGGTCAGCAACAATTCGAACATGGGACACTCAATCGGCTGGCACAGCGTGTGCAAGGCGGCGGGCGGCCGCCGTATCCGGCACACCTGCTGGGGGGGGCAGCTCCTGCGCATCCGGCGGGACGCTGGCCGTCTTGCTGCCTTGCGATCCGCTGGAGTCTGTCCCTGCGCCGGCACGCTCGTTGACCGCCGGTTCAACCAGCCTCAACGAGTTGCCGATCACCAGCAGGCTACTGGCGGCCATGGCGGCAGCGGCCCATACGGGGGTGAGTTTGCCGGCGGCCGCCAGGGCCATTCCCGCGGCGTTGTACACGAATGCCCAGAACAGGTTGAGCTTGGCTATGCGCAGCGTGCGTCGCGCCAGCTCGATCACCCACGGCAAGCGGCCGAGATCATCGGCCAGCAAGCAAATATCGGCGGCCTCGCGAGCGACGTCGGTTCCCGAGCCGATGGCCAGGCCAACATCGGCATGGGCCAGGGCTGGCGCATCGTTGATGCCGTCTCCCACCATGGCGACGGGGCCGTGGGCCTTGCGGGCCTGGTCCACGGCAGCCAGCTTGTCTTCCGGATGGAGGTGTGCTCGATGGGGTATCTCCAAGGCGCTCGCTAGGACAGCAGCCCTGGCCTCGCTGTCGCCGGTGAGCAGCAGGACGTGAAGCTGCATTTGCTGCAAGCGGCGGATCGCCTCGACCGCGCCGGGACGGAGTTGCTCGCGTACGGCAAACACGGCCACCACCTGGCCTTGGCAGGCCAGGCACACGACGGAGAGGCAGCCCGAATCAGCGGCACGGAGGGCAGCTTGCAGGGGGGCGTCCCAGTCCAGGCCCTGTTCGTGCATCCAGCGCGGGCTGCCCAGAGCGTAGCGCAGCCAGGTTCGGTCCACTTGCCGCTGGTGAGTGCTGCAAGCGGCACGAGGAGCGGCTGGATGCGGTGCTTCGCCGCCGTTGCGGGCATCGCTCGATGCATGTTGCAAGGGCGGCGTGCAATCTCCGGCCACGCCGCGTCCGGCGAAGACACGTACCTTGTGCGCCTGCGATGCACGGACGCCCCGCCGTGCCGCATAATCGGCCACGGCACGCGCCAGCGGATGCCGAGATGCCTCTGCCAGCGCGGCGGCGCAGGCCAGATGCTGTTCGAGGTCGCCCGTGGCATGGCAGCACTCGACCCGAGCAGCGCCCTCGGATAATGTCCCCGTTTTGTCCAGGCACACCACGCGCACCCCCGCCAGGCGCTCCAGCGCAGCGCCATCTGCCAGCAGCACCTGCCGGCTTGCCGCCGCACCAGCAGCCGCCCACATGGCCATGGGAGTAGCCAGGCCCAGCGCACAAGGGCAAGCGATCAAAACCACAGACAGCAGCACGAGCGTCCCTTCGGCCGCTCCGGCGTGCCAGCCGTGCCAGGCCGCAGCAGACAGCGCCACCAGGATCACCAGCCAGGCAAACCAGGCAGCCGCCACATCTGCCAGGCGTTCATACCGACCCTTGGCCAGCCGGCCGGTGCGCACCAGCCCGAGCATGCGCCCGAGCATGCCCGCCTCTGGCGGGCCGAAGGCCTCGAGTTCCAGTTCCCCATCGAGATTCAGCGATCCGCCGCGAAGAGAATCGGGCGGCTGTTTGAAGACCGGGAGGCTTTCGCCGGTGAGCACATGTTCGTCCACCAGCGCCGTTCCTGCTAAGAGGCGGCCATCCACGGGCACACGCTGCCCGGCGGAGACGCGCAGGCGGTCGCCGGCACGCACTGCCTCTGCCGGTACGGCGGTCCAATTCTCCCCGCAGCGGCGCCACACCTGTTGAGGCAAGAGGCGCTCCAGGGAGCGGAGTGCCGCCGTGGTGCGGAGGCGCCCCGCCGCTTCCAGCCAGCGGCCCAGGGTGACAGCCACCAGCACCACGCACACAACCTCGAAGTACACCCCCCCCTCGCCGCGCAGGACGGAAACCAGCGAGTACAGAAACGCGGCCGCCACGCCTGCGGCCAGCAGCGGGTCGGTGGAGGCACGTCGGCTGCGCAGGCTCTGCCAGGCGCTAGCGGCCAGCGGGCCGCCTAGCAGGTACAACACGCCTACCGTGAGCACCAGGCAGGTGTAGCGCCAAAGGTCCGACAGTACGCGCTCCAAACGATCGGGCGGAGCCGTGGGATACACCGCGTCCGGCCACAGCGCCATGGAAAAAGCAAACACGTTCATGGTGAGAAAGACCGCCAGCGCCAGCCGCGCGGCCATCTGACGGGCCTCGCCCTGCTCTCCGCCACAGCCTGCCACGGCCGCGGCCACCCTGCAACCCAGACAGCAGAACCGCGGCGCGGCGTCCCCCGCACCACCCTCTGCCCCGGCGAGCGGGCCGTGCAGCGGCAGACCGCAAAATGCGCACGTCGTGTTCATGGCAAGTTCTGCTGTTGGGGACCGGCAAGCACCAGGCTGGCGTGCGCCGGCGTCCCACCCTTACGGCGGACTGATCAGCTCGATGCGCAACGACGGCACCAGATAAACGGCCACGTAGTAGGCCACAAAGCACCAGAAACACACCCACATCAAGCGGACGAACCAGGGGATGCGATTGCCGCGATAGTGATGGAACTGGTGTTCGCTGCGGGCATCGGTCTGCTCGACCCGGCTCATGCGCTCACTCCTTGGCATCCAGCATTTGTTCGCGTTCCAGCAGCAGCAGCTTGGGCCGCTCGACGTCGTGAAACATCCCGTTGACCGCCGCCCAACCGAATAGCAGCAAGAACCCCAGGCTGGCAAGCAGATAGTTCACCACGGGGCTGACGGCAAATGTCCCCTCCCCCTGGCCGCGTGCCAGGTCGACCAGTTCGGCAAACTTGGTGCCGAAACCCCACAGGCTCGGCAGCAAGATCAACAATGCCAGCCCCAACGCCGTCCAGCGGGCTGCACGCGAGCGGGGTGCCAGGGAACTCATGGCGCGTCCTCCAGCCTGGGCAAGGGCTGATATGCCTCGTAATAGGGATAGCTCTCCAACCAGGAGCCGAGCCATTGCACATAAGCCATGATGGCCAGCCCCCGCCGGTTCGGCCGCTGCGCCGAGCCGTCAAAAAACCAGCGATAGGGCGGCATGGGGGAGCCTTCGGATACGCTGCCCGGATCGAAGAAGTGCGCCGCGTGCCAGTCGTTGCTCCGCCGGCCGCCCTCGCGGCTGAGATCCGGCCCTACCCGCCGCGTGCCGAACATCACCGGCCGCTGCAGCTCGTTCTGATACTCCCACGTGGCCGATACCGCGCCCCAGCGACGCGACTCGTTGGACACCGGCCGCACGTACTGGCTGTGGCAATGCCAGCACCCCTCGGCCACATACACGCGCCGTCCCAGCGCCAGCGCCTCGGCCGCCTGCTCGCGTGTGGGCTTCCCGTAATATTTTTCAAAGCTCTCCGGAAAGCGCCGGCTCAGATCCTCAAACTGATACATGAGATTGGCGTTGACCAGTTCCTCCGTCCGCTGCTCGGGCAAGTCGCGGTACATCTGTACAGGCACCAGCGCATTGGAAACCAGCGCCAGGGCGAAGAATCCTAACCCGCCGATCAGCAGCACTCCCCCTTTGGATTCAAACATGTCCGCGATTCCGCCAGGTAGCCACCAAATTCACTACAAAGCACAACTGCCCAAAGATGATCACCAGCCCCGCCAGCAGCCGTACCAGCCAGAACGGGTACGAACCATCCACGGAAGCCTCCCACGGTAGCAGGGCCGCCCAGTAATAACCCTGAAACATGCCCGCCAGTCCAAGGTCCGTGAACATCACCACGATTCCCACAGTACTGGCCCAGAAATGCCACTCCGCCAGCCGGTTGCTATACCAGGGCCGATCCAGGAGCCGCGGAAACAGATGGGTCATGATCCCGAAGATCCACATGCTGAACACGCCAAACATCACCAGGTGTGCATGGCCCACCACCCAGTCGGTAAAGTGGATCACGGCCTGGAATGTGAGCGTCACCTGCAAAGCGCACTGAAAGCAGGTGATGAAGTACAGCACCATGCCGGTGTAGAACCAGCGCAGCGGCAGATTCGCCAGTGCCAGCCGGCCGGCTCCCCAGACGGTGCCGAAAAAGTTCACCAATACGGTCGCCACGACCAGTTCTACGGCCACCGTGGCGATGACGGCGCCGTACTGGAGAAACATGGGGATGGGCGTGTACAAAAAATGATGGATGCCATTCAAGGGGTAGAAGAAGGCCAGGCCCCAGAATCCCACCAGGGAGAGTCCGTGGCTCCAGATGGGCTTCTTGAGCAGGATGGGAACGAAATAGTACATCAGCCCCCACCCCAGCGGGGTGACGAACAGTCCCACCAGGTCGTGAATAAACAATCCGGCGATGGCGCCGCCGCTGGTGCCCGGCACAAAGTACTCGGGCAAGAAGTTGCCCATCGCATAGGTGAGCAGCGTCCAGACGAAGGCCGCCATGAAATACCACGATGAGACATACAGCGGGCCCCGTGCGGCGGTAATGGGAGCCAGGAAGTTCACCGCCACCAGCAGCAGGCCGGCCAGAGCCAGCGGGTCGATCCAGGTAGGCGTTTCGCCCCACTCGAGGCCCTGTGCATGGCCCAACAGGATGCCGCCCGCAGTGGCCAACACCACCACCTGCCATGCAGCGAAGATGAACCAGGAGAACCATCTGCTGAGCACCGGCCGCAAGGTCAGCCGCGGTATGGCCCAGTGCAGTGCGCCCAGAAAGCTGTTCGCCAGAAAGCCGTAGGCCACCGCATTGGTATGGATCATCCGCCACCGGCCCGGAGAGAGCAGCTCGATGCCTTGCAGCGGATTGGCGCGCACAAGCTGCAAGGCCATCAACAGACCGCCCAGCAGGGAGAAGCCCAGATAGACGAGCGCGGCCACAAAATACCACGCCACCAGGCGGCGGTCCACCAGGTCGCGATCGCTCCCTGTAGCCTCGGCCCATGCAGTGTGTGTCATGACGCGTCTGTCACTCTGCGATAAGGGGTGTATGTACCAAGCGGATAGGCAAGGGCCATCGACCAGCCAAATACCAAATGCGTGGCCGCCGCCACCCAGAACGGAATCTCGGCCAAGATCCAGCGGCCGCCGAATAACAGCGGCTGGAGCCACGAGAGGATGCCGTAGAAATTCACCACCCAGATCAGCAAGGCCAGGGCACTCGCCCAGACCAGCCTTTCCCGCAGCCGCGCCTGCGGCGCCCACCGCGCCAGCACCAGTTGAAACACGATCCCGTACAGCATCCCCGTGCCGATGTACAGACAGCAGCCCACCGCCAGCGCCAGTCCACCCTCCAGGTGCAGCGCCTGCTCTCCCAAGGGGAACGTCAGGTACACCTGGATCAGCCGCAGCGGATGCTGCCCCACCACCAGCGAACCCACCACGTTGAAAAATAGACTGGCCAGCGCGCCCAATGCCCCCAGCATGAAGCCCGTGGTCGCGTAGTACGCTCCATAATAGCCCGTCGCCTGCCAGGGCCTCGCCTCCTGGGCTGCAACCTGGGCCTCGAGTTCCGCCACCCTGGCACGCAGCTCCGCCAGCTCGCGCTGCGCCTGTTCCGGATCCATCAGCCTAGCCTCCACCAGCTTGACCGCCTGCCGCATCATCCGGCTGCACCTGCTGCGGCGTTGAGGGTGGGCTCCGCCAGGCTCTGTACGCAGCCTGCACCTCACGTCGGCGCGCGTCCGAGACATACTGGACATAGTGGACCAGATGCCAGATTGTCTCGGGCTGTCCGGAGAGCGCCTGATGATACGAGGGCATGGGTGTGCCGTTGACCCCTCCGGCGATGCGGCGGTAGATGTCTACCGGTTCCGCCCCACCCCGGAACAAGCCGCTGGTCAGATCGGCAGCCTTGGTGCGCTGTCCCCAGGTATCGACAAAGCCCTGCTCATTCTCGCTCGTCCGCCCTGTCCCATCCGCCCCATGACACTTGAAGCAGCCTGCCTTCTCGGTGAGAAATGCCTGCTTGCCAAGGTACACAGAATCCCGAGTGTAGGGAGGCTCCGCAATCGGCGGGACAATCACCTGCGTCCGCGCCGCCTGCCACGGCTCGAGTACCTCGGCCACCAGATCCGGCAGAATCTCCGGGTCGATCTCTCCCTCGTTCTCCGCCTCGATCGCCAGCCGCAGCTCCAGCTCTCCTCGGTGCGTCAAGGCCAGCACATAGTCCACCACCGCTTGTAGCTCTGCGTCCGGCAACAGGTGAAACGAGGGCATGGACGTGCCGCGCACGCCCACGCGGATAGTCCGTACCAAGTCGTCACGTAACGGCTTGGATCCATAAGGCGTGGAGATGAACTTGAACACCCCTTTGCGGTAGTCTCGCGGACGCGGGTTCATGATCTCTGCTACCGGCCCAGCCCCATCTCCCGTCATGCCATGACAGGCGGCGCACTGGCGCTGGTAAACCCGCGCACCCAGGCGCAGGTGCTGCGGATCGAGATCGTCTTGCCCGAGCAGCCGTGGCGCTTGCGGGGTACCGCACCGCTCTGCCAGATGGCGGCGGATCGCGCGTTGCAAGGACTCATCGAGCGCCAGCACCTCGCGGCTGCTAGCGTATTCGGGCGCCTGTTCACGGGCACAGCCCGCCACGCACAAGCTCAGCAGGGCCATTCCAGCAATCCAGAACCGTGCCGGGCCTGGCTGCGCGGGGAGAAGCCTACACAACATGCTCGTGCTGCGCTCCGGTGCCGTGCGGTGTTTCATGCTCCGCCGGCCAAGCCTCCTCAGCCGGCATGATGGGCCACCTGCCCAGCGAATGGCGTGCCAAGGTTGCCGCCATGCTTGCCGCGATGCACGTCGTGCAGAAATGGCCATCCCCCTGTGCCGCACCGCCTCACACCCTGGTGCGCCCCGCCACGCCCTGGCGCGCTGCCTGTGGCGGAGTGCTACAGGCGCCAGGCCGCCTCAGGCGAACGCCTCATGCGCCATCGAGCGACCTCCTGTTGCCGCGCTGATGCGCCGCTCACCCCGCGGCCACGCCGCCCTCCATCGCTCCAGCTCGGCCTTGCCGCAACCAGATGCTGAACAGGCGTTCCGAAAGGCGCGCTTGTGGCATGGGCACGCGTCGGTGGATGCTGCCCGCGCCTGGCCGCACGCTTGCAGCGCAACAGCCCCGTGCCGCCCGATCAGCGGCTCCCCTGGCCGCAACGGCACCTCGATGCTACGATACCGCTGGGAGCCGGGCAGGCGCTCGCTTCCAGCACTCGTCATGCGCCGCAACGATTTACGTAACATCGCCCTCATTGCGCACGTCGATCATGGCAAGACATCGCTGGTCGACTGTTTGCTGCGTCAGTGCGGGCAGTTCCGCGCGGGCCAGCTTGTGGGAAGCCAGATTCTCGATAGCAACGAGCTGGAGCGGGAGCGGGGCATCACCATTCTGGCCAAGAACGTGGCCATCAGCTACCGGGGCGTGAAGATCAATGTGATCGATACGCCTGGGCACGCCGACTTTGGCGGAGAGGTGGAGCGTGTGCTGCGGATGGCCGATGGGGCGCTCGTGGTGGTCGATGCCGCCGAGGGGCCCATGCC
>JAIMBC010000378.1 GCA_023511675.1 Pirellulales bacterium
CCCATTCCCCTGGGCGACATCCTCGTGGCCACCGGAGCCGCCTCACCAGCCAAGGTCCTCGAGGCCCTGCGACAGCAGGCCGAAGGAGACCCGCGCCCCGTGGGAGAGATCCTGCTGGAGCGAGGAGACGTGCAGCCGCAGGAAGTGTCCCAGGCACTACGGGTGCAAGAGGCAGCGGCCGCCAGCGTGTCGGAGGGGAGCGTGCGGGTCGACGTGGGCCTGCTCGACAAGCTGATGAACCTGGTAGGAGAGCTGGTGCTGGCGCGGAACCAGATCTTGCAATTCACGGCCACGCAGCGAGACGCGGCCTTCCTGGGCAGCACGCAGCGGCTGAATCTGATCACCACCGAGCTGCAAGAGGGGGTGATGAAGACCCGCATGCAGCCCATCGGCAACGTGTGGAATCGCTTCCCGCGCGTAGTGCGGGATCTGGCCCGCCAATGTGGCAAGCGCGTCCGCGTGGAGATGGAAGGCAAGGAGACGGAACTGGACCGCACGATCATCGAGGCGATCAAGGATCCGCTCACCCACGTGGTACGCAACGCGGTGGACCACGGCATCGAGTCGCCCGAGGCGAGGCTGGCGGCAGGCAAGCCAGCGGAGGGGCTGCTGGCCCTGCGCGCCTATCACGAAGGGGGCCAGGTAAACATCGAGATCTCGGACGACGGAGCCGGCATCGACCCCGACCGCATCCGGGCCAAGGCCCTGGAACGCGGCTTGATCACCCGCGAGCAGGCGGCCCGCATGAGCGACCGCGAGTGCGTGCAGTTGGTGTTCTTGCCTGGTTTCTCCACGGCGCAGGCGGTCACCAATGTATCGGGCCGCGGCGTGGGCATGGACGTGGTGAAGACCAACATCGAGAAGATTGGCGGTACGGTGGATATTCAAAGCCACCCTGGCCAGGGGACCACGTTGAAGATCAAAATTCCCCTGACGCTGGCGATCATCCCGGCGCTGATCGTCACCAGCGGCGGCGAGCGCTACGCGATTCCGCAGGTGAACTTGCTGGAGCTGGTGCGTCTGGAGGGGGAGCAGGCTCAGCACGCGATCGAGCAGATCCACGGCGCGCCGGTCTATCGCCTGCGCGGCCATCTGCTGCCGCTGGTATATCTGAACCGGGAGCTGGAGCTGGAAGAGCGTGACGCGCGGCAGGACGGCGTGAACATCGTCGTGCTGCAAGCAGATGACCGCCAGTTCGGCCTGGTGGTCGAGGGCATCAACGACACAGAGGAGATCGTGGTCAAGCCGCTCAGCAAGCAACTCAAGAACGTGAGCCTGTTCGCTGGAGCCACGATCATGGGAGACGGCCGCGTGGCCCTGATTCTGGATGTACTGGGAGTCGCCCAGCGCGCGGGGGTGATTTCCGAGCTGCGCGACCGGGCGCTGGCAGAATTGGCGGCGCGTCCGGCCCAGTCAAGCGAGCAGCTCCAGTCGCTGCTGGTGCTGAGCCTGGGCGAGGGACACCGGGCAGCCATTCCGCTGGAGTTGGTGGCTCGGCTGGAGGAGATCGACGCCCGCAGCATCGAACTGGCAGACGGGGCCGAGGTGGTGCAGTACCGCGGCCGCATTCTGCCTCTGGTGCGGCTGGCTCAGGCGCTAGGCTATCCCCAGAACCCATCCCGGGAGAGGGAGACGCTCCAGGTGGTGGTGTACAGCGAACAGGATCAGAGCGTGGGGCTGGTGGTGGAGCGCATTCTGGACATTGTCGAGGTGCCGCTGGCCGTGGAACGTGCATCGACGCGGCCGGGCGTGTGTGGTTCAGCCGTGATACAGAACCGCGTCACGGACCTGGTGGACGTCCGCGGCCTGATGTCCGCCGCGCTGGCGCGGCCTTTCTCCGCCGCGGTGGCAGTGTAATGACCCGGCCAAATGAACAGGGAATAACGTATGTCCAACCAACGTCAGTTCTGTACTTTCCTGCTCGACGGCCTGTTTTTCGGCGTGGAGGTACACAAAGTACAGGAGGTAATCCGCTATCAGGAGATGACGCGCGTGCCGCTGGCCTCGCAGGTGATCCAGGGGCTTATCAATCTCCGCGGGCAGATCGTCACGGCGATCGACCTGCGGCATAGGCTGGAGCTGCGCCAGCGGCCCCAGGGCGTGCAGCCCATGAACGTGGTGGTCCGTACCGACGATGGCCCTACCAGCCTGCTGGTGGATTCGATCGGAGACGTGCTCGAGGTCTCGGACGAACTTTTCGAGCGCCCGCCTGAGACGCTGCGCGGCGTTGCACGCGAACTCATCCGTGGAGCCTACAAACTGCGCGACCGCCTGCTGCTGGTGCTGGACGTGGACCGCACGGTGCAGCTATCGGCCGCACGCAGCACATGACGGCAAGAGGCCGCGTGTCTGTAACGCATACCCGTTCACCCAAACTTCAACCCCAGGAACCTGCCATGCAACCCTCTGCTACCATGCGTGCCAACGATCCGCAATTCCATTCTTCCAATCCGCCGCTCGGACCGTCGCGGGGAGCGCCAGGCAGCTCGTATCCCGACGGCACCACCGCGGGATATCCGCTGCCTTCGGCGCAGCCGGTGCGCCGCTTCGCCTTCACGATCAAAGCCCGGTTGGCCATGCTGGCCGGCGTGTTCCTGGCAGGCATGCTGGGATTGACCGCCTACATGCTCGCCACACTGTCCACGGTGAAGGTCAACGGTCCCCTGTATGCGCAGGTGGTGGAAGGCAAGGACCTGATCGCGGATGTGCTGCCCCCGCCGGAGTATATCATCGAATCGTACTTGCTGTGCTATCAGATGCAGCGCGAAACCAATCCCGCGCAGCTTCACGCCCTGGCGGCCCGGGCTCAGCAGCTTCGTCAGCAATACCTCGAGCGCCACGCCCACTGGGAGCGCACCTTGCCCGAGGGCGAACTGCGGCACACCCTGCTCGTCAAGGCACATGAGGCGGCACTGGCGTTCTTCGAGCTGCGGGACAACAAGTTCTTCCCCCTGCTGACGCAGGGCCAGCGCGAGGAGGCACAGCAGGTGCTCGATGGCGAGCTGGCTGCCAAGTACGCCGAGCATCGTAGCGCCATCGACCGGGTAGTGGAGCTGGCAACCCAACAGAATGCGCAGGTGGAAAGTATGGCGGCAGAGGTCATCTCCGGCCGCACATGGCTGGCGTGGGGACTTGCCAGCGTAGCCCTGGCACTGGCCGGCGGGCTCAGCTACCGCACAGGTGCCGTGGTGCTGCGCAAGCTGGCCCAGATGAAAGCCGCTTTGCAAGCGTTGGCGGCAGGGGATCTCTCCTCTCAAGCCGGCGAGGAGACACAGGACGAGGTGGGGCAGACCCAGCGGCTGCTGAACCACACCCTGGACCGCCTGCGCACCATCTTCGGTAGCTCGCGCGTGGAGTGGGAATCTCTGGCGGCTAAGATTAGCAGGGCCGATTGGCTGCACAACGTGGTCGAGAATGTCCCCGTCAACATCATGCTGGCCAGTCTCGATCTCAAGCTTAGCTACCTGAATACGGCGTCGAAGCGGAGTTTGAAGACCCTGGAGCGGCTGCTGCCGGTGCCCGTGGAGCAGCTTGTGGGTCAAAGCATCGACATTTTCCACAAGAATCCCGCACATGTGCGGCGGATTCTGGCGGATCCCGCGAATCTGCCGCACCGCGCGCAGATTCAGCTTGGCGACGAAACGCTCGATCTGCTGGTCAGCCCCCTCTACGACTCGCACGGCACGTACCTCGGTCCCATGGTCACGTGGGAGGTGATTACCGAGAAGCTCAAGCTGGAACGCCAGGTGCAAGAGGCAACCGAGCGCGAGCGGCAGCAGGCCCAGGAGCTGCGCGCTCAGGTAGATCGCATGCTGGAGGTGGTTTCTGCCGCAGCCGAGGGAGACCTGACCCGCGAGGTGGAGATCAGCGGCGAGGACGCCGTGGGAC
>JAIMBC010000379.1 GCA_023511675.1 Pirellulales bacterium
GGGCCGGATCGATCGGCGGCGGTGCATGGGGTGGGGTGGGCTGGGGCGCCGCCTGGGTTTCAGCCGGTTCGGGCTGGGGGTGGGCTGGCTGGGCAGTGTCTGGCTGGGCAGCGGCTTCGTCCGCGGGCTGTGCCGACATGGTATGGCTCGCGTCTCAGGCTAGCAGTTCGTCGATGGCGGAGGCCGAGGGATCGGCGATGGGGATTTCACGTCCATCCACCAGGTAATTTTCTGCCGGGTCGAGGCCCAGGGCCCGCATGTAGGTGTGGAACAGGTGGCGGCCATCGACCTGACGGTCCACGACGGCGGTGCCCTGCTCGTTGGTCTTGCCCACCACGCCGCCGGGCTGGATGCCGCAGCCTCCCAGCACCACGCTCCAGGCGTGGCCCCAGTGGTCGCGTCCCAGGCCGTAGTTGATGTTGGGCGTGCGGCCGAACTCAGACATGAGGACGACCAGCGTGTGCTCAAGCAGGCCGCGATCGGCCAGGTCGGCAATCAGGGTGGCGAAGGGGCGGTCGAACTCCCCAAGTTGCTCCAGGTGGAAGTCGAAATTCTCGAAGTGCGTGTCATATTCGCTATGGGTCAGCTTCACGCAGGTGAAGCCGTGTTCCAGCAGGCGGCGAGCCAGCAGGCAGTGCCGGCCGAAATCGTGGCTGCCGTAACGCTCCTGATCGGCCTGAGGCTCCCTGGTCACGTCGAACACCTCGGTGCGGCGCATCATCTCGGCCGCCTGCTCGTAGGAGAGGGTGTAGGCCTCGGTGTCCGCCGTGCGCCTCCGCCGCGTAAAGCCGGCATCGAGCTGGCGGCGCAGTGCCTGCCGCGCTGCATCGGCCGACTCCGGCAGGTCGGCCGGACGTGCAATGTTGGCCGGCAGGCTGCCGTCGGTCGCCAGGGCAGCATACTTGGGGCCCAAGAAGGCAGCGTCCGCCTTGTTGTAGCCAGCGCCACCGGGCCGAATGTGAATGTAGCCGGGCAGCACCGCCTTGCTGTCTGCCAGCAGCCGCGCCACGGCCGAACCCAGCACCGGATACTGGGCTGCGGGCGATTGCGGCCGGCCCGTCTCCATGAACACGCGCCCCCGGCCATGATCGTCTTCCGCCGTGTTGACGCTGCGCACAATCGAAAGATGATGCATCTGCTGCGCCGTATAGGGCAACAACTCGCTGATGTGTACGCCCGGTACGGTGGTGGGAATCGCGCGGAAGGGGCCGCCCGTTTCCGTATCAGGCTTGGGATCCCAGGACTCCAACTGGCTCAGCCCGCCGTTGAAGTACACCACCAGCACGCGCTTCTCCTGCCCCTTGAGCGTTTCGGCTACCGCCGGCTGCACCACACGGCTCAGCCCCATGGCAGCGCACCCCCCGCCCAACAGGCCCGCCAGCAAACTCCGCCGCGCCAGACGATGTTCCACTGCGCCGCAAGAATACATCCGCTTCATGGAGACCTCCCGATACATAGGGGCGCCGGCCCGCACATCTCTCAGTGGTTGAAACGAAACTCCGCACTCGCAATCAGGGCCCAGATCAACTCGCGCACGGCGGCTGGGCGATCCGCTTCGCGGCCCGCCAGGTACGCTTCTACCGCCGAGACCTCTTCGGCCTCTGGCGGGCGGGACAACACGCTCAGATACAGCTCGTCTGCCAGCGCCTTGGCATCGGCCGCGCGCAGCAACCGCTCCGCAAGATTGCCGGGTTGCGGCGTCAGCCACGATCTCACCGGTTCTCCGTTGGCCAGGAACAGCGTCTGCTCCAGGGTGGCCTGAAAGTCTCCGTCGGGATGCCCTGGCGGGCCTCCGTAGAGCGCCACAAAGGCCGGGATCTGCCCCGCCAGCCGCTCGTAAAGCGTCTGCTCGTTCAGGGAGGCGCCCAGCGCCAACCGCTGGCTATCTGTGAAGCCGGTGGCCTGCATGACCGCCAAGGCAAACTGCTCCGCCGAGAGCGGCCGCAGCAACGCCACCGCAAATGCCTCTGGCGGCGGACGATCGGCCTCTGCCGCCCACGCGCTGGAACGCTGATAGGCCCGCGTCTGCAACAACTCGCGCAACAGGGCACGCAGATCGAACCGCAGCTCCACGGCGCTGCGCGCCAGCAACTCCAGCACCTCGGGATAGGCCGCTGGGTTCTCCTGATGGTGCATGTCCAGCGGATGCACCAGGCCGCGGCCCATCACCAGCGTCCAAACGCGATTGGCGAAGTTGCGGCAAAAGGGTTCGTTCTCGGCACGCGGCAGCCGCTCCGCAAGCTGCATGCGCCGGCTGTAACGCGGAATCGGCCGCACACCATCCGCCGGAGCCACCACATATTCTTGCCCCTTTTCGATCGCCGGCTCCTGGATCTCTGGCTCGCCCGGCAGGTGCGGCCGCGTGGTGTGCTCCGCATCATCCTTCACGAATGCCGATTTGTAGCTCACCTCCCCCTCCGGCTTGTCCAGCACGTACGCCCGCTTGTCGGCCCCCTCAAACAGGCCGCTGCGCACCAGAAACGCCTTCAGCCCGTGATAGTCCGCCTGGTGAAAACTGTTCACCAAGGGATGATCATGGCATTGCGCACATGCCAGATCGCGCCCCAGAAACAAGCGGCCCACGTCGCGCGTCAGCAGGTTGGGCTCCACCTCCCGATCAAGGTAGAACCGCGCTGCCGGCCGCGGTGTGCCCTCCCCCCCGTCAGCAGCTAGGATCTCCCGCACCAACACGTCCCACGGTTTGCCCGCCGCAAACGACGCACGCAGGTACTCCTCCCACTCCGCCTGCGGAATCCGCGCCGCCGGCCGCCGCTCCATCAACATCACGTCGAACACCCGCGCCATGTGCCGAGAAAACTCGGGACTGGCCAGCAATCGATCTATCAGCAGCAACCGCTTCACGGGAGAGGCATCTGCCAAAAATGCCCTCGCATCTCCCAGCGTGGGAATGCTGCCGGTCAGGTCGAGATACACGCGGCGCAAGAACTCCGCATCGGAGGCCAGTTCCGCGGGGGTGATGCCTCGCGAGCCTAATTGCCGCTCGATGATCAGGTCGATGGCCTCGTGCAACGGCGCCACGGAGGTGCCTGCCGCCCCGGTACCCGTCCCCGCTTCCGTGCACGGCTCTTGCCCGCGGCCAACAAGCCCCACCTGCCCGGCCCAAACGATGGCTACCATCCATAGCCAATAGCGGCGCTGGTGTCGCACACAGGGCATGGTCTGCTCTCGTAACTTGTCTCGTGGCGGCCGTCTGGGCGGCTGCCGGCAGGCAAACCGCATTCTCTGGTACGGCCGTGCCGCCGTCAAGGGCAAACATCGAAATATTTTGATGCAACCGAGGGCCTTGGCAAGCCCGCATTATCCATTGTGCGAAACCTTTCCCACCCCCAGCATCCTTTACCGGACGAGAGCAGGTGCCTTACGCTGCCAACGCCGCGCAAACGGGGGCCCAGACCGGGGCCATGGATTGCCACCGCGGCGTGCGGCTGCGGCGTGCGGCCACGACTTGGCGGTGAGCCTGAGGCACCACGCCGCTGCGCATCCACGGGGAGCCAGGTTCGAGCGTCGTGCCCCGCAGCCCCCTGTCCCCCCCGTGACAAAGATCGCACGCGAGCGCTCTGCTCTTGTGCAGAAGGCGGTTCGTGCACCGCAGGGCCCCCCCTTTCTCCTTTATGCATTGGTATCTACACATCTTTATCCCGTGTCAAAGTAGGGGAGTTGGGCAGCGAGGCGTTTTATGTCGCGCAGCGTGTAGTGGTCCAGGAGCGAGAGCATCGAGAGCAGCACCCACAGGCCGGCCAGCAGTGCGGGGGCGGTATGCGGTCGCTTCCGTTGCCGCCCACTCAGCCGCACGAGGATATTCTTGAACTCCAGGGCTTTCGGAGAAGCGTCGGCTTGCAACTGCCAGACGACCACGCA
>JAIMBC010000380.1 GCA_023511675.1 Pirellulales bacterium
GTTTCGCGACGGTTATCTCAGTGAACGTACGGAGATCCCCCTGGGACAAGCCGGGCGGCCGTTCGTCGTCGGCGGTATGGCCTGCGACCGCGAGGGACGCAAGTTATTCGTCGCCAACACGTACGGCCATACCCTGGCCGTCATGGCGCTGGACGGCCGTCGGGCGACGCGCTACCTGGAGCTGGAGCCGGAGACTTACCCCTACACCGTCTTGCCGACCGCCAATGGCCGGCGCCTGTATGTCAGCCTGTGGGGCCGCGCAGCCGTGGCTGTGGTGGACCTCGCCGAGCTGAGAGTCACCGAGTTGTGGCAAACCGACTTGCACCCAACCGAAATGGCGCTCACTCCGCAGGAGGACCGCCTCTTTGTGGCCTGCGCCAACAGCAACGTGGTGGTGGTGCTCAACACGGCTGACGGCAAACCGCAAGAAGCCATTTCCGCCGCCCTCTATCCCCGCGCGCCTCCTGGCACCACGCCCAACAGCCTGGCCCTCTCTGAGGACGGCAAGGTGCTGTGGATCGCCAATGCCGACAACAATAATCTCGCCGCCTTCGACGTGACGCAGCCCGGCCGGAGCCGGTCGCTGGGCTACATACCCGTGGGATGGTATCCCACCTCGGTGCGCGTCGATCCCCGCGACCGCCGCATCTACGTGGCCAACGGCAAGGGGCTCAGCTCGCAGGCCAACCCGCAGGGCCCGCAGCCGCTATTGCGTGCACCACAGACCGTGGAACAGTATATCGGCGGGCTGTTCCAGGGCACGCTGGCCGTGATCGCCCCGCCCACGCCGCAAGAGATGCAGCGCTACACCGAGGCGGCTTTTCGCACCAGCCCGCTGAACGCGGAGTTTGCGCCGCCCGCGGCGCCGCCGGAGCCAAATCACCCCATCCCCGCACGCCCCGGCCTGCCCAGTCCTATCAAGTACTGCGTGTACATCATCAAGGAGAACCGCACCTACGACCAGGTGTTTGGAGACATGCCCGAGGGCAATGGAGATCCTCATCTGTGCATCTTTCCCGAGCGCGTCACGCCGAACCACCATGCCCTGGCACGCGAGTTCGTCCTGCTGGACAACTTCTATGTGGAGAGCGAGGTGAGCGCCGACGGGCACGAATGGAGCATGGCCGCCTATGCCACGGACTTTGTCGAGAAATCCTGGCCTCTGGTATACCGGCCCGGCGGCAAGGACGTGCTCAAGTATCCTGCGGAAGGGGCGTATGAGATTGCCACACCTGCGGGCGGCTATATCTGGGACCGCTGCCTGGCGGCGGGCGTCAGCTTCCGCAGCTATGGCGAGTTTGTGGACAACGCCCCCAACCCCGGCGAACCCGGCAAGGCCGCCGTCCCAGCCCTGGAAGGGCATTTCGACCCGCACTTTCGCAGCTATGATCTGGATTATCCCGATGTGAAGCGAGCCGAGCGGTTCAGCGAAGAACTCAAGCGCTTTGAGGCCGAGGGGGAGCTGCCGCAATTGATCATCCTGCGGCTGCCCAATGACCACACGTATGGTCTGAGCGCTGGGAAGCCCACCCCCACCGCCATGGTGGCGGACAACGACCTGGCGCTGGGCCGGGTGGTCGAGGCGCTCTCTCACAGCAAGTTCTGGCCGCAGATGGCCATCTTCGTCGTGGAAGACGATGCCCAGAACGGCTCGGACCACGTCGATGCGCATCGAACCGTGGCCCTGGTCATCAGCCCCTACTGCCGCCGGCGTGCCGTCGACTCGAGCATGTACTCGACGGCCAGCATGTTGCGCACCATGGAACTCATCCTCGGCCTACAACCCATGAGCCAGTTCGACGCGGCGGCACGACCCATGTACGCGAGTTTTCAGCCCGAGCCAGATCTCACGCCCTATGTGCATCGGCCGGCCAATGTGGATCTGACGGCCCTCAACCCCACGACCGGATGGGGCGCCGAGGTCAGCGCCACGCTCGACTTCAGCAAGGAAGACCGGGCGGACGATTTGCTGCTCAACGAACTGGTTTGGAAGAGCGTCCGCGGACTCGATTCCGTCATGCCCCCGCCGGTGCGTGCTTCGTTCGTGTTTGCGCTGCCGGAGGATGAGGACGAGCATGACGATGCCGAAGAGGGCGACGAACGCGAGCAGAGAGGCGACCCCGACCAGCGTGACACGGACGAATGAGCGGCGCACGCCGGCAGCGTGCCCAGACTTTGTGGCGCGACCTTAGGGCTACGGCTGCAAGCCGAGGCTGCGGAGGGATTGGCGGAGTTGTGCCTCGGCCAGCAGGGCACGAAAGGCCGCGACAGCAGGGCGGTTGGTCCTGCCTCGCGGCACGACAAAGTCGTAGCATTCTTCCGCCAGCGGCAAGAAACCCAGCCCGCTGCGCCGTGCGACCCACTCGACAGCCACGCCCCAGTCTGCCCGACCCTGTAACACGGCGGCCGCCACCGCGTTGTGGTTGCGCGGCTGCACGGCATAGCCGGGCGGTTGCGCCCCCCGCAGCAAGCCATCGATCAGGATCCGCGTGCCGCTGCCCTGATTGCGGTTGACCATCACGCAGGTTGGATCTTCCAGCGCCCGTTGCACGGCCTGGGCCGCGGTGCAACCCTCGAAGCGGGAATCGCCCGCTCGAAACACAACGCCCTGCATGCGGCGATAGCCGGGGATCAGTTCCAGGCCCTCGCGGAGAAACGGCTCGTTGTAGCGGCCGCTGACGGGGTCCAGCAGGTGTATCCCCGCCAGGTCGCACTCGCCGCGTATCGCTGCCTGCAAGCCCGCCGTGCTGCCCACGGCAAGGAATTTCGTACGCCAGCCGCGGTGGTGCAGCTCTCCCAACAGCAGGTCCAGACCTACGCAGTGGCTGCCGATCACCACCAGATCCGCCGCCATCAACCCGGCGGCCAGCAGATGCACCTGCACGATGCTCTCCGCCTCCAGCAATTCCTGATACTGCTCCACCACCACGAATCCGTCGGCCCTGCTGAAGGCGGTGACCGATCCTGAGCCTTGGCCCATGGGATACGCCGAGAGCATGTTCTGGCCTTCGACCAGGCGAACGAGTACGTACTCCGTACGTCCCGGCTCAGAATTCACCCTCACGGGCAGCCGTGCGTTCACGGTCTTGCGCTCGTCGCCCGAAAGCCCGGCCAGCTTGCGGATCACCGGCGCGACAAATTCGTGGTACGTAAAGATGGCCGAGGTGGGAAACCCCGGCAGCACAACCACGCCCTTGCCGTGCGTAACGGCGAGGCAGAGGGGTTTGCCGGGCTTGAGGGCCACCCCGTGGACCAGTACGCCCGGCGCGCGCAGCTCCTCGACGGCGCGGTACGAGAGGTCGCCGCCCCCCTTGGAAGTACCGCCGGAGAGCAACACCAGGTCCGCCTCGTCCAGGGCAGCCCGCAGGGCTTGCCTGAGGGCATCGATGTCGTCCGGCACGATCTGTGTGGGCAGCGCTTCGCCGCCGCACTCACGAATGGCGTCGCTGAGCGTACGGGCATTCGAGTCGTAGATCAAACCGGGGCGCATGCCCGCGCCGGGCGGGATCAGCTCGTTGCCGGTAGAGATGATGGCCACTCGCGGCCGCCGCCAGACGTTGATTGCCGCGCGTCCGATTGCCGCCAGTACGCCCGTCTCCCGGCTGGTGAGAAGCGTACCACGGTACAGCACCAGTTCCCCGGCGGCGATATCGGTCCCCGCGAACGTGACCGCGGCGCCGGCGGTGACCGGCCGCTGGATGTAAAGTTGGCCGTCGCGCACATATGCGTGTTCGACCATCACCACGGCGTCGGCACCTCGAGGCAACATGCCCCCCGTGGCGATGGGGACGGCCGTCCCGGCACCGAGCTCTCACGGAGGAATCTGGCC
>JAIMBC010000381.1 GCA_023511675.1 Pirellulales bacterium
TATTCCGCGACCAACGATATATAAAACCTTGTTTTCGTCGGCATGGTCAGATTTTTTTTATATTAAGGCACCAGAAGGGGCCGCAGGCGTGAAACCACTCCCCCCGATCCACCGCCTTGAGACGCGGCAGGGCCTGATGCACGTCCCGCGCACTGTACAAGGGAAGGGCCGGATGATGCTTGGAGAAGCCTTTGCGGTTCGCGTAGTCCGCGTCGTCCTCCTGGTTGTGCGCACTATCCAGCAGCATGATCTCTGCCAGATCTTCCGTGGCTGGCGTGCACCAGGCCCTGCCTCGAAAGCCGCCCTTCACAAACCGCGGGAAATACCCCAGATGGTCGATGTGGGCGTGCGTGATCACCGCCGCATCGACTGCCGCCGGCTCAAACGGCAGCGGCTGCCAGTTCTTCAGCCGCAGCTCCTTCAAGCCCTGAAACAGGCCGCAATCGATCAGCAGCCGGCTGCCATCGCACTCCAGCAAGTACTTCGACCCCGTTACCGTTTCGGCCGCACCGTGAAACGCCAGGCGGATCATCTGTAGCTGTACCCATGCTTTCGCGCAGCACCCACTGCCACACTAGTCTACACTATCCAGGGCACTCCTCCGCGTCCATGCAATCCCCTTCTGTCCTCAGCCGCCATGATGCGCCGTCTGGTCGCCGCGTTCCTGCTGGCTTGCGGCTCCTCTGTCTGGGCCGCCGATCGCCCCAACATCCTGCTGCTCATCTCTGATGATCACCGCTGGGATGCGCTGGGCGCAGCAGGCAATGCCGCCATCCACACGCCTCAGCTCGATCGCCTGGCGGCAGCAGGCGTCTACCTCTGGCAAGCCACCATCCACGTACCGCAGTGCTCCCCCTCCCGTGCCAGCCTGTTGACGGGCCTGCCGCCCCACCGCCACCGCTGGTATTCCAACCAGTTCCAGGATCCGGCCGTGGCAGCGCCAGATGGATTCAACGGCCTGCCGCTGCTGCCAGGGCTGCTTCGCCAGCGCGGCTACCGGACCGTGCTCACGGGCAAATGGCACCTAGCCCCCGACCCCGGCCAGTGCGGCTTTTCTCTGGTGCGCACCTGGCTGCCACAGGGGGGCGCAGCGTACGTAGACGTCCATCTAGCACGCGGCGACAGCCGCGACCCACAGCCGACAAAAGGCTACCTGCAACACGTGCTGGCAGACGACGTGATCGACTTCCTCAACAGCCCCGCCGCGCACCAGCAGCCGTTTTTCTACTGGGTCGCATTCACCGCACCCCACCTGCCGTACGGGCCCAATCCGCCTCACATCCAGCAGTTGTATCTCGGTAAAGAGCCGCGAGAACTGCTGCCCCCTGGCTTCCCCAACGATATTCCGACCAATGACTGGCGGCGCTACTATGAGGCCGTCAGCTTCCTGGATGAGCAAATAGGACGCATCCTCGATGCCCTCGACCGCGCCGGTCTGCAAGACAACACCGTGGTGGTGTTTCTGGGAGACAACGGCTACATGATGGGCCACAAGGGCGTGGGCGTGCAGGGCGGTACCGGCAAGGTTGTGCCCTACGAGGGCTCCGTGCGCGTGCCCCTGATCATTCGCGCACCGGGCATTGCCCGTTTGCAAGGCCGCTGCGAGGCCCCGGTTTCGAGCCTGGATCTCCCCGTCACGATCCTCACCCTGGCCGGCATGGCGCCGCCGCACGACTGGCCGGGCCGAGATCTGCTGCCGCTGTTGCGTGGCAAGCCCAACCACGGCATCGATCATGCCGTGTGCGAGTGGGCCGACGAGCATAGCGACCGCTTCGGCCACCTGGCCTATCGCCTTGTCCGCACTCCCAGGTTCAAGCTGATTGTCTGGAAAGACCCGCACCGCACGTCAGAGTTCTACGACCTCGCCGCGGACCCTCTCGAGCAGCACAACCGCATCGATGATTCCGCATTGGCCGGCACGCGAGACGACCTGCACAGCAAGCTGGAACGCTGGATGCAACAAACCGAGGATCCCGCAACAAGCTGGCCCCACTGAACGCGTTCCGCTCCCTGCAGAGCAGGCATCTTGTCTGCTGCACCGTGTAGAGCACGCATCTTGCCTGCTACTTTCTGTAGAGCACGCATCTTGCGAGCCATCCCCCGGAAGGCAGGCATCTTGCCAGACTGTGGGGCAGGCACTTTTCTGGACTGGAGGGCAGGCACCTTGCGATTCACGCCCAGGAAGGCACGCATCCTCCCGGCCTGGCGGGCAGGCATTTTGCCTGCCGCTTCGTCAAACATCGGCTCAGGCACAGCCTGCACCTAGCCGCTTGCAGGCAACCTTTCGATGCCTCACGGGTCGCACTGAACCACATCCGTTAAGCCCTGCTGGAACAACCCATCTGCCAGGCTGCAACACCTGGCCTGGCCGCTGTTCGCAAACCGGGCGGTGCCGTAAAAGGGGCTGGTCCAGAGAGATGCGGCTCGTTTCGCGCATCATGGTGGCGGTATGTCAAGAACACGCAGGGGGATGTCCACCCCACGGCTGTTTGCGACATGGCTCGCCCGCATCTCGCCCCATGAATCATCCCCGTCCGCGGGGGCTCGCGCGGAGGCACCTGCCTCATGAGGGCCAGTCCCGATACAGGCTTGCGATCTTAGAACGCGGCGTCCACCTGCACGCCGGCCTTTTTGCGCTTGTAAATCCGTTTGAGCTGCTCTTGTTGCTGCGTTTGGATGGCGCGGTTGCTTTCGTTGAGGTTTTCCAGCAGGTCGGCCTTTTCTTCCTGCGGCAGCGGGGGGCCTTCCTGCGCCTGTTGTTGTACTGCCTCTGGCTGCGGACCCAGATAGAGCCGGCCGCGGTAGAACGCATAGCGGTTCCCCTCAGCGCGTGCGATCACGGTGCTGGTGCCCATGATCGACGGGGCAGTAAACACGCCGCGCAGGTCGGTCTCGCCGGACACGAACTCGTCATTGGCACTGCCAATGATCTTCACCTGGACGCGGGACAGATAGCGGTCGGCCGTGGCATCCTTGATGGTGGCCCGCACCTCGCCGGAAGATGCCTCCTCCTGCACCTCGATAGCCAGCGGCGTGACCAGCACCAGGCCGCTGGCGTGCAAATCATCGCCGCGGCAGACGATGAGATACGCTCCTTCTTCGCGCAAGGGAAGCCGGAGGCGGAAGGTGCGGTTGCGATAGTCGGCTCCGTCGCCTAGCACCGTCTCCGCCTCATGGTAGGGCCGGATGCCCGCCAGATTGATTTGCGTTACGTTTTCCAGGTTTCGCTTGAGCAGGCCGAACTTGAGCAGATCAATCCGATACACCATCGTGTCGCAACGGGCGACGTTGCGGAATTGCAGCTCGAGTTCGACCGGCTCTCCCGGCCGCACGGTGGTCACTTCTGGGAGGGCGATGTGTTTGCGCGTGAAGTAGTCGATGGCTTTGCGTGCGTCGTCGAAGCGGTCGGCCACGCGGCTATATTCGGCAATGGCCTGCGCGGCCTGGCCCAAGCTGTGGTAGATCTGGCCCAGCATGTAGACAGCCTGCCACTTGTTGCGGCTGTCGACTTGGCGGCCGGAGCGGGGGTCGAGGCGCGTGGTTTCGGCCACCTGGCGGCACATTTCCAAGGCAGCCTCCGGTTCGCTGAGCGCAAAATGGCAGTAGCCGATGACAAACCAGAAGCTGTCCAGGTACTCGCTCTGAGGATAGCGTGCGGCGAACTGCCGCGCACGTGCGATGGCCTGCCGGTAGGCCCTGAGTTCCAGCAGGGCGTTCGCCAGCGAGAACGAGGCCTGGTCGGCAGCGGGATCCTCCGGGTAGGTGGTGAGGAACTCTTCCAGCA
>JAIMBC010000382.1 GCA_023511675.1 Pirellulales bacterium
CGGTTGTGGCTCTCCGTAGGCAGCGGCCTGGATGCGCAAGAACTCCAGTGCCGCCTCCACCTCTTCTGGCTCGGGAGCACGCGCAAAGGCACTTTCGTAGAGCTGCGCCACGCGTTCGGCTGCGGGCGTCTCTTGCGCCAAGGCACGTTCAGCCCAGTGCCGGGCCTGCTCTACGACAAAGGCGTTGTTCAGCAAGGCCAGGGCCTGTGCCGGCACATTCGAAACATTTCGTTTGCCTATCGTGCTCATCGGTGCCGGGGCGTCGAATGCGAGCAAGAAAGGATTGAGAAAATTGCGGCGCACCGCCAGGTAAATGCTGCGGCGGCCGTTGCCATCCAGGGGACCGCTCTGCTCTGGCCGTCCCCGGCCGCTCATGAAGGGCGTCAAATATGTCGGCACGCTGGGCCCTCCTACCGTTGGATCCAAGCGGCCCGACACCGCTAGCAAGCTGTCGCGGATGGCTTCCGCCTCCACACGCCGCAGCGGCATGCGATGCCACAACAAGTTCTGAGGATCCGCCGCCTGTGCCGGCGTGCTTGCTATCCGGTACGTGCTCGATAGCACCAGTTCCCGCACCAGCCGCTTGATCGACCACCCCTCCGACATGAACTGCAACGCCAGCCAGTCCAGCAACTCCGGATGCGTGGGCCGCTCTCCCAGCACGCCAAAGTTATCCACGCTAGCCACCAGCCCTCGTCCAAACAGGTGGTGCCAGACGCGGTTGACAATCACCCGGCTGGTGAGGGGGTTCGTGGGAGCAATCAGCTTATAGCCCAACTCCAGCCGGCTGAGCGGTTCCGTACGCTGCGACGCGCCCGGCTCCAACGCGTCAAGGTAGCCGCGCACACACGCCGCCGCCGGCGTGCGAGGATTGCCCCGCACCAGCAGGTATTCCTCCACCCCGCTTCCTTCAAACAGCGCAGGGGCCGTGGCACTCACCGTACGCAGCCCCGCTAACAGCGCGGACCGACTTGCCGCCGCCTGGCCCGCCAGCTCCGATAGTCGACCGCCTGCATCCCCAGACAACTCCCGCCAAAGCTCAGGCCGCTCCACGAACCACGACAACAGCGGTGCCTGTTGCGCCCGGGCAGCAGCATCGCCCGCATTCGCGCCCGTCCCGACAGCCCGCGCCACGGCAGCCTGAATGTCCCGGGCCAGCCCCATCAGAGAAGGCGAGGCATCGCCAAGCGCCAGGCCGAACTCGGGAAGCCCGAACGCCGACAAGCGCGGCGCTTCGTCGCTTTCGATGACCAGTGCAATGGCCAGCGGCTCAATTCCCGCCGGATCGTCTGGCGCAGCACGGGGGCTGAATTCGACTGCCACGCGCTGCCCCGCATATTCGGAAAGGTTGTGCTCAACCCATTGCCAGCCAGCGGGCGAGTTGGCGGGATCAGCAGCTTGCCACTCGCGCGTCAGCCCCCCGTGCAACGGACCCTGGAGCATGCGGTGGCCGCATACAGCCGCCAGTGCGTAGCCGCCGCCGCGTACCAGGTAGAACAGGCGGCCTGATTGGAGGGTCACGGTGGGCGTCTTCAGCGTCCGCCCCGCTTGCTGCCAGTGCACGCGGCTTGCCTCGCGCTCGGTCCCAGGCCGCAATTCGAGACGGCCCAGCGCGGGCTGTGCCTCCGCCGCACCGATGGCAATCACGCGCAGGCGCGCACCGCTGTCATCGTTTACCACCTCGATGTCGCCCGCACGGCGCGGCCCCCACCCGAAGGCTACGCCCTCCTGATACCACTCGGTGAACGTCCCGCCGCGATAGTCAACAACCACGCGGGCTGTGGCCGGAAGGCAAAGCGCCGATCCCGTTTCTTGCGCTGCCGATGCCCCCAGCACGGCTCTCGCCAGTGCGTTATCGTCCGCCGAATTGGCGGCCAGCGCAAACAGGTGCAGCGGATGAGTCTGATCGGTGGCTGCTCGGCGCAACTCCGCCACCCAGGCGGCCAGCAATGCCGGTGGCAGGTTCGCGGCTGCCGACACCCTGGCAACGATTGCGGCGAGGTCCCCGTCATCCATTGCTGCGCCGTCCGCATGGCCTGCCGCCGATTCTGCCGAGGCTGGCCCCTTGCCGGCGGCTTCGATGGACCGTGCTGCTACCTCCCGCATGACCGCGGCCGCCGCCAGCAGCAACGGCTCAAGCCGCGTCACCAGAGGCTGCAAGGCCTGTTGCAAGCTGGCACGCAGCAGCGGCTGCTGCTGCTCGTGCAGGGCCACAAGGCCCTCCAGCACGCGGGCATTGTGAGGATTGGCCTCGAACGCCGTCTGGCGGTAGCCAGCACTGGCCACGTAGCCTGCCAGTGCATAGTACTCACGAGTGGCGATCGGGTCGAACTTGTGGTCGTGGCAGCGCGCGCATGCCACGGTTAACGCCAGGAACGTCTTGGAGAAGCAGTCCAACTTGTTGTCGGTGCGGTCCATCTCGTCCGCCCGAATATCGACTGGAGAATGGACCTCTTCTCCCAGCAACCAGAACCCCGTACCCAGTATGGATTCATTGAATCCCTGCTCGGGATGCAGCCGAGGCTGCGGCAACAGATCGCCCGCCACATGCTCCAGCACCAACTGGTCGTAGGGCACGTCCGCATTGAAAGCGCGGATCACGTAGTCCCGGTATTGCCAGGCGTTGGGGATGGTGTAGTCGAACTCGTGACCGCGGCTTTCGGCGTACCTCACCAGGTCGAGCCAGTGCCGGGCCCATCGCTCGCCGAAGCGGGGCGATGCGAGCAGCCGATCCACCACCCGTGCATGGGCCTCGGGCGAGGAATCCTGCAAGAAGGCGTGCAATTCTGCCGGCGTGGGCGGCAACCCGACCAGCGCAAACGTCACGCGACGCAGCCACGTACGCCGATCGACCTCGGGGGCAGGTTGCAGGCCCGCAGCCTCCAGGCGTGCCAAGATGAACCGATCCACAGGCGAACGCACCCATGCCGCGTTTGCCACCTCCGGCGGCCGGGGTTGGCCTATCGGCAGAAAACACCAGTGCCGCTCACCGGAGGCCGCCGCCGCGCCCTGCCGGCCGCCGACGCTCTTCACGACCTCCTCTTCCGGCCATGGCGCCCCCATCTCCACCCACCGGCGAAGGTCAAGCACCGCTGCATCCGGCAGCTTGCCTGTGGGCGGCATCTGAAACACCTCCCCGTACTCCACGGCGCCCACCAGGTAGCCTTGCTCCGGCTTGCCAGGCACCACGGCAGGGCCCGTCTCTCCGCCAACCAGCAGGGCCGCCCGCGAATCCACCCGCAAACCGCCCTTTTGCACCTGAGGTCCGTGGCATTTCTGGCAATGCTCGACAAGTATCGGGCGAATGCGCTTTTCGAAAAACTCGATTTGCTCGGCCGTGAACACCTCTTCTCCCCGCGCGGAGCCTGCCAGCAGCAGCAAAAGGCAAAGAGCGCAAACGCTAGCCTGGATCCTACCCATGGGGCGCCCCCCTGGCGGTAACGGGCCGTTGCCGCGTTCTAGCTGATCGAGGAGCATCCTCGCACGCGCTTCAGTGCTAGCGGGCGGCATCGTCTGGAGCAGGGATCGTGTTTGCCGAGGTGGGAAAAAGGCAGGCACAACTTCACTTATGCTAGCCGGGGGCGACGAACGGAGCAATCGGCGTGCCGGCACAGCGATGCCCAGCAACGGCGTCGTGGCACGCGGGCCCCGCGGCTGCGGGGGCCATTGCCGCCGCGCCCAAAGGGCGACACGCCGCCCGGTGCTGTCG
>JAIMBC010000383.1 GCA_023511675.1 Pirellulales bacterium
CAGCTACCCCCACCGCACGCGGGAGGTGGAAGTGGCAGAAACGCACATCTCGTGGGTCTTTTTGACCGACCGCTTTGCGTACAAGCTCAAAAAGCCGGTGCGTTACGAGTTTGTCGATTACAGCACGCCTGCGCTGCGTCAGCGGGCCTGTCAGGCGGAGATTCGACTGAATCGTCGGCTGGCGCCGGAGGTGTACCTGGGCGTCATTCCGGTCTGCCGTAACGGCAAGGGCAGGCTGAATCTGCACGGGGTGGGGCAGCCAGTCGATTACCTGGTGCACATGCAGCGGCTGCCGGCCCACAGCACGCTGGAGGCGCTGGCCCTGGCCGGGCAATTGACCCCGCGGGATGTCCGCCAGACGGCCGACCTGCTGGCCCGGTTCTATCAGCAGGCGCCGCCCGTGGTCGTACAGGCAGAGACCTACCTCTCCGAGGTGGAGCGGCACGTGCGTGCCAACCGAGAAGAGCTGCTGGCGTCCCGGCATTGCCTGGCAGCCGGTCTGGTAGAGCGCGTGCATGGGGCGCAGCTTCGCGTGCTGAGCCTGCATGCGGACCTGCTGCTCAACCGAGCCCGCGATGGCCGGATCGTCGATGGCCACGGCGACCTGCGGCCGGAGCACATCTACATCCTCCCTGACGGGCCGGCTGTGATCGACTGCCTGGAGTTCAGTGATGCCCTGCGCACCATCGACGTGGCCGACGAACTCTCCTTTCTGGCCATGGAGTGCCGCCGCCTGGGCCGCCCCGAGGTTGGGACCCAGATTGAGGATGTCTGCCTGCAAGCCACGCAAGACCGCCCTCCGCCCATGCTGCTGGCTTTCTACGAAGCCTACCGCGCTTGCGTGCGCGCCAAGGTGGCGGCACTGCGGCACGACCAGCTCGCAGCCGCTCCATGCGATGTCAGCGCAACCCAGACCGCCGGCCCCCCCAAGCTGGCCGAGCAGTACCTGCAAATCGCCGACGATTTGCGGCACAAGCTGCCCGCCCCCCTCCTGCTGGTGATTGGCGGTCTGATGGGCACGGGCAAGTCTACCCTGGCAGAAGCCCTGGCAGACAAGCTCGGCGCCCGCCTGCTGCAAACCGATGCCCTCCGGCGTGAATTGCAGGGCGCCAGCCCCGTGCCGGCGGACTACGGAACCGGCCTGTACCGCGCCGAATTGCGCGAGCAAATCTATCAGACCCTGTTTTCAATGGCCGGCCGCGAACTCGACACGGGCAATGCGGTGATTCTTGATGGCGCCTTCCTGCGCCGCGGCTTGCGCCAGCAGGCGGTAGATCTCGCCACCGCGCGCGGGCTGCAAGGGCTGGTGGTCTACTGCCAGGCGCCGCGGGCGGCTGTGCTCGAGCGGCTGGCCGGGCGGGCGGCGCGCGGGGACAGCCTTTCCGAGGCACGGCCGGAGCTGTACGACGTGCAGGCGAGGGAGGAGGAGCGGCCGGAGGAACAGGAGGGGGTGTTGTGGCTGGACACGACCGCATGCCTTGCGGCGCAGGTCGAGGCGGTGTTGGCGGCGTGTCGCAGCGATTGAGGGCTGCGTCTAGAGCAGCTCGAGCACACAATCGGTGAAGGCGCGTGTGCCGAGGGTGCCACCCAGGTCCGGCGTGCGGTGGCCGGCGGCCAGGGTACGTTCCACGGCGCTGCGGATGTCGGCCGCTGCCTGGGCTTGCCCAAGCCAATCGAGCATCATGGCCGAGCTGAGGATGGCGGCGGTGGGGTTGGCAATGCCCTTGCCGGCAATGTCCGGCGCAGAACCGTGCACCGGCTCGAACATCGAGGGAAACTTCCGTTGCGGATTGAGGTTGGCACTGGGAGCCAAGCCCAACCCCCCGGCCAGCAGCCCCGCCAGGTCGGTGAGGATGTCTCCGAACAGGTTCGAGGCCACGATCACATCGAAATATTCTGGCATGCGCACCAGGTTCATGACCGCAGCATCGGCATGCTGGCGGTCGGCCTGCACCTGCGGATACTCGGGGGCCAGCCGCAGCAGGGCTTCGTCCCACAACCGATAGGCAAAGCGCTGGGCATTGGACTTGGTCACCATGGTCAGCCGGCCGCGCCGCGACCGCGCCAGCTCGAAGGCGAAGCCCAGGATGCGTTCCACGCCTTGCCGCGTGTGCAGCGCGGTTTGCACGGCCAACTCGTCTTCTCGGCCGGGGCGCAGGCGGCCCCCCACATCCACGTACTCGCCCTCCGAGTTTTCTCGTACCACCACCAGGTCGATGTGCCGCGGCTCCTTGTCCGCTAGCACGCACCTCAGCCCCGGCAGCAACCTCGCCGGCCTCACGCAGGCGTACTGATCGAAGGCCTGCCGTAGACGAACCAGCGGCGCCAGCGTCAGATGATCCGGCAAACCAGGCGGCCAGCCCACTGCCCCCAGCAAGATGGCATCGAACCCCCGCAGTTGCTCCAGGTAGTCCTCCGGCACCAGCCGGCCATGCTGCTGGTAATACGCATAACCCCAGGGATGCTCGACCAGCTCAAGCGTGCAGCCATGCCGGCGGCACGCCGCCTCGAGCACCCGCACGGCCTGATCGATCACCTCCGGCCCGATGCCATCTCCAGCATACAGGGCGATACGATACGTGCTCATGCCACCCTTTGTAGCCGTCAGCACGCATCTCGGCAAACAGGCCCGCGCATGGCCGCCACGCCCTCTTCCCAGCCGGCAGGGAGCGGCCTCAGGGACGCGCCGACCAGCAGATCGGCACGCTTCGGCTGCGCGCGGTCGGTGCCTGGCATGCTGAGCGGGGCCTCCAGGCCCGCGGGCAGCCGCCTGCTAGCGCGCTGTTGCTGGCGATCGCGCTTCTCGATGCAGTCCGGCGCCCAGCCTACAGGTTGTGAGCAGCCCCCTAACGGCAAGGGGTAGCCCGCCGCAGCGCACTGCCGGAGCCTGAGGGTGCGACTCCGGGGTGCACATGTCGGCAGAGTGTTCGCGGGCTGCCGCACGCCTCCCCAACACCAGCGGCGGGCGGGGCCTCGCACCCGCTGCGGGCAGCCGGGGACGCGGCGTGTCGGCAGCGATCTGGCGGTAGCTGTGGTGCACAGGCGTCAGGGACCAGCGTTGGCTAGCCGCGTGCGCTTTGCGGTAAGTTGGCTACCAGGCTGAAGGTGGCGGTGAGGCCTTCAAACTGGTAGTGGGGGCGGAGGTACGCCTTGGCGCGATACCAGCCGGGGCGGCCGGGAACCTCTTCGACGTCGATGCGGGCTTCGCGCAGGGGCTTCTGCGCGCGGACCTCTTGCCCGGCACTCTCGGGGTTGGGCAGCACGTAGTTGAGGATCCACTGGTTCAGCCAGCGTTCGCAGTCGCTGCGTTCCATGAAGGCGCCGATCTTGTCGCGGGCCATCACCTTGAGGTAGTGGGCGAAGCGGGAGACGCAAAGCATGTACTGCAAGCCGGTGGAGAGCCGCTCGTTGGCATTGGCTTCGTCCGTGCTGTAGAGCTGCGGCTTGCGGACGGACTGGGTGCCAAAGAAAGCGGCCACGTCGGCATGCTTCTTGTGGCAGAGGGGGATGAAGCCCAGATTGGCCAGCTCGTTCTCGCGGCGATCGGTAATGGCGATTTCGGTGGGGCACTTCACGGCGATGTCGCCGTCGTCGGTGGGGAAGGTGTGCGTGGGGAGGCCTTCCAC
>JAIMBC010000384.1 GCA_023511675.1 Pirellulales bacterium
ACGTGGATGAGCATGATTTGCTGGCTGGCACCGCCCATGATTTCGCTCCAGAGGGGAACGTGCTGCCGCTGCCGGCCCACCATGGCGTGCAACGTGAGGTTGAGCCGCTGGTTCAGATCCATCTCTCCCTTTCCTAGCAGGCTGATGGCATCGCCGCACAGGCGGAAGTCGTCGAAGTAGACGTGTTCTCCCACCACGCGGAAGGCGGTGTGGCTCTCGGTGAAAGCCGTGGGATCGGGCGGCCGCACGCTGAGCAATTTGAGCAGGGCCACCATCTGGGGCAGCTCGTACAGATCTGCTTCCAGCAGCGAGAGCGTGCCGTGGCCACCCAGGTAGTGCCTGCTGCGTCCCCTGCCGCGTAGCTCGAGGGTGGCCATGATCCGCCCAGCGACCCGTTGGCTGCCCGGCAGGGCTTCGCGGGCCAGGCGTGCCAGGTCGGCGTCCGCGATGGTGAGGTTCACGGCAAAACGAGGCTGCGGTTCGAGCTTGACCCACAGGTCGGCCTGGGCAGAGCCGCCGTAGGCCTGGCAGGTGAGGTGCCGCTGCGGCAAGACGCGGCGATGGCGGTCTGCCCACACGCCAAACAGCACCTGGCCTTCGTCCAGCCAGAAGGGGCCCCGGAGTTGCGTCACCTGGTAATCTCCGTGCGAGGCGCTTTCCAGCGCCAGTTCGCCGTGTGCGGCCAGCCGCTGTTGTGCATACCGTCCGGTCAGGGTGAGACCGCCAAAGAGGTGCTCCACTTCCCAGCCGCAGTCGAGCGAGACGTCGTGCAGCTCGGCGCTCATGTCCCAGGCGGCAGACAGCTCGTTTTCGACCGAGGGCTGGCCCGGCATGCTGGGACCAGCGGGTGCTGATGCCACCTCGAGCTGGCCGTGCAGCGAAAGCGTGCCCCGCAGCCGCACCTGCGAGAGAGCGCGCTTCAGCTTGCCGTGTACGGCCTCGAGCAGGTCACGGTCCACGGCCAACTGATCCACGGCCAGGTCATCGAAGTGCAGCCGCCAGCCGCCTGTGCTGTCCGGCCGGCAGAAGCCTCTTGCTGATAACAGCGTGCGGCCGTGGCGAGCCCGCATCCGCTCGAAATGCAGGGCCCCGTCCTGAAAGGTGAACAACCCTTCCACGCGTTCCAGCCGGTAGGGAAACGGCCGCGGCTCGAGGGCCGTGACCACCGCCTCATCGTTCACCGGCCTGGCTCGGATGCGCAGCCTGGGCTGTCTCTCGCCCGGCAAGGTGAGCAGCAGGGCTTCCACGTCGCAGGCCCCTCGCGGCGATACCGCATCCCAGAGCCGCTGGTTCGCCGGGTTGAGAGCTGCCCGCAGCTCTTCGTTAAGTGCCAGGCCCTGTCCGGTAATCCACAGCCGCCACGCGGCACCCTTCCGCCCCAGTTCTACCTGCCCTGTGCAGACGATCCGACCGCTGCCGTGGCGGCCTTCCAAGCGATCTACGTGCCACGTGCCGCCGCGCAAGGTAACCGTGCCCCACACGTCTTCGACGCCATAGGGAAAGCGCGCGTACTTGAAGTTGCACCGCTGGAACTTGATGGCAATCGTGCGCTGCATGGGCGGCAGTGGGAAGATGCTTCTCACTGGGCCGCCGGCCGCGCTCGACACACCATGTGCAGGGCGGGGAGCCTGCCCGGGAGGCTTCTCGGTAGCCGTGAGACGGCTGGCAGGCGGCTGTTCGAGCTGATGGGAGCGGCTCCACGCCGCGCTCTCTGGCTGCTGAGAAGCTACCCCCAATTCGCTGGAGCCGCGCGGCGCCTGCTCTCCCCACTCGAAGCGGGCCATGGCCGTGATGCGGCCTTGTGGTTGCAGGGAGCGGGCAAAGGACTCGCACTTGTCGTCCAGCGCCGCCAGCAGTTTTTCGCTCAGCGTCACACGGCCCGTGCGGATCTCTACCCAGTCTCCAGGCTGCACGCGGGGCACGTGAACCTTGGACTGGATCCGCACCTCGTCCCCATCCAGCGGGGCCTTCAGATCGGCCTGCAGAACGTTGTCTTCCAGCTCCAGCGTCCCTTGCACATCATCCAGCGCGTAGGGGAAGCGGTGGTAGGTGAGTCCGACGCTGAGACACTGCACACGTGCTGCATACTTCCAACCCTGGCCGTCCCAGCCGAGCAGGAAGTGGCGGATGTCGATGTCTCCCGTGGGCCGGTAGCGGTGGCACTGGCGGCGCAGCCCCGAGGGCAGCGCCTCCACCAGGCGGGGATCGATCCGCAAGCGGCGGCACTGGCCCTGAACTTCATAGCGCAGGTGTGGGGAGAAGCCAACTCGGGCATGGTCCAGGTGCAGGCTGGCCTGCCCGAACCGCCCCGTGACGCCTTGCAGGTGCAGCTCCCCGTCATCGTAACGGAAGCTGGCTCGTACATCGGTGAGGGGCCAAGGCATCTGAGAAAGGGAGAGGGTACCGCGCTGGAGCGTGCCCGAGGCCGCCAACTGCACGGCGGGCTGGCGGGCGTGCCAGCGGAGTTGGGCGCGGCCCTCGAGTTCTGCACGCGCCACGGGCAGATCGGGGGGGAGGCTGGCGGCCAGCTCGGGCAGCAGCGAGGCCAGCTCTGTGGAGAGTTCCAGGCCCTCGTAGCGGATTTCCGCCTCGCCTTGGCCGTCTGGCAAGAGGGTGGCGTCGAAGGAAAGGGATCGGGCGTGGGGTGCCAGCAGCGTGCCGGCAATCTGGGCGGACCAGCTTGGAGAGCGCCGCGGGGAAGGCGTCGCTGGCTGCCTGGCGACCGACAGGCAAATGTTGCGCAGCACGTAGCGAGCGGCGGCGGGGGAGCGTACATCGTACAGTTCGAGTGTGCCGCCCTCGATGGTCAGAGGGGGGGGGCGGTCGCTCAGCCGGGGGAGGGGCCAGAGGCCAGCAGCGCTCCAACTCCCGTCAGCGAGGCGGGTCAGGCGTAGACGCGGCCGGAGCAGCCGCACGCGCTGGATTTCAAGCTTGCCGTGCAGCAATTGCTCCCACCGCGGGCCGCACGCCAGCCAGCACTCGTCGATGTAGGCAAGCTGGCGGAAGGGCCTCGGCAGGCGGCGGTCGGAAAGCGCGATGCCGCGGATCTGGATCCCCTCTCCGGGCACCAGCAGGGCCGATCGCACGGAAATATGCAGGTGGGGATAGCTACTGGCCAGTTTTGCTTCCAGCAGGCGGCAAAGTTCGTCATCGGCATAGTAATAGATCGCAGGTACGGCCAGCACCATGCACACCAAGAGCGGCAACAGTACCCAATGCCAAAGGGGTGCTAACCAGCGCATGCCGTTGCCCCCCCCCTTCGCCATTGCCAGACAAAACCGGCCAGCACGGCGAGCACCAGCATGGCCGGCTCGCGGTAACGCACGGAGCTGACGAATACCAGATGTAACAGGGTAAGGTAGGCTGCCGGCAGCCAACACGCACGAACCACCCATGCCTGCCGCCTGCCGCACCAACTACCCAGCACCGCCAACAGCAACAACAGCAGATAGCCGCCGGCAAAGCCCCACCGCGCCCCCGCCGTGGGCACATCCGGCAGTGGACGCCACATCCGCCAGCATTTGGCAGCCGCCAGCTCCGCCACGCGTTGCGGATGCTGCCACGCCCAGCTCAGGGCCGCGTTGCGCAGACTACGGTCCAAACGC
>JAIMBC010000385.1 GCA_023511675.1 Pirellulales bacterium
GATGTGCCCTGAGCACCCATCAAACGGATAAGGCGTTTGGCCGTGCTGCGAAATTCGCCGCAACGCTCTAGGGGGAAATCGGGGAACTCATAGGGCAGGATGTTCTTGGGGTCCATGTAGGCCAGGATTTCGAGGCAGTCGTTGGCCGCCAGTCTTGCAAGCATGGTTTGTTGCTGGGCCGTGAGGTGCGTTTGCAGCTTGCCCTTGCCCCCTTGTGCCCCCGTGGCAGCCTTGCCTTGGGCCGCCTTCTTCTTCAGCTCTTTCAGGCTCTCACCAGCCCGCAACTCACCGCCGCTCAAGGCCTGGCCCACCTCAGGAACCGTCTGGCTCAGTTGGCTGACCCATTGATCGAGCGAATTGGTCAGCAAGGCAGCGTTGTGAAAGCCGTCGCCCCATAGAGGGCGACCAACCAAGCAAACATTCAGCGCCAACACCCCAGCGATCAACAACCCCTGACTCAGATGCCGCTGCCTGATCATGTGCTCTCGCCACGCCCTTCTTACCTAAGACAACGCCGCCCCCGCAGAGGCGATACCCGCGCAATCCAGGGCGAACGATCTGCCGCTCGCTGCGATACGGCATTGTAGGCACTTGCCACGCAAGCTGCAATCATCCGGCCTGGCAACTTTACCCTGGCAGACCATCCGTCTGCTTCTACATGCCAGACAGCCACAAATTACAAGTGGAGGGTACTCAGCCTTCAGCAGCCTTGCTGCCCAGCCGCAGTCGATCGCATGGTATGCCCAGGTGCTACTGCAAGATTGAGTCAACCGTACGTCAGTGCTGTTTAGTCCTGTTTAATCCTGTTATTGGCATCCAGGGCTCTAGCCCCGTCGGCTGGTCGCTGAAGCCCCCTACTGGGATCACCTTGCGCGAGCCTTACGCCAGGCGTGCTTGCCTCCCCTGCCATAACGATGCGGGACCGCTCCTTCCCGCGCCTCTTTACAAGGGGCGGCCGCGTGTGGCCCACGTCCAGACGGCCAGCATCCATTCCCCCCCTGTTTACGAATGGTGGCCAAAGCCGCGCGGTCCGTCACACGACTAGCCCTCGCTGTGCGGTTTCCGGTTGAGAGCACCAGCCCGCTTCAGCCGTGAAGTCGGCAATGGCGCAGCCTTCTCAGTCGAACCCCCGCCAGGGCCGTCGCTTGCGACCCTTTTCAACTCGCTCCAGCCTCCTCACTCCCTCCTCCCGATTCTGTTTGCGCTGCGCCGCCATAAGGTCTGGGTGGGTAGCGCGCTGCGAACCTGAGCGGCGTGGCGGTGCTCAACCCAACGTGCCCGCAGCCGCAAGGAAGACCGGGCCGGCGCCCCACCTCCGTGGCGGAGGTGCCCGTGTTCAGCCCTCGGTGCGCGCAAAGGCAAGGGCCGCCAAATGCAAATGGCTAGGCGTCACACGCCACGCGAAATCCATACACCTCGCCCCGAAACATCGCCAGGTGCTTCCCGCGAAAAGCACAGCGAACGGCCAGTGCTGAGGAATTCCAGCAGCCACCACGCACCATCCGCACCTGCTCCTCTCCATCAGGCCATGGATCGTCACACCACTCCCAAACATTGCCCAGCACGTCATAAAGCCCCCAGGCATTGGGCAGCTTGCCGCCAACGGGATGGGTGGTGAACCCGGCATTGGCCGAGTACCAGGCGTACGCGTCCAGGAGCGATGGGTCATCTCCCCAAAACCAGCGCGCACTGCTGCCAGCCCGGCAGGCGTACTCCCACTCGGCCTCTGTGGGCAGCCGGTACGTGATGCCCTCTAGTTCACTCAAGCGGCGGCAGAATTCGATGGCATCATACCAGGAAACGTTTTCCACGGGCTGTATACCGTCTCCCTTGAATCGACTCGGGTTTTCTCCCATCACGGCCTCGTACTGCCACTGCGTCACCTGGTGCCTTGCCAAGAAAAAAGGCCGGGCAACATGCACGAGCTGCTGGGGCTTCTCGTCGTCACAGGCTTCCGAATCTTGCTCCGGAGAACCCATCATGAATTCCCCACCGGGAATCAGCACGAACTGCATGCCGAGGCTGTTGGTGAAACCTTCCAGCACCTGTGGGCTCGGCATGCTCGCCTGGCCCACAGCCTGGCGCCGCGCCACGTGTTCGGCAGAAACAGATTCGACCATCGCTTCGCCAAAGGGGGTATCAACTTCTTCATCGGTCGGATAGGGGTGCGCCGCTGGCGAAGGCAGACTAGCTGCCGGGCTGGCCGCGGGACCGCTCGGCGCGTCCTGCAAAGAGGACGTGGACGCCGGTTGAGGGTGGAATTTCGGACGCCAGGACAACAGACGCCCGACCAAGTACATGGAAGCCGCTCCCGCCGCAAACCAACCCCACCCCTGCGCTCCTGCCATGAACTTGCCAAACAAGAGGATCCAGAACATCATGACCGCGCCGGCAGAAAACCAGACCCAGCTCCGAATCCTCATCTGCTCGTCCAGCAGCAGACCCGCCGAGGCGGGCTGGACACGCGTGCCCTGTCCAGCGGCCTGCACGGCCCCCTCTTTGACGAGCGGAGAAGGAGGCGGCTCAGGTACTGAGTATGCGGTGGCAGAGCGCGGTTGAATAGCGGTTGTGGGCTGCTGTGCGCTGCTCGCGGCGGTCGTAGCCACTGGCAGGGGCGGCGGAATGACTTGAGGCGGCCCATGCGGCACAGCCGTGGGCTGCTGGGCGGCAACATCAGCTCCGTGTGCCGCCGTGGCTTGCAGGATAGAGAGGTGCGGGGCGTACCGAACGCGCTCGACCGCGGCCTGCACCTCGTCTGTGACATCTTTCCCCGTACTGCGGAGCAGCGCATCGTACTGCGCTTTCCGAGCTGGATCGCAAAGCGCTTCCCTGGCCGCGGCGATCTGCGTCAGGAGTTGCGCCGCCAGTTCGCCGTACCGGCCCGCCTGATATCGATGTACTGCGGCATAGCACCTCTGTGCCTGCTCGGCGATACGTTGCACGTCTGCTTCGAACGGTTCAAGCCCCAGCAGTTCGTAATGGGTGGGGGGGCGGTTCGCTGAACGGATGCCCAGCCATTCTGCATAAGGGTCGAAAGACATGGTTGACGAACACGGAGGGAAACTGCGCGCCCTGAGCAAAGCCCGCAACGATGCAACACTCAAGCCCTTATGAGCACCGCGTGGCAGCCCTGCTTTCCTAGCGGCGCGGGCTGCTCAGGGCTCAGATTATAACGTGCTCGGTTCCCGATGCCAGCACGCGGGCCGCCCGCAACCCGCTCGTTCCCCCAATTGCGCCTGTCATGTCGTAGCGGCCGCTCGACCTGCCCCCCCGAGATGCAGACCCATGCCGGTGGAATTCTGCTGATACCAGTGTTTGGCCCGCGCCAAGGCGGGATGGCACTTTGCTCGCATCCTCCAAGGCGTGCTCAGGCTGCAATTTCCAGGCGGAGGCGACCCACCTTTCTCCCACACAGAGGGCCCAAGGATGGTGTCCCTAGACCGAACTTTTTCCCCCTTTTTCGATGCAACTGCCTGCGATGCGTCGACTTACGCGCGACGGATCGTGCGCGC
>JAIMBC010000386.1 GCA_023511675.1 Pirellulales bacterium
GGCACGTACACCGACGCGCATGCAGCAGGTCTGTTCATCCAGCCCGTTCCTCGCCGCGGATCTTGGCCAGGCCATCCACGGGATTGTAACAACATGCCTGAGTTGGGAAGGAGATCCCCTCTCTGCCACCGCCCGCTTGCAGTAAGCGCATGCATGCGGTCCCGCGCGCTGCCGCCAAGGCAGAGGAATCCGGTGATGGCGAACATCCGGTCACGGCGCACACAACCAAGGACGCGTGCGTCTGGTCCGCGCACCGCGCCTCGGGCCCTTCCCGCTGGCAAGCGGCATGCGAGGACAGGTGGCACGTGAATCTCAGGGCGGCGACAATGGAGCATCCTTTGTCCGCAAGGTGCGCCCGGTGCTTGAGCCGACAGCCGCCGCGAAGCGCCAGGGCACCTGCCGCGCGCCCCACGCCGCTTGCCCATGAAGCGCTCGAGAACAATGTGGTGCATCCTGGCCGTAGCACTCGTACTGCGGCTGGGCGTACCGCTGGCAGCCTGGTGGCTGGCGGGGGGGCCGCCGCTGGTACGGGAACCAGACAGTGCGGGCTATCTCGAGGCGGCGGCATCGCTGTGGAGGCAACATGCGTTTGCCCGCCAGGGCATGCCGGAGATCGTGCGTACCCCCGGCTATCCCGTGCTGTTGCTTCCGGGGGTGGCGTTGGGAGGCGCGGACCTGTGGGCCATTGTGGTGCAGGCGCTCAGCGGCACGCTGACGGTGTACCTGGTGATGCGGCTGGCGCAAGAGGCGGGCTGCGCAGGGCCCGGGGAGGATGTTCAGACGGGGGGGGAGCAGCTTGGCGACCGTGGGAGCACGGCCAGTGTGGCGGCCGGTTGGTTCGCGGCATGGGATCCGTCGGCCGTGCTGTACTGTGGCAAGCTGTTGAGCGAGACATGCTTTACCACGGCCCTGGCACTTGTTCTGTGGGGCCTGGCCCGGCATGCGGCGACGCATCGACGAAAGCCGCTGGTTGCCGCGGCGCTGGCGCTGGCTGGGGCCACGTTTGTGCGGCCAATCAGCTATTTTCTGCCGCCTCTGGCGGCGGCCTGGCTGGTGTGCCTTCCCGGCCGGGGTGCCAGAAAGGCAACCGTGGAGGCTCAACGTGCGGGCGGAGGCGGATCGTTGCGCTGGCTGAACGCCGGGCTGTTCTTGCTACTGTCGATCGGCCCTGCCGTCTGCTGGCAGATGCGGAACTGGGCCGTGGCGGGATACGGCGGTTTTTCCGCCATCACCGATGTCAACCTGTACTACTGGCACGCGGCCCCGGTGGTGGCGCGGAGAGCGAAGCTGCCGCTTGCTGCGGCGCAGGCACAACTGTTGGAGCGAGAGCGGCTGGCACATCTGCGCGCGGCGGCCCGTGGGCACAGCCAGGCGGAGAGGTTCTTCTGGATGCGCCGCGAGGCGTTGCGCATCTTGCGAGAATCGCCCTGGGTGTATGCAGGCATTCACGCGGCGGGCATGGCAGCGGTGATCAGCGATCCCGGCACGCAGGCCTGGCTCGATTACGTTCGCTACGAGCCTCCGCCGCGGCCAGTCGAGGTCGGCGGCCTGCGCCGCCTGGCATGGGCCATCAGAGCCAAGCCCTGGGCGACATTGCTGCACGGCCTGCTGTGGGGGTGGGTCATCATCCTCATCGGCTGGGGCGTGCTGGGGCTGTTTCGCATGCCGCGCGGTCCCCATTGGTGGCTGCTCGTGCTGGTGTTCGTCTATTTCTGGGTGCTTTCCGGCGGGCCGCTGGGCTATCATCGCTTTCGCATTCCGCTGCTGGTGATGTGGTGGGTATGGCTGGGCCATGCAGGCCGCGGGGAGCGCGTAAGCTGAAGCAACGGGACCCCCCCGTGCCTGGATTTGTCCCCACGGGGCTTACACTATGCACGGCAGATTTGCCTGATTGGCCTTCTTGGCCCTCCGCCGGCGGGCGGGCATGGTGATGTGCAGCCGAGGCGTACGAGGCGTACCGCCGGCCGGCATGACCATTTTCCAGCGCTGCTGTGTTGGTTATCATAGCGTATGGCTGCTGTACTGCGCGTGCGGGTACAGCGGCGGCATGCGCCCGGCCGTGGTGCCGGGTCCCACCTGAGCCTTGCCCTCCACATCCTGCCACGCCTGGTATCCGGACCCGAGGTGGCCTGCCATGCAAACGGGCTTGAGATCAGCCGCAGCGAGCCGCTTCCTTCTCGCCGCGCGAGCGATCATGTGTGCCTGGTGCGGCCTGTGGGCCGCCACGGCGTGGGGAGCGCCGCCAGCAGGGGCGGAGATCGATTATGCCCAGCAGATCAAGCCCGTTCTGGCCAGCCGCTGCTACCATTGCCATGGCCCGAGCAAGCAAGAGAGCGGCCTGCGGCTCAACCAGCGCGAGTCGGCCCTGGCGGGGGGAGACTCTGGCGAGCGCGCCATCGTGCCCGGCAAGCCGGAGGAAAGCCGGCTGATCAGGCTTGTGCGGGGAGATGAGCCAGGTACGCGCATGCCTCCCGAGGAGGAGGGTGCGCCCCTCTCGCCCGAGGAAATCGACCTGCTCACGCGCTGGGTTGCCGCCGGCGCCCCCTGGCCAGCGGACGCAGATGAGGCTGCCGCTCCGCCCGATCACTGGGCATGGCGGCCGCCCGTGCAGGCCACCTTGCCCGCGGTGCGCCAAGCCGAGTGGTGCCGCACGCCCGTCGATTACTTCGTGCTGGCCAAGCTGGAAGAGGCAGGGTTGCAGCCCTCGCGCGAGGCCGATCGTTGGCAGCTTATTCGTCGGGTCTCGCTCGATCTGACGGGCCTGCCGCCCACGCCGGCTCAGGTGGAGGAGTTTGTGAACGACCCGTCGCCCCTGGCCTACGAGCGCCTGGTGGACCGGTTGCTTGCCGACCCGGCCTATGGCGAGCGCTGGGCCCGCATGTGGCTCGATCTGGCGCGCTATGCGGACTCCAAGGGCTACGGCTCGGATCCGCTGCGGACGATCTGGCGTTACCGCGACTGGGTGATCGACTCCTTCAACCAGAACATGCCGTACGATCGGTTCACCATCGAGCAGCTTGCAGGCGATTTGCTGCCCGATGCGACCATGGAGCAGGTGCTGGCCACGGCCTTCCACCGCAACACGATGGCCAACGACGAGGGCGGCACCGACGACGAGGAGTTTCGCGTGGCCGCCGTGAAGGACCGCGTGGAAACCACCATGCAGGTCTGGATGGGCCTGACGGCCGGCTGCGCCAAGTGCCACAGCCACAAGTACGACCCCCTCACGCAGCGCGAGTATTACCAGCTCTACGCCTTCTTCAACCAGACCGAAGACGCCGACCGGCCCGACGAATCTCCCCGGCTGGCCACCCCCACGCGAGAGCAGCAGCGTGCCCTGGCTGGCCTGCTGGCCGAGGCAGAGAACCTGAGGCGGGAGCTGGCCGCGCCTTCGCTCGATCTGTCGGCCGGCCAGGCGGCCTGGGAAGAGCGTCTGGCCGCGCAGGAGTCTGCCTGGCAGGTGCTGCTTCCCCGGCAGGCAACGGCGCTCGAGGCAGCGCTCGAGGTGC
>JAIMBC010000387.1 GCA_023511675.1 Pirellulales bacterium
TCATCAGGGCCAGGTTGATGATCGCCTGGGCGGTACGGACGCCCTCGAAGCTCTGGTTCACCCCCATGGTCCACCAGAACGAGACGCGTTCTCCCAGATGGATGGCGCGCGCCGCCTGCTCGATCAGCGGCGGCGGCAAGCCCGTTGCCCCGGCCACACGCTCGATGGTAAAGGGTTCCACGTGCGCGGCGAACTCCTCGAAACCGCTCGTATGGCGGCGGATATACCCGCGGTCGATCCAACCGCGCTGGATCAGCAGCCGGGCGATGCCGTAGAACAACCCCAGATCGGACTTTGGCCGCAATGGCAGGTGCACGGTGGCAGCCATGGCCGTCTCGGTCTTGCGCGGATCCACCACAATGATCCGCGGCTGGTGCGGGTTCTGCAGGATCCGCTGCCACAGGATGGGATGGGCGATGCATAGATTCGAGCCGATGAGAAAGATGACGTCCGAGTCCTCCAGGTCGGCATAGGTATACGGGGGCGCGTCGAAGCCGAACGACTGTTTGTAGGCCGTCACGGCAGTGGCCATGCACTGCCGTGTGTTGCCGTCTCCGTGCAACAAGCCCATGCCGAACTTGGCCAGGCTGCCCAAGAGCGCCATCTCTTCCGTGGCGATCTGTCCCGTGCTCAGGAATGCCACGCTGTGCGGCCCATATCTGGCCTGCAAGTCCTTGATCCGAACGCAGAATACCTTTAGCGCCTCCCGCCAGGAGATCGGCCGGCGCCGCCCTCCCTGCTGGCGCAACAAGGGGACCACGGCCCGGTCCGCCGCGCGCAATACCGCCAGTGCCTCCCATCCCTTGGGACAGGCTGTACCACGGTTGACCACGTGGGACGGGTCGGGGGATATCCCCACGGCGGCACCGTCGCGCAGGTGTGCCAGCAGGCCGCAGCCCGTGGAACAGAAGCCGCAGACCAGGCTGGCCGTGTGTGTGGGCTGGCGGCCTGCGGGCAGCAGTCCCAGGCCCCCATGTGACCGCGCCAGCTCGAGGCGCTGAGTGAGAGGGCCGTCAGTCTGGCGCCACAGGCCCCGCCACATATCCCCCAGCGTGTGTCGCACGCGTGACATGGCATGTCTCACAACAGGGCGTGTCTCATACGGCCGGGGCTCCCGGCATACGGGGTGCCACCACGGCGCGAAAGAACAACAGCCGCTCCACCGCCTCTCCGGCAGCGCAGGCGGCAAGCGCCAGCAAGACCGCCAACGTGGCGGCTAGCCCACTCGGCGGATGCTCGGATTGAGAGCCCAGCACCAACAGCAGCGGTATACTCACGGCACCAGCCACGCCCAGTACGAAACGCTGCAGCGTTAATGGCCCCAACTCGCCCACCAGCAGCAGGGCCGTACGCCGCATGGGATGGAAGGTGCGCGACCTCAGTGCGGCAAAGATCAGAGACTCGCCCGCCAATTTGGCCGCGCCCGCAGCCGCCAGCAGAAGGCAGAGGCCGTTGCCCACACGATCCAGCGTGTGCTGCGGCGTCAACCCTGCTGTCCAGGCAGCGGCCAGCCTGATGGCGAGCACCAGCGGTGCGCCCAGCACCACGCAGCTCAACAGGAATCGCGGCCCTGTGAACACGAGCCGCCAGTACGGCCGGCCCGTGCTGGCATAGATCATCGCCGAACAACACACGCCCGCCACTCCCGATGCGCAGGCCGCCGCGTTCAGCCACCGGCTCCACCCCTGCCCCGCCCAGGAGGAGGCCGCCCAGCCCACGCATGTCCCCAACCCCGCCAGCAGCGCAAACGCCGCGTAGGCCAGCACCTCGCGGCTCAGCCAGGAGCGACGCCAGCCCAGAATCGCCCGGTAAGCCAGGTGCGGCCTGCCCAGATGCAGTACCGACGCCGCCAGTCCCAGCAGGCCCAGTCCCAAGGCCATGCCTTGCTGGAGGCGGCTGCCAGTCTGCGTCACAGCGCCGGGGGACCACACGCCGACAAGCTGCCCGATCACAAATGCTCCCACAGACATCTGTGTGAGGATCAACATCCACACCAGAGGCCAATGAGCATGCTGGGGTGAGGCGTGGTAGTAATCTGCGGGCAACATGTTGGCCGGCAGGGCGCGCCGTGTCTTGTAGATCGTCGTGGGGAGCGTCCGCCTCGGCTCCGGCGCTGCCGGCAAAAACAAGTTCGCCTCCGCGGTCTCGGCGACCGCGGCCTGCTGCACGAGGGTGATGCGGATGGCTCGATTGGGACAGGCCTGTACGCACGCAGGCGGCTCTTCCGCCGCCAGCCGCTGGCGGCACATGTCGCACTTGCGGACGATCCCCAAATCGGCGTGATACCGCGGCACGTCGTACGGACACATCAAGACGCAGTACTGGCAGCCGATGCACTGATCGTCCAGATGACGCACAATCCCCGTGATGGGATCCTTTTCGTAGGCCTCCACGGGGCAGCCCGTCAGACATGCAGGCTCCAGGCAGTGGTGGCAAGCAGCGGTGACATGCTGCACCACCGACGAGCGTTCGGTGCCGCCGTGCAGCAGACCCACCGTGCGCCACGACTCGCCCTCGTCCAGGCCGTTGAGCTGATGGCATGCCGCCACGCAGGCCTTGCAGCCCGAGCAGGCGTCTAGATCGACCTCGAAGCCGTACTGTTCTCCCGCCGCAGGCAGCGTTAGCGGCAGCAAAGCCCGATAGCGTGCAGCTAGCTCGTTCTCCGCCGATGCACGCGGCGCGTGGGCAGCATGAAGGCCGCCATGCCACTGGGCAAACTGCACAACGGCCGTCTGCTCGTGCCGGGCAAGCAGATGCGATAGCAGTGTGCTGACGTCGGCGGGCGCAGGTTGTGTCTCTGCCGGCATCGGGCCTTGCGGTTATGCGAGTGTCTCACCGCGGTGATCTGCGGTGATGGTTTGCCGGCTCTCCGCCTGCGATGCCGGTGTGTAGGCTGTAGCAGTTCTTGTTGCAAGTGGCGTGCCGTCAACATGAGACGGTAGCATCTATCGACACAAACCCAGCCCATATCGAGAGATGGCGTGCGTAGGGGTGCGGCATGGCGATCAGCGCCTGCTATGCAACCGTGCAGCGATGCACAAGAAGCAGGCAACGTAGGGGTGCGAAAGGCGAGCCGCATGCATTCGAGCGGACAGCCGCCGATCTGGGGCAAGATGTGCGTGAGGCGGTGCGCAATAGATGTGTGGGTGATGGGGTTTGCCAGCGGGAGGGGAAGCGCCGGGACGCGGCGTGGCAAACCGGCACGCGGCTTGCTTGTGCAGCACGGCAGGACGAGGAAGCTCCCGACAGCCAGCCGAGAAGCCGTCGATGCAAACCAGCAAGGCCGAACGCTTGCAGCTTTTGCGCTGGGATATTCCGGCCATGAGGGCCTTTCACCTTGCGTGGGCGGCGTTTTTTGTCTGCTTCTTCGCCTGGTTTGCGATTGCGCCGCTGATGACACTGGTGCGGGAGGATCTGGGATTGTCCCGCGAGCAAGTGCGCTGGAGCGTGGTGGCATCCGTAGCAGCCACGGTGCTTGCCAGGCTGGTTGTGGGCAGCATGTGCG
>JAIMBC010000039.1 GCA_023511675.1 Pirellulales bacterium
GCTCAGCGTCATAGTGGGGGGGACCATCGTGATGAGCGCCATGGTGCTGGGGGCCACGGTGCTGGTGGGCATCGTGATGCGCGCCGTGGTGGCGCGGTTCATGGTGTTGGGGCCCATCGTGGCTTGGTGCGTTGTCGGGGGGGCCATCACGATGTGGGGCGTGAGAGTGGGGGCCAGTCCCGTGCGCGCCGTCCGACTCGTCCTCGAGCGGGTGAGGCCGCCGGGGATGGGGGTGCGGGCGGGCACGATCTGCGTCGTCCTGTTGCCGTGTGTCGTCACTGGGGGAAGGACGGTCGATATCGCGGCCAAAGGCTCGTCCGCGGCCCTTAGCACGGCGGTGTGCTTCGACCCACAGGTCGTCGTCGGGCGGATCGGCGTCGAGGTACCACATCCGCAGCCAGCCACGGGCCGCCGGGGGATCGGTGGCGAGGCCGCTGTTACGCCTTGGGCTGCTGGAGCGGTAGAAGGTCGCAGCGCCATCTGGCGGCGCCGGGGCGTTAGCAGCAGAGCTGGGCTCACGGCCGCCTGAGCGTGCGTCTCGGGCGCGAAACGCCACCCGGCCGAGCTGGCGCAGCTCATCCGCCACGATGGCGCGCACCAGGTCTTGCAACTGCTTCATGGCCGGTGTTGGGTGGCTGGGCAGGTCGGCAGGACCAAGCGGAGCAGATGGGCCCGTGTGGGCCGGCTCGGCATCGGGGCGCACGACTTCGCCCCACGCCGTGCGGCAGGCCGAGACGAACAACAACACAAGCATCAAGCGTTTCATGAGCTGAGACCTCCCGCGGGCGTGCTTCGCAGCGTAGCCGAGAACAGTTCGCAGCATATATAACCGCGAAGGGGCGTGTAGGTCACTCCCAGAATGATTACCGGACTTGGAATTGTTTCGAATTCGTGGGCGGCACAGCTTGCGGGCGGTGCTAGCATCGTTGAGTTAGCGGCTCGCGCGGTGGAGCTGGGCTATCGAGCCATCGAGCTGCGGCAAGGAAGCCTGGGGGAGGCGACGGCATCCAACGGTTCGATCGAGCCGACGGCAGTTCTTCGCCTTGCGAAGCGATACGCCGGCGTGCGGTGGTACGTGGCGATGGAACTGGCGTATAGTCGGCAGACGCCACCGGCAGATGAGCGTCGTTTCGAGCAGTATGCGGCGGCGGCGAGCTGCGTAGGCGAGGGCGGCTGCGTGCGGATCGTGGACCTCTCTGCGGAGGACGTGCCGCAGGAGGCGAGCAACGACGAGGTTGCGTCCCGCCTGGCCGACATGGCCAGACAGGCCGCTGCGTACGGCGTTCGGCTGGCCGTGGAACACGCCCGGCAGGACTGGAAGCGCTGGCTGGCTATCCTCCGCCGGGCGCGTGAACGGGTGGGGGATCCGCTAATCGCTCCGCTGGTGTGCTACGATCCGGCGAATCTGCACCTGTTTTCAAGCCTCTCCACCGCTCAGCAGGCGGTGCGTGAGCTGAACCCCGCTGAAATGGGATTGGTGCATGCCAAGCAAACCGTGCGCGGCACACTGGCTGCCACGCTGCAAGCCGGCGATGTGGATTGGGCCGACCAGCTTGCCGTGCTGGAACAGGCCGGCTATCAGGGGCCCATCAACCTTGAACTTCCGCCAGGAGACGACATCTGGGAGCGGTTAGCCAGGGGGCGTCAGTGGCTTGGCCTGTAAGGTATGGCTGAACGGGCGAAGACCAGCGGCCTGATCGGCCGACCCCTCACCCCACGCCGTAGCTGCATTGGTCGTGCTAGGCGGCCCGCGCCGTCTGCCGAGCGGCACAGGCGAGCAGGCACGCCTCCAACTCGTGAACAAAGCGGGAGGTACCGAACTTCTCCGCCTGCGCGCGTGCCAGCCGCGAGTCGAACCGGCGTCGATGGTTCTCGAACCAAACGATGGCCTCTGCCAGGGCCTCAGCAGTCTGTGCGTGGAAGAAGCGGCCGGTGCCGAGCTGTGCCTCGTCTGCCGGCAGCACGGTCTCGCTCGCCCCCCCCTCGCCAAAGGCGATCACCGGCGTACCGCAGGCCTGGGCCTCCAGAGGGACAATGCCAAAATCTTCCAGGCCGGGAAAAAGCAGCGCGCGGCAGCGTCGATAATGATCTCGAATCACCTCGTCCGACTGCCATCCGAGGAAAACCGCCGCACCGCACGCCATGCGCCGCAGCCGCTTCCATTCAGGCCCTCGGCCAATGAGCACAAGCCTGCGGCCCAGCAGCCGGCAGGCCTCGATCGCCAGGTCCAATCGCTTGTATGGCACCAGTGCCGAGACGCACAGGTAGTAATCCTCGCGCGTCTCACGTGCGGGCGTGTAGAACTGCGTATCGACGGGCGGGTACACCACCTGAGCCGTGCGGCCATAACAATCGGCGATACGTTTTGCCACGGTATGGCTGATGGCAACGAACTGTGTTACGCGAGCGGCGCTTTCGCGGTCCCAGGCGCAGAGTCTGTCGAGCAGGGCGGATTGGAGGCGGTGCTGAAGTGCAGCGGCCGGCCTGTCGGCACGCAGGTATTGCTGGCGCATGTGCCAGGCGTAGCGCATGGGGGTAAAGCAATAGCAGAGGTGGGGGACGCCCGGGGGGGGCCGCACGCCCTTGGCGACCGCATGGCTGAAGCTGAGCACCATGTCCAGCTCGCCTTCCAGCCGCAAGGACTCGATGGCTCGGGGCAAGAGAGGCAGGAGCCAGCGGTAGTACGCGGTGATGCGGGGCAGCCGCTGCAAAAAGCTGGTGCGTATCTGCATGCGCTCGATATCTGCCGAGAGCGCCCCGCGCTGGTGAAACAGCGTGTAGAGCAACGCATGGGGGTAACGGCGGCAGAACGCCTCCAGGCACTTCTCACCGCCGCGCATGCCGACAAGCCAATCGTGAACGAGCGCTACGCGCAAGGCTGGCCAAACCTCCTGCTGGATCCGGTTCGACGGATAGGTGCATGCCGTTGGGGCAGGGGCGGCGATGCTCGCAAACCCTGTGCCGCGAAGTCAAGCCCTGTTTGGCCATGCCCCGGCGCCGCAACAACGCCTAGCCACCAATCGGCAAGCAGCCCAGCAGCCACTCACCCAGCGGGCCACCATGCGGCGGCCGACCACTAACCGACCGCTGCTGCTGGTGCGGGCAGATCGATGCGTTACACCTCAATCACGTGGGCCGTTGGAGGCAGCAGGGCAAGCTGGTCATCGTGGCAGGTAACAAACAGGATTTGCAGGTGTTGCGCGGCCTGTTGCAAGATGCGGAAGAGCTGTTTGCGCCGGCCCACGCTGGCATGGACGAGGGGGTCGTCCAGGATCACGAACTGCGGGCTACCGAGCTGGCGTGCCAGGTCCTGGGCAAGAACCAGGCGCAGAACGAGGGCGACCTGGTCTTTGAGGCCGTCGGAGTGCTCTTCGAAGGGAAGCTCGTATTGCTGGCCGTTGTGCTCCGTCCGGAGGTGTGTGATGCGGCTGGTGTTCGGGTCGTAAACGACGGAGGTCGTCCGGTTACGAATGGCTGAGAGCCATGGCCGCACCTTGCGGTTGAGCGGCTCGGAGACCAGGTTGGACAACTGCCTGCGTTCGGCCTGCAGCAGCGCTTGCAAGACGACCAGTGCGGCCAGACGCCGCTCCTCGGCTGCCAGCTTGACCGACAGGCTCTCACGCGCAAGTTCCAGTTCCTCCAGCCGGCTCTGAGGGTCTGTTTCCGCGCAAGCTTGCAGCCGGGTTTGCGCCTTCACCAGGTCTTCGCGCCACTGCTGGCGTTGCCCTTCGAGCTGCCGCAACCTCTGCTCCAGTTGATGGATTTCGTCATCCGTCACGAGGGGACCGAGCGAGGCGAGCTGCTGCTGTTGTCGGTTGAGCGCTTCCTCGGCCAAGGCACGGCGGCGGCGAAGTTGCTGTAGCTCGTCGCTACGCTGCGCATCGGTTTGGCCGTCGCTGGTCAACTGGCTCACTTCTTGCCGATGGCTTTGCAGGCTGGCACGCAACGAGGCCAACCGCTGGGTTGCCTGCGCCTCTTCTGCTCGAGCTTTTTCGATCTGTGCTTGCAGCCCGTCGGTCTCTTTGGCCTTGACGCGATACTGCTCTTCCCTCTGCTCGATCTGTTGGCGCAGCCGCTCCGCCACGTGCTCCAGGGCCGCGGCATCCAGCTCATGGGGCACATGATGTGCCAGCGGCGCGTAGCGAGACTCCGCCCGCCGCAGCTCTTCCTGGGTGCGGCGCAGCGTGTCGCGCAAGGCCGCCTCGCTGCCCAACTGCCGCTGGGCCTCGGCAAACACCTGCTTGGCCTGCTTCACGCGCTGCTGGGCCTGTTGGCCGCGGAAGTGCAGCTCTTCTAATCGGTCAAAACCGCCGGCCTCGGGGTCGAGGTCGCCGCACGCCAGTCCGAAGAGAGCCACCTGCTCATCCAGGGCATGCCTGCGCCGCTCGATTTCTCGGAGCAGGTCGTCCAGCTCCTTGGCGCCGCAGCGCACGTGAATGGTGCCCACCCCCTCGATCTCGAGCTGCAACGACCGCACCGCGGTGAAGGCCTGGGCCTGCTGGGCGCCGAGTTCGACGGCGTCGCAGGGGCGCGTGTCTTGCCACCACAGCACGCGGGCCGGGGCCTGCAACTTAAGATCGAGCTGCAGCTTGTTGGCTGCCTCACGTTGCAAATCGTAGAGAGCGGCAAACTCCTTTCGCCAGGCGCCGATCTGCTCGCCTTTAGGCCAGGGGCCAAGTTCCGCCAGCGCCGCTTCTGCCTCTGCTACCTCATTGGCCAGTTCGGCCAGACGGCTGTGGCGCTTTTGGAGATCCTCCGCCTGGACACGCAGCCGCTCGATCTCTCTGCACAACTCCACAGCCTCCAACTGCCGCTTGTAATCGGTCAGCACGCTCTGCGCAGCGTCGCGTTCCTGCCGAACGGCCTGACGGCGGCCATCCAGCTCCGCCGTCCGCGCTCGCACAGCTTGCAGCTCTTGTTCGGCAGCTTGCAACTCGCTTTTCAGCCTGGCCGATGCTTGTTGCAGCTCCTTGATGCGGTTGAGGTGGCTTTCGAGTTTGGCCTCCAGGTTAGCCGCGCGCTCCACGTTGGTTTGCGCCTCTGCAACCTGACGGCTCGCCGCGTCCTGGCGGGTGCGCAGCTCGCGGCGGGCCTGGAGCGTTTGCTCGATCTCGGCACGCGCAGGCTCGCCCAGCTCCAGCAGGTCCTTCAGCCGCAGGACCGTCTGCCGCAGCTCGTCGATCTGGCCAAGCAACACGCGCTGGGCCTGAATCGCGTTCTCCAGCTCCTTGCCAACCTCGCGCAGCCGCGCCGCTTCGGTCTCCGCCCGAGCCGAGTCGAGCAGGTCTGCTGCCAGCTTGCTCTTGAAAGTCTTGCCGAACTGCTCTTCGACGCGGCCGCGCACCTGATCCAGCCTGCTGCTGGCGGTCACCTCCCCACCCGCGCTGATCGAAATGGCCCGGCACACCGAGGGCGGCAGCTCGCTGCCCAGCCAGCACGTCATCTCGCCTTGCCGCGCCACGAGCATGCGCTGCGCCTCGCGCCGCGCCGCCAGCATCTCCGCCAATTTCAGCTCGGCTGTTTCCCCGCTGTAGTCCTCCTGCTTGCCTCCAGGCCGAAGAATGCGCAGCATGCAATCGCGGTCCCGTTTCTCGGCCGCCACCACCTTGCTGATGATCCAATGGCTGACCGTGCCCCCAGGGCCATCGGCAACCTCCAGCATCAACTCCACAGTCGGCTTGGCCCGCGCCAGGTGCACCGGCACGATGTACTCCAGCCGATCCTCCTTGCGCTTGCGTTCCGTGTGGTCCCAGTAGAGCGCCCTTTCGATCGCCTCCACCAGCGAACTCTTGCCGCGCTCGTTGTCTCCTCGCAGGACGTTCAAGGCCGGCTGCAACTCGCATTTGAACTCAGCCAGGCCCCGCCACTCGCGAACCGCGACACGCCTAATGATCACGCTCAGCCTCCCGGAGATAGCGATAGAACATGGCCCTGGCCTCGCGGCACACGTCTGCCCGCGCAAACAGGCCGGCACGCCAATCATCCTGCTTCCAGCCCGCCGCGGCCGCCGCCCGCGCAGGATCTTCCAGCAGCTCCAGCACGCGTTTTTCGCTCTCGTCCAGACCAAGCTGCTCGAAGTCCTCGCGGCTGGGCTCACAAATCAAGCCGCTGCGGTCGAGATCCACACCGAGGAAACGGCCCAACAACTCTCCCTCCCAGGCGTTGAAGTCTTCCATCTCCTCCAGAGAAAGGGCTCCCTGTACTTGTAATGCCAGCCACACCTCGGTGGGGTTCTCGATCGCGGCGACCGCCTCGCGCAGGCGGTAGAGGCCCTCGCCGGGGCTGACGGTGAGCGGTGGCAATTTTCTCGGCTGCATGCGCCCCACGCGCAGCGGCGTGACCGTAGGCTCGGCACCCGGCGAGGGGATCTGCACAAGCAGCACGTAGCCTGGGCGTTCCTCGTCCACGGCCGTGCACTCGATGGTTCCGGAGTAGTAGGTGCGACGGCGTGCGGCCGGATGGTCCGGCTGCGTGTAGGAATGCAGATCGCCCAGGGCCAGATAATCCAGCCCAGCCAGATCGGCACGCTCCGCCGTGATGAAGTTCTCGAAGTGCTCCTGGCCGTCATAGCCCTGCAAAATGCCATGCGCCAGACCAATCCGAAAGCGTTCCCCACGCCGGCCCGCCGGAATCCAGGCAGTCTGGTCATCGGGACTGTTCTTGGAGGTTACGGCACAGGGAAAGACGAGCGCCGCTCCGTCCGCCAGCTCGATGGGCCGCTGCTCCAACCCAAGGTGAACATGCGGCAGGTGTTGCAGCCGGCGGCCAAACTCCTCCTGCTGCCAGATGCTGCCCGGCTCGCAAGGATCGTGGTTGCCGGGGATCAGTACCAACGGCACGGGCGCATCTCGCAGCAAATGCAGTGCCTCGTCCAGCAGCGCCGGCGGCGGCATGGCATGCTGGAACACGTCTCCCGCCACCAGGATGAACTGCGCGTGGTGCGCTAGCGCCAGATCATACATGCGACGCACGGCCTCGAATCGCCACTGCCGGACATGCGTGGCATGCCGGCCGAGCCGGCTCATCGTGCGGCCCAGATGCCAGTCCGATGTATGGATGAAGGTTAGCGGCATACCCTGCCTCCCTCCTGCCTCGATGCGTGCCCCACGTGAGCGAAGCTGAACCTCATCGTTATGGCAAGAATTGGGCGGCCTGGCAACTGGCCTGTGGCAGCGCGGCCAGCCCGGCGGCACGCTCTAGGCAAAATGAGTTGCTGCGTGTGCGTACGCATCGCATGGCCGTATCTCGTGGCGATATCTCATGGCGGTATCGCGTGGCGGCACGTCGTCATGGCAGCGGAACCAGCGGGAAAGGAGCTGGACCAAGGGGCCGCAACGTTCGTACGGCCGCGCCAGTAGGGCCTTCGCCCCATGTTGCAGGGCTGGCGGGCGACCGTCACAAAGAGCGAGATAGGCAGGTCTGATGGGTTGCTCTCGGCTCAATCGCTTTCGCCGCGGCGGAATCGCACCAGGCGGTGCCTGGCAAGCCGCCGCAGAGAGGTCAGCCCTGGCAAGCGCCGTGTGCCCAACCCTGTTGGCTCGCTGAAGTTGCGTCGAGCCCTGCCCTTCGGAACGGCCAAGTGCCCGCCAATACCGGACAAAGTTTCCAGAATACAGCGGCGCCTAAAGCCAGACTGTGCAACGTATTGTGTGTTCCTCTGGAATCAAGCGGCCTGGCGGCTTGCTCTGTGTGCGAGGCCGGCTACCATGACGCCGACGCCAACAGGGCGCCTTACGCACTCATGATGACGTTGCTCCCATCCGACGACTCGCGTCCGTCCCTGAAGCAGGCATGTGCGGTACCCTATCGGCTTACCGCACAGGGATTGGAAGTGTGCATGGTCACGTCTCTCACGCGGCGCCGCTGGGGATTTCCCAAAGGGCTCATCGAGCCAGGGGAAACGCCGGAGCAAGCCGTGTACAGAGAGGCCTTCGAAGAGGCCGGGTTGCAAGGCCGCATCGTCGGGCCGGCCGTCGGGCAGTACCAGTACCTCAAGTGCGAGACGCTGCTGGAGGTCGTTGGCTACCTGCTGCTGGTGACGGTCGAACTGGCAAGTTGGCCCGAGCAGGGCGTGCGGCAGCGTCGTTGGGCGGCTGTGGAAGAGGCCCTGCGCCGGGTGGCGCACACGGGCCAGCGCGAGCTGCTGGCCAGCGCCCTGCAAAGGCTGGAGCAGATGGCCGGTCGAGCATGAGCGAGGCCGCTTGCGCATGCGGCGTACATCGGCTTGCCGGCATGCCTGCCAGCGCCGCGCCGCATCACGCTTTTTGCATCCTGCGTGCCGGGGCTTCAGAAGACAGGCATGGCTGGCGCCGTGAAACTCCGTTTTGGCCGGCAGCGGGGTGCATTTGCTATTCGCGGCAGACATGCGCGCGCAGGGAAAGGCGAGGGTGCTTGGTAGCACGTCTTGCCTGCGGAGCGTTCGGCTGCACGCCGCGGGGCTCAAGGACGCTGGGCTGCATGCCCGTGGCCTGTACCTTCATCCAAGCAGGCCGCGCGTGGCGTTCATGCGGCGATGGGCAGCGTTCGCTTGCAAGGCGCGTCGATCACGCGGCTGTTGCGGCCGCACCGCCGATTACTTCCCGCGCAGCAGTTCCTGGACCAGGTGGTGTGCGTCGTACACCTTTTCGAGTGCCTCGATGATGGCGCGCGTATCGACCGAGATGGCTCTGGCCTGGGCATCGGTGTACATGAAATTGAGCACCAGCGAGTGGATATTGCCATCGAAGATGATGCCGACGATTTCCCCCTGCCGGTTAACGACGGGGCTGCCGGAGTTGCCGCCAATGATGTCGGCCGTGCTCACAAAGTTGTAGGGCGTGTCGAGCCGCAATCGCGCGCGGCGATCGTGCCAGCGATCCGGCAGGCGGAACGGATCTTTGTGCCCTTGCAGCTCGGCGCGCTCGAACATGCCGCCAAGCACGGTAAAGGGCTCAATCGTCCGGCCGTTGTCGGGGTAGCCCAGAACTCGGCCGTAAGCCAGCCGCAGCGTAAAGGTGGCATCGGGATAGGTATTGGCTCCTCGCACGGCATAGCGGGCCTGCGCGATGTGCGTATAGGCCTGCTTCAGCGGTTCATCGACCTCGGCGTCGTATCGTTGCCGGAGGCTCCTCGCGGCCGGATCGACCAGCCGGGCGAGCGCGAGCATGGGGTCGTCGCAGGAGGCGACCGCCTGCTCGCCACCCTCGTACAACTTGCGGCGGAGGTCGACGTCGAACAACCTGGTGCCGCTGACCAACTCGGCCGCACGCGCAGCGGGCGAGCGGCCCGCCAGCACCTCGCGCACCAGTGGATGATCGGCCCGCAGTAGCTCAACGAGCAGGCTCAGCGAGTCGGCCAGCTTGACTGTCTCCAGGTCTCCGTAGATCGGTGCTGGAGAGAAGAGCCGCCGCTCGAGCACGGGGAGGCCGGCCTCGGCAAACTCGCGCAGCCGCTCGGCATTGGGTTTGGCACGTTCCTCGGCGGCGCGCAGCAGCGTACGGGCAATGTCGAACAGTTCCGTGTTGAATGCTTGGCCTCGTTCGAGCAGATAGTGTTCTTCATAGATCTCGTCCCAGACGCGCACGGCCTGGGCCACGCGATCCCATGCGCTGCCGAAGCGCTGCCGCAGCACAGCATCTCCCTGCACCGCCTGCCACAGGGCCTGTTCGTCTGCCCGCTTGGCCTCCATCAAGGCGGGATCCTGCAGACCGGCCAGACCGCCCAGCCTGGCCTTGCGGGCGTTCTGGTAGCTGAACAGCTCATCGGCGGCCCGCCGGGCATGTTCCGGGCTGCGGCTGCTGTAGGTGCTGAGGTTTACTTCACGGCGGCGGATGTTGTTGAGCGACAGCGGAAAGACGCGGTCGCGCAAGAACTCGAGATGAGCCACGGTGTTCAACCGTTCGGTGCGGCCGGGATTGCCCGAGACGAACACCAGATCTCCCTCCTGGACGCCCGAACGGCTCCAGGCCAGATAATGTTCGATTTCAGCCGGCTGGCCGTTCTCGTACGCCCGGAAAAAGCAGACGTCCAGATCGTAGCGCGGAAACTCGAAGTTATCCGGATCGCCGCCGAAGAAGGCCACCGCCTGTTCCGGAGCGAACACCAGGCGCACATCGGTGTACTCGCGGTACTGATAGAGATGGTAGCGCTCGCCTTGAAAGAGCGTCACCACGTTGCAGCGCAAGCCCGTCTTCGCGTGTGCTTCCTGCTCGATGGTGTTCATCTCTGCCTGCCGTGCGCGCTGAGCGGCGGCTGGATCCAACGCCTGGGCCGCCGCGCGTTGCACGCGTTCGGTGACGTCTTCAATGGCCAGCAGGACGAGCAGTTCCATGTCTGGACACTTCCATTCCTCATCAAGGCTTGCTGCAAGAAAGCCGGTCTTCAACAGATCTCGCTCGGGCGTGCTGAGCTTTTGCAGGGCCTCGGCGCCGACGTGGTGGTTCGTCATCACCAGACCGCGCGGGGAGACGAACGAGCCCGAACCGCTGGGCAGCCTCACCGATGCCAGTCTCAGATGAGCAAACCAGTCTGGCGACGGCTCAAACCCATGGTCGGCCTTCAGCCGCTCCAGCGGCGGTTGGTCAAACAGCCACATCCCCTCATCTCCTCGGGCGGCAGAGATGGCACGCATTGCCACCCCAAGGGCTGCGAGACACATCCACACCCGGGTTGACCGTACCTGAAGCTGAAGCAGCGGCATGTTGGGCACTCTCCTTAGGCCTGTGTTCTCTGCAATGGGGGCACCTGCCCCACCGTCGGCGCGACGCCAGCGCCGGGCTCCGCGGGGGCAAGATGCTCGCCAGCACCGCAAACCGTGCGAGGCACTGGTCCGTTCTGCTGCGCCACCGTCAGCAGGCTGACTCGATGCCGCGGAGCATGCATCGGCGGCGCGGGGGCGCCGATGCCGCGGGATCTCGAACGTCTTAACGACCTGAGGCCGTCGTTCTTCAATGCCTGGATGGTAAGGACCACAGTCAGCACGATCATGCAGGCGGAGATCAGCGCCGTAATCCAGACCACGATCGTCGTCGCCAGCGAGCCGGCCGGACGCCGGGAGCGTGGGCGAGCACCCCGGCGCGGCGTGGTGGAGCGTTGCAAGCTTACCGACTCAGCCGCCGTGTTGCCCCCAAGCGGGTCGTCCAGCAGGGGATCGATGCCTGCACCGGCCAGACCGGCCTGCGGCGACCAACTCGCTACGGGCACCATGCCGCTAGCCAATTGCTCCGCCAGGCCGCTCGTATCGATTAACGCTCCACAACCCCGGCAATCAAGGTACGTTCCCAGAAGGCTTACGGGCAGGGTGTACTCGCAATGACAGCCCCCGCAGCCGATATGCAATAGCTGTTCCGAATTGCCTGCCTGCGGCGCTGCCAGCGCGGGGCTTGCGCGGGCCGCGTCTGCCGCCGCCGTGTGGGCAGACAATTGCCCAGGGCCGTGCATTTGCGGCTGCGAAGGCAGGCTCTCCGGTGGTTGAGCAACTGCGGACCCCTGTCCCGGCTTTACACCGGGGCGAGGCGGTCTCGCCATAGCAGAGACCTGACCACTTGGCGACGGCAGGCCCTGCGAGAAGACTGTGGCTGCGGAAGCTTGCCTTGCGGGGGGGGAGGCAGGCTGCTCAGGCACAGTCGCGGCTCTCGGACGGCTGCTTGCTGCCCCAGCGGGAACGGTCGCACCAGGTACTGCCCCGCCAGGTACTGCCCCACCAGGTACTGCCGCGCCGGGCACCGCCGCGCCGGACGATGCCGCTGGGGCAGATCCAGGACGCGGCCCAACATTCGGCGCCGCCGCAGGCTTGCCCCCTGCGGCGGCAGCGGGCCGTGATGCAGGCGGGCGAGCCGCCTGCGGTCCCTCGGGCGTCTTTGCAGGTGCCGAACCGGCGGCAGGCGCGGCTGCGCTGGGCGATTTTACCGGCGCCGGAGCGGTGGGCGCCTTGGCAACGGCTGGGCTGATAGGACTCTTCGGTGGCACTGCGCTGGCAGGGGGCTTCTGAGACGCCGCTGGGGATGCGGGCGGCCTCACCGGCGCCGGAGCCGTCGGCGTCTTGGCAACCGCTGGGCTGCCAGGCGACTTTGGCGGCGCTGCGCTGGCAGGGGGCTTCTGAGACGCCGCTGGAGACGTGGGCGGCTTCGCCGACGCCGCAGTGGATGTCTTGGCCGCGCCGGGGCCTTGCGGTGGCTTGGGCGCAGCCGCGCTAGCGGCAGGTTTGGCAGGCGCGGAGGCTGCCGGCGGCTTTGTCGCAGTAGGCGTCGGCGTCCTGCCCTTTGCGCCGCCCGCAGTGGCTGAAGCCGAATTGCCAGGCGGCTTGATCCCGGCTTCCGGTTCATCGTCCTGCACCTGCAAGGCGGAATCCGCCACCTCTGCCTCGCCCGGACCGGGCACTCGGAATTCTTGCCCGCACGTGCGGCAGCGAACGACCGTACCGGCATAGCGCTCGTTGAGCACATACCGATAACCGCACAGCGTGCATGCGACTTGCAAAGACACGTCGATACCCCAGGTTCCCAAGGCGTCCCTGACACAACCCATTGTGGGCTCTGGGCCGCAGTCCTGCAACGGCAGCGGCCAGGAATTGGCGCAGGGGCAGCGTAGAGCAAGCCGCCCAAACGGTGGCCGCCAAGCCGACCACTCCGCCAAGGCCGGGGGGAGGGGTGCAGCGCGCCACATGCAGATGCCCGGCACGGAGAGCGCTTCTGCCCACACACGGCGAGGGCCGAGGAATGCCCGCGGCGGCCGTCATCCTTTCTCCCACCGACGCCACCTCACCGCGCACCAATTCTAGCCAACCTGCCCCCACGCGAGGCGCAGCAGCGCGCTCCACTCGGTCCTGCACCGCTCTCCACGCTATCCACGCGCACGTAGCCCCCCTTGCGCACCAGACCGCCACATGCATGCTCTGCAAGGAGGCCGGCTACTGCCGGCCGCAGTGCAAAGGCGCCAGCTCAGCCGCTAGGAATTGCAGAGCGGCCGCGGCTACCGGCCAGTTTCGCGTGCGCCGGATGAAGCCGTGGATCGTGCCGTCGAATCGCTTCAGCACCACGGGTACTCCGGAGGCATCCAGTCGTTGTGCGTAAGCCTCGCCCTCGTCTCGTAAGGGGTCGAACTCTGCGGTGAGTATAACGGCGCGCGGCAATCGTTCCAGGCAGGCCGCTCGAAGCGGCGATGCCGTGGGCTCGTGTCCCACCTCGGCTTTGGGGAGGTAATGGCTCCAGAACCACTCCATGGCCGCCCGCGTCAAGAAGTATCCTTCCCCGCACTCGGCGTACGAACGGGTGCTGAAATCGAAGTCCATGATCGGGTAGATCAACACCTGCATGGCCAGCGGCGGTCCCGCCCTATCTCGAGCGAGCAGTGCACAAGCAGCAGCCAGGTTGCCGCCCGCGCTATCCCCCGCCACGGCCAGCGAACCGCGCAAGAAACCCAGCTCGTCTGCCCGGCTATGCACATAGTCTAGAGCTGTGTAGGCGTCCCGCACCGCGGTCGGGTACTTGTGCTCTGGCGCCAGACGGTAATCGACAGACACCACGGCGGTGCCCGAAACGTAGGCCAGGTCTCGGCAGAACACATCGTGCGTCTCGATGCTGCCCAGCACCCAGCCTCCGCCATGAAAGTACACGACCACGGGCAGAGGTTCCGGCCGCGTTCGGTAGATGCGCAGACGAATCTTGCCGCCCGACACGGGGACGGAGAGCTCGCAGGTTGCGGTAGTGCCCAACGGGGGACCGAGCTGGCGGCTGGCCGCAAGCATCTGCTCGCGGGCGGCGTTGACATCCAGTTCGTGGAACGCAGGCAGCCCTGAGCGGGCCAATTCTAGCAGAAACGCCTGAGCATAGGGGTCGAGCGGCATGGGAGGGAACGACGGCGCGAGTGGGGGGCAGCAGCCAGCCCAGCGAGTGAAGCTATTCTGATTCGTTTTGATGTGCTGAGTATAACGGTGCTGCGAGGCGGAATGGAGTTCGCCAAGCGAGTGGCATGGCGCGAAGTTGGGCGCCACGGCAAGCGGCTCCATGCTCCCTACGGCGTGGCCGATCCGCTGAGTGGCACAGGCCAGCAGGGGACGGGCAGCTCTTCTCCTTGGGCAAGCCGCGTAGGTGGTGGAGGGAGGGCGGCCTCAGGTGGTAGGGCGGCGGGCGCTGCGGCCAGATCGCCTGTAGAGATTGTGCGTTTACGACGCGACTTGTAGCGCCGGCCCGGCACTGTGGCGAACCGTGAGCTATGTATCTACGTGCTCTCGATGCGTGGAGGCGGCCAGGCATCGCAGGGTACCAGACCGCGCGAAGCTTTGACCGAAAGGCCCGAACGGATGAGTGCTTGCTACCGCGTACTGGCCATCGAGGATGATGCCGACATGCTGCGCCTGCTGCGCACCATGCTCACGGCGGAAGGATTCCGTGTCGACACGGTGAGCGATGGAGCACAGGCACTGGAACGCCTGAATTACGACTGTGCCGACCTAGTGGTGCTCGACCTGGGCCTGCCCCAGGTGGATGGCCTGGAAATCTGCCGCCAACTGCGGCAGCTTCCCTTGCCGCACTACGTGTATTGCCTGGTGATCACCGCCAGCGGCGGCCGCGATGTGCTGTTGCAAGCGTTGGAAGCAGGCGCCGATGATTTCCTTACCAAGCCTGTCGATCGGGAAGAACTGCTGGCGCGCTTGCGCGCTGGCCTGAGGGTGATCGAGCTGGAGCGGCGCTTGACGCGCATGGCGCGGCTGGATCCGCTCACGGGATTGGTCACGCGGCGTGCGTTTCAGGATACCGCCCGGAAAGAGGTGGAACGGGCGCAGCGCTACGGAGCCCCCCTCTCTTGCGTGGTGCTGGATATCGACTACTTCAAGCGCATCAACGATACGTTCGGGCATCCGGCGGGAGACGAGGTGCTCAAGGGCGTGGCGGGACAATTGGCCGGATACTGCCGCAGCTCGGACATCTGTTGCCGCTACGGCGGGGAGGAGTTCTGTGTGCTGCTGCCGGAGACGGATGAGAGCGGCGCGGCCGCCTTGGCGGAGCGGTTCCGCAAGCTGGCTGCCTCGCTCGAATTTCCTCTGGCACGCGAACCGCTACGGGTGACCGTCAGCCTGGGCGCGGCGGAATACTCCGATGAGGTAGCCACCGTCGAAACACTGATCGATCGTGCCGATCAGGCACTCTTGGTCGCCAAGCAATCGGGCCGGGACCGCGTGGTGCGTTATAGCTCGCTGTGCGACGAGCTGTCGTTACCTGAGGCCGAAGCACTTGCTTGCCCCTTGCAGGGCGTCACGGCCCGCGACGTGATGGCCAGCCCCGTAGCGACGCTGCGCGATACCGCCACCATGGCGCAGGCGGCGGAGTTCTTTAGCCACTATCGCATCGCCTCGGCCCCCGTGGTCGATGCCTCCGGAGCCCTGGCCGGAATCGTCTCGGAGAAGGATCTACTCGCCGTCATGCTGCTGCCGGATGCCTGGAACCGTACCATCGCCGAGATCATGAATCCCAACGTCGTCACCTACGACGAAGGCACGCCTGCGAAGAAGATCTACGACTTCCTCTGCCGCGTCTCCATCCGCCGCGTCTTGATCACGCGGGAGGGCCGGCCGACAGGCGTGGTGGGACGCGCCGACCTGCTGCGCTGGTTCCACTGCTGGCTGCAACTTCACGGCCGGGTGCCCGCCTCGCAGGGAAGTCCCGCGGCCGCCACGACGTCCGGAGCCCTCTCGCAGCTCCATCAGACGGTGGACGCCCTGGTGCGTGAGGCGGCCACGCTCAAGAACAACCTGCTGCGGGACCAAGAATACCTCATCCCCAGCCTGGTCGACGGCGCCAGCCGCATGCAGGAACTGCTGCTGGACGTGCTTTCCCAGTCACGTCTTGTACACGAACAGCAGCCCGTGTTTACCATCTGATCTGCCTTCTGGCGCCTGGCACAGCCAGCGCGCCGGCCTGGCAGGCTGGCGCGCCGTGCACGCTTGCACGCCGGGGGGGCCGAGACATCTTGCTAGCGCGGAGACGTGCCGTTATTCTCCGCAGCCGCGCAGGCCGGCGCGCGGCGCGGCATCGGTACCTCCGGCCGACCGTGCCGGGCGTCTGACCGCCGCCTGCTGGAGGCCGGCTCTACCTCTGCTGGTGCAAGCTGCACCCCATGAACACTGCTCACATCGCTATCGAGGTCGCGTCGCACCTACCCAGCCAGCGCCGCGCCCTGGTGCTGGCGGCCTTGGCCGTGACTGTGGGGCTGGCGATCGGCTTCTTTCGCCACACCCTGGATGGCGAGTGGAGTCAGGTCTATGCACGCGCTGCCCAACGCATGGAGGCAGGCGAATCCATTCACTACGAAGAACCCAACGCTTATGCCTATCCGCCTCTGATGGCGCTGCTCACCATCCCCTTGACCAAGCTAGGGCTGCACGGGGGATTGGCTGCCTGGTATCTGATCAACCTGGCGGCGGTGACAGTCTTGGCACAAGGCGCATGGAGCCTCGCCGGCGGGCCGCCGATCGGCAGATGGGATCGCCGGTGGAAACTTGCTTGCGGCCTGGCCGCGCTGCTTGCCGCGCGCTTCTGCGCTGCACCGTTTGAGAATCAGCAGTTCGATGTGGTCATTGCCGCATTGGCGATGCTGGGTTGCACCGCCCTGGCAGAGGATCGGCCGATGGCCGCTGCCTGCTGGCTGGGGGCCTCCGCGGCCATGAAATGCACGCCCCTGTTGTTCGCCCCCTACTTGCTGTGGAGGGGCCGTCTGAGGGCAGCGGCAGTGATGGTCTTGGCAGCCGTGGGCCTGAACCGCCTGCCCGAGCTGCTCTATCCCCAGAGAAGCGGCGGAAGCTACCTGGCGGAATGGATCCATACGTTTCTGGGCACGGTGGGCCGAGAGGCGCCTGGTACCTGGTATAGCGACTTGCTGCTCAACCAGTCTCTGGCCGGATTATGGAGCCGCTACGTGCAAATCGGCTGGCCGTTGAGCACCTCCCAACTGCCCTCGGGCCCTCTGGTTCCCTCGGCGGAAACGATCACGCTGCTCCGCTGGCTCGTTTACGGCAGCCTGGCGCTGCTTGCCGTGGCGGCCGCATGGAGAATGCTGCCCCCCGGTTGGCCGATGTCGCTGTCCGCCTCAGCCCATGCCACCGGCGGTTCCCCCGCTGCCCGTGCCGACCGATCCTCAGCTCGACAACGCCTGGCCTGGGAGATGGCCATCTGTCTTTGCCTGATGCTGCTGGCAAGCCCCATGAGCAGCAAGGCACATTTCGTCGTGCTCCTGCTGCCGTGTCTGCTGGTCGCTCGCAACGTCATGGAGAGTGTCGGTTGGCAACGCTGGATCATCGTGGGCGTGCTCATCTGCTTGGGCCCACTCTCCTCCGGCGAGATCACAGGCGATGCGCTGGGCGACCTGCTGTTGGCCTGGGGCGGGCCCACCTGGTTTGTCTTGTTGTTACTCGGCGTGCTGTGGTGGAAGATCCCCCCTTGGCCGCGCGACGGCTCTTCACCACATCCCGCGGCAGCAGCCTAGCTCGTCACGCCCGCGCTGGGCGGCCGTGTTCCAGCACCCGCCGCTGGCGTGCCGCCACGCTAGCACCGTCTGCGGGCCTCCCGCAGCCGCCCGTTTGGCGTCGCCTGTGTGCTTTACAGAGCAGCTCTCGCGGCCCATACTAGCAGCCATGCTCCGGGGCCGTGGTCGGATGACCATGGCGAACGCGGCAAGGCACCGTTGGCTTGCCACGGCGGGCTGCCCGCCACAAGACAACGGGGTTCGGTGCAGAAGAGGCTCGCAAGATGCGCGTGTCGATGAACGAGATGACCACCTACCGGTGGACATTCGAGCAGGACGTGGCGGCCTATGCCAGGGCAGGGTTTTCTGCGATCGGCATCTGGCGGCAGAAGGTCGCTGACTGCGGAGAGGCCCGGGCTCAGAGTTTGTTATCGTCGAGCGGGCTAGCCGTTTCCAACCTGCTCTGGGCGGGCGGTTTCACGGGACACGACGGGCGCTCGCTGCGCGAGAGCATCGACGATGCGGCAGAGGCGATCCGCCTGGCGCAACTGCTGGGTGCTGGCACCCTGGTCGTGTACAGCGGGCCGAGGGGCGGCCACACACGCAATCATGCGCGCCGGCTTGTGCGAGAGGCCTTGAAGGAATTGCTTCCTCAGGCCGCCGAGCTAGGCGTCGTGCTGGCGATCGAGCCCATGCACGCGCATTGTGCCTCGGACTGGACGTTTCTGACGTGCATGGAAGAGACCCTCGCCTTCATCGACGGCCTGGGCAGCACGGCCCTCAAGATGGTGTTCGACACGTATCAACTCGGTTTTCCGCCTCCCGACCTGGGCCGCGTCGCCGAGGCCGCCAACCGCGTGGCCGTGGTGCACCTGGGAGACGGCCGGGCCGCACCCCAGCAGGAGCAGAACCGTTGCCGCCTGGGCGAGGGCGTGGTCCCGCTGGCGGAGCTTGTGGCAGCATTGCGTGCCGGTGGGTTTGACGGCTATTTCGACGTGGAGTTGCTGGGAGAGGATATCGAGGCAAGCCAGTATGAAGCGCTGCTTGACCACTCGCAGCAGGCCTGCCAGCGGCTGGCAGCCACCGCCGCAGCGGCCGGTTGATACATCGAGCAGGCAGCGGCGGGAGCCGCAGCACGGACTCCCCCGCACCACCACGCAGCCGTCGATGGGCACATCTGGCAGGCGGCTCATCAACCCCGGCACACTGGCCGGAGCCATCTGCTCGGTTGGCCGGATGGCGGCAAGAGGCAGCCTGAGCCACGCACGCCGCTCGCGGTACCGCTCGACGTTCTGCCGCGCAGCTTGCGGCCCAGCTACGGCTCGACCGAAAAGCGATACACCGTAGTGGAACGGAACGTCTGTCCCGGGCGGAGGATGGTGTTGGGAAACGCCGGGCGGTTGGGACTGTCTGGGAAATGCTGCGTCTCCAGGCAGAAGCCGGTCCGCTGCTCGAAGACGGCTCCGCGAGACTTGAGGGAGCCGTCCAGAAAGTTCCCCGTGTAAAGCTGAATGCCGGGCTCCGTGGTCAGCACCTCCAGCACGCGGCCGCTATGGGGATCGCGGACGCGGGCGGCCAGTTCCAGATCGTCGGGCCGCTCGGTACGGTGCGCCAGCACGTAGCAATGGTCGTATCCGCCGGGCACCTGATCGATGCGTTCTCCGATGGGATGGGGCTTGCGGAAGTCCATGGGCGTGCCGTCCACGCTGCGCAGCTCGCCGGTGGGAATCAGACCTTCATCCACCGGCAGATAGTGCTCTGCATGGATGGTGAGTTCATGCCGATCGATGGTGCCGTGCTGGGGGCCGGCCAGGTTCCAGTAGGTATGGTTCGTGAGGTTGAGAGGAGTGGCCTTGTCTGTGGTAGCCTGGTAGTCGATGCGCAGCTCATTTTCTTGCGTGAGGCTGTAGGTCGCCTCCACACGAAGATTGCCGGGATAGCCTTCTTCCCCGTCCTTGCTCAAGTACACAAGCCGCACTCCGACGGCACGCTCCGTGCGGAACGGCCGAGCCTGCCAGACCACCTTGTCGAACCCCACCTCGCCGCCGTGCAGATGGTTGGCGCCATTGTTCGTGGCAAGGCGATACTCCTTGCCATCGAGTCGGAACCTCCCCCCGGCGATTCGATTGGCATACCGCCCCACCAAACACCCGAAATAGGGGTGGCCCCCCAGATATGCCTCCAGCGCATCGAACCCCAGGGTGATCTCTCCGGGCTGGCCGTTGCGGTCGGGCACGTGAATCGACGTCACAATGCCGCCATAGTTGGTAAGCTGCACCCGCACGCCGTGCGAGTTGCTCAGCGTGTACAGCGAGACTGCCGTACCGTCTGGCAGGCTGCCGAACTCGGCCTCGCTCAAGGTCGGTGCTCCTTCGGTTGACGGTTGTCTGGCCTGCGGCTCTTGCGGCGCCGCCATCCGATGGGCCAGCAACACAGCCGGCCCCAGGGCGGCAGTTACAACAGCGGCACGCAGGCTCCAAGGGCAGCGCATCGCAACACTTCCTCCCTGGCCGAGTTCCCTCGCAAGCTGGCCAAACTTGTGCCGCGCCCGCGGCGGCTCGCACCGGCTACGGTGCCGTGAACACCACGCGGAACCCGTCGGTATTGCGCCGCTCGGCGGGGTTGCGCTCCTTGCGGGCGGCGCTCCGGCAGCCGGCTGCGAACCAGTACCACGAGCCGCCGCGCACAATGCGGTGCGTGCCGCTCTCCGGTCCCGGCGGGTCTTCTACGGGCGACGACTTGTAGTATACCGGGCTGTACCAGTCCGCACACCACTCCCACACGTTGCCGTGCATGTCGTACAGGCCGAAGGCGTTGGGCGGATAGGAGCCCACTGTGGTCGTGCGTCGCAGAAACGGCCCCTTGAGCGTGGCCGGGTCCACGCCCTTGTACACATCCTCCTGCTTCAGGTAAGGATAATTGCCGTCGAAGTTGGCCTGGGTCGAAGCCAGCGATTCACCCACGTTGAAGGGCGTGGTCGTCCCGGCGCGGCAGGCATACTCCCACTCGGCCTCGGTGGGCAAGCGATAGACGCGGCCGGCCTCCTTCTCCGCAGGCAACTCCGAGAGGCGGCGGCAAAACTCGGCCGCCTCCTCCCACGTCACGTTCTCCACGGGAAAGCGCGAGGTATCCATCCCCTCCACCGCCGAGGCCCCTTCGCCGCCCGCGGAAAAGTAGGACGGGTTCGATCCCATTACCGTCTGATACTCCTGCTGCGTGACCTCATACACTCCCATGTAAAAGGCCCGCGTAATCTTTACCGGGCGCTGCTCCTCGTCGGCATTGCGGCCCAGTTCGTTCTTGCTGCCCATCTGGAACTCGCCGGCAGGGATCAGAACAAGCTGCATCCCGATCGAGTTCGTGATCGGTTCGGGGGTTTGAGCGGCTGCGGTCGCAGCGGCCAAGAGCAGCCCCCCCAAGCAGGCGAAGTAGCGCATGCAAGTCTCCTCTGCTACGGGTACTGATGTTGGCACTTATAGCATGATCGGCCGACAGCCGTTTTCAAGGGGTTGGCAGATCGGCTAACTGGCCCAGCAGCGGCAGCATGCCCGGCGGCCCACCATCCCTTCCGGCCGGCGGCCGTACGACTCAGAGCCAGAAGGGGCGCCCCCCTGCCGGGGAGTTCTCCGTTTTCCTTCGTGTTCTCCGGCATCAACTCTCAACCGTCTCGTCAGACCCGGCGACACCGCCTCCTCGCATGCCCGAGCAGCGTCATGAACGCAGACCGCGACGCGTGCTCTGTCCGCACCCGTGGAGACGCACGCCAGCCACGGCGCACGGGCCTCAGCCACTATCCTCGCCCGCCGGCTGTCGCACACGCTGGCGTGCCGTGGCCGCCCAGGGACTAGCAGGAGCCAGTTCGAGAAAGCGGCGATAGTGGGTCTGTGCCTCCTCGTCGCGCCCAAGTTCATTCAGCACCTGGGCCAGGTGGTAATGCACATCCGCATAATCAGGATGAAATCGTAGGGCACCCTCGAAGGCCGCAGCGGCCAGCTCCAAGCGGCCGCTCTCGGCCAGCACGCAACCGAGGTTGGCCCGCGCTTCTACAAACTCTTCGTCCAGTTCCAGCGTCACGTAATAGCGTTCGCAAGCGGCCTCCAGGCACCCCATGCGGTACAGCACCTCTGCCAGCCGAAAGCACATCTCTGCGGTCGGGCCGCCCGCGGCCATGGCAGCGCGGTAGGCATCGGCGGCCTCGGCCAGCCGTTCTTCGTCTTCCAGGGCCATGGCGAGCTGCCAGAGACTGGCGGACGAGGCTGGGCAGAACGCCGGTTGCGCTGTCGGGTCGGATGAGAGCGGACCGCCGCGTGATGCGGGAGGCTGCGCGCTCGCCGCAAGTGGCGGCATCTCCTGCGGGCTATCGCACATCGGCGTAGTAAACGCCTCGTTGTGCGCGGGCGGAAAGGCAGCCGCCAGGGGAAGGGTAGCGTGGGGCCATGAGTCGGCCGCCTCGTCCTCCAGCGGCTGGTCGAAATCCATGTACATCTGGCCGGAGGCGTCTACCAGCCCGCCCCCGGCACGGAGGAGCAGGTCCTGATCCCTGAGGATGATCGAAAGCTGAGCCAGCGGACGCTCAACGTTGGGCACCAGCTTGGCCAGCGCCGTGAGCTTGCGTTCGATGGTTTGGGGAGACATGCCGGCGGCAAGCAGGGCAGCCAGCTTCCGTGCCGTCACCACCTCCTGAAAGTCGAAGTACGGCAGGCGGCACACTTCCCGCAGGGGACGGATCAGTCCGCGGCGGTGCCAGCGGCGCACGACGGAAAGCGGCACGCCCACCAGGTCTGCCAGCATGGCTGGCGTGTACAAGCGGCGGGCCGCCGTCTCCTCTTCAATCAGACCCAGCCGCTGCCACAACTGCGTCCCGCTCCAGGCGCTGACGCGGCCGCTGTCGATGGCCTGTCTCAGCCGCTCTGCGGCGGGGCCGGCACCGGCCAGCTCGTCCACCGCCGCCAGGCCTCCTCCCGCCTCGCCCACCACGAGCAGCTTGACATCCTCATCGGAGGCCTCTACGGGTACGGCGCCGTGGCCGCGAAGGAGCTTGTGCGCATCTCTGCGGGACATGCTGGCCAAACGGCCCACAATGGCCACACGCAGGCCGGCCAGCGGCAAGTCGGTAACGCGCATCCGTGGCGCAGGTTCCATGTCGGCGTCGCTTAGCGGCGGCGCACCACTCGGCGTGCGCCCTGAGCGGGGTTGAGACTGCTGGCCGTGGCGGTGCTGTTTGCAGGCCTGCCAGCGGAGGGGCCGTTGGGCTGCTCCTTCGTCTCGTCCACGGGGCCGGGCACTTCTTCTTCGGGGGGGATGGCGGGCTGTTTGTCCGCTCCGTTTGTCTTCGCGCCCGCACCTGCCTTGTCGGCCGGCGTGGGCTGCTGTTCCTCGCCACGAGAGCCGGAAGCCGACGGGACAGGCACGCCGGGCGGACAGACCTCGGCCGGCAGGCGGTACGTCTCGATCGGCTCGTAGCAGACAATCGTCCGCGGACGACGCAGCGTGTAGACCACCGGTTCGCGGCGTTCCACCACGCGCGGCACTTGAACCTTCTCCACCACCGCCTGGTAGCGGCACACTCGTACCGGCACTTGCTCCACGCGCTCCTCATACTCAAAGCGCTGTGTGGTGACCGGAATCTTGCGGACCACTTGCTGCCGCTCCATGCGGCAAACCTGCACGGGTACCTGCCGCTCCACGCGGCGGCGCACCGGCCGCTGCACGGTGTAGGGCACCTGCCTCACGTACTCTTGCGGCACCATGCGGCACACCTGCTGCTGCACCGGTTTGACCACCTCTTCCTCCACGTACCGCATTACGGTCACGGGAACCTTGCGCGTGACCACCCTCTGCATATACGTCGTCTGCGGCACCTGCTGCGTGACCAGTTGGGGTTGGTAGACACGCTGCACTTCGTAGTAGCCAGGTTGCTGGACGGGCACCCAGTGGAGGCCGCCGCGCTGCCATGTGATCCGGCCCGTGACAGGATCCGTCACGTACGTGCCAGGCAGCCAGCGCAGCCGATTCCGCACGGGACCGGGGTGGTACACGGTCTGATCCGTCCACGTACCCTGATCCACCAGCACATCCCGGTAGGTCGTCACCGGCTCCATCACCGTGTAGGCCTCTTCCCGCTCTGACGTCTCGTACACGGGGCGCTGCACCCGGTAGCGCAGCTCCTGCGTCTGCGTCTCCCAGACGGGACGCATCACGGTGTAGCGCTCCTCGCGCAGCTCCGTCTCGGTCACATACTCAATCACGTCATAGCTGCGGTCTTCCATGCGGGTTTCCCACACGGGCCGCTCGACGTAGTAGGTCTCCTCGCGCTCGCTCGTTTCGTAAACGGGGCGGGCTACGCGGTAGCGCCGCTCCCGGTACTCCGTCTGCCACACCGGACGATAGGTGGTGACCTCGCGTTCCTCGTAAACGGTCTCGTAAGAAACGCGATAGGCCGCCACCTGCTGCTCGTCGTACACGGTCTGGTACCGCACCCGATACTCAGGGCCGCACGACCACTGGGCGATGGCCCGCGACGGGCCTGCAGCCACCATGGCGCCGAGCACTGCCATCCCTGCCGCGCAGCAAATCCTAGTCATGCAACTCATGGTATAACGCTCCGCAAACAGGTATCACCCCGTGGCACGCGTGCCTTGGGTCCGGGCCGCCGGCCACATGGGCTGGATACTTTCGTTACGCTCCCTCAATGGAATGTGGCCGACTTTAACCCAAACTGCAAACAGAAAAGTTTAACATGCGCTGCCACTCAGAACATAACACCTTATTCTGAAATAGCTTGCGTATAGGAGAAATTCTTCAAGAATCTCTAGCCCCCCTGCCGAATTGCCTATTTTAACACCCGTTAACGGCCGGCTCCGCCAACGGGGCATGCCCAGACCGTTCAATCAGCCCATCTGGCTGGCTCAGCGGGCCCAGCGCGGCGACTGAGAGCGTGGCCGCATGCCCAGGCAGCCCGGGTAAACCGCAGGCCCTCTTCCTGGCCAGAGCGGTGCAGGAGTTGGGCTCTCATGCAGCGCCGTGGCACGGCGACCGGCCGTGTGCAGCGATGGGAACAAATGTACATCCGCTGGCACGAGCATACCGCCACGTGTATGCAACGCTGTGCTCGTGGGGCCGCGGGCGGCCTGCGCTGGCGCCAGCATATCGCCGCGTGTGCGCTGTGCTGCCGCCGGAGCCAACCCTAGAACCTGAAATTCCAGCCGACCTGCGAGTACTTCTCTTGCACCAGCGTGGTGGTGCGGGCACGGGGCCATTCCGGCAGCTCGCGGCTGGCATTCCAGGCCTGAACCAGGGCCTGCACAAGATGGTTCCGGCCGATAGCGAGGTTGCGCACGAATTCTGTATGGTCACGCCCTCGTCGGTATGCAGGCATCCGCGGAGGCATCTGGAGGCATGCCCCAAGCAGGCTGCAATCGAAGGCGTACAGGAGCGTGCCGTGATACAGCAGATGTGACCGCCGGATGCGCAGGCTGTTGCCCGAGATCTTGCGATCTTCGCACGCCAGATCGCTCGTACCTTGGCAAACCACGTGGGCAAACGGCCTCAATGCCTGTGCCAGTTGCCGAAGCACCAGCCGATGCGCTTGATCCACAGCCCGCGCGTAGGGCCGCCCTGCCAGACTCAACACCAGGGCGTACATCAAACATCCGGGAGCGGTGACGATTGCCGCTCCGCCGCTGCAACGGCGCAGGACCGGGATGCCTTGCGCGCGGCAGTGCTCCAGCCGTACCTCGTCAGTTACCCGGGAAGAGCTGCCCACCACCACGCAGGGGGCAGTTGGCTCCCAGAGGCGCAACACTTCTCCATCGATTTCGCCGGCCTCGGCAGCATCGAGCAGGGCTTCGTCGAGGGCCAGGTTTTCGGCGGGAGTGGGCAGGGTCAGGTTCAGGCAGTACATGTCGAGGGTGAGGGGGTGAGCAGAGGCGGACGCTGGGCTCGGCACGAGGCGGCGCCGTGGAAGATGGTGCCTACGGTCTGAGCCGGGCGTTGCGGGGCCGCACGCCGCATGGCGAGCTGCCGTGCATCGTGGTACATAGCGGAGCCCCTAGTCGCACCTTGGTGATGAGGTCTACAATCCAGTGCATGCAAGCAGCAAACCAGAATGGCAGGTGCCATCAGGCATGAGCAGTTCAGAAACCCGCCCGCCGGCTACGCCCGACGATGCCTTGCCCCCCGTACAGCCGCCCGACGCCGGGTTTCTGGTGCAGTTGTTCGTGATTCCTGGGGTGATTGTACTCATCATCCTCGCTGTCTGGGGGGGTATCCACTGGCTGGCGTCATCGGCCCAGGATCCCGAGTCATTTGTGCGGGCCCTGTCACGGCCCACCAGCGGCCGCTGGCAGACGGCCCACAACCTGGCGGATGTGCTGCGCCATCCCGGCAACAGCGAGCTGCGTCGGCATCGAGGGCTGGCGTTGCAGCTCGGCTCGCTGCTGGAGAGCGAGTTGGCAGGGGGAGATCGCGGCGAGGAGTCCATCAAGCTTCAGGTCTACGTGTGCCATGCCTTGGGGCAGTTCGAGCTGCCGGAGGTGGTGGGCCCGCTGGCCAAGGCGGCGAGCGGCGGCCGCGACGGCAGCCGAGAGCCGATCGTGCGTGTTTCGGCTTTGCGTGGCTTGGCGCTGTTTGCGGATCGGCAGCCGAATCTGCTGGCTGGGGCCAGTCCGAACCGTGGAGAACTGGCGGATCTTGCCCTGGGTGCGACGCGCGACCAGGATCCCGTGGTGCGTTCGACGGCCATCTTCTTGTTAGGTGCCGTGGGAGGGGGGAAAGCCGCGCCCAGACTGCGGGCGTTGTTGCGGGACCCGCACCCCAACGTGCGCTACAATGCGGCGACGATGCTGGCTCGCCGCGGTGACGCGGCGGCGATCGCGGTGCTGGTGCAAATGCTGGATCCCGAGGAGACTGCCGGCATCGAGATCGAGCCGGAGGTCGAACTGCGGAGAGAGAAGCGGCTGCTGATTCTAGAAAACGGTCTGCGTGCGGCCGCCTTGCTGGCGGAAAAGAATCCCCGGGCCGACTGCCAAGCCTTGATCCCGGCCCTGGAGAAGCTGGCTGGCTATCAGGAAGCCCGCTCCGGCCGCCCCGGAGAACTGGACGAATACACGTGGAAGGCGCTCCACAGCGAGGCACGCCGCGTGCTGGCCATGCTGCACGAGCGTGCCACGCCCGGCAAGCAGTGACGCGAGACGCGCTGCCTCTCCGCTTCGCATCATTCGCCCGGTTAGCATGATTCGCTGGCGCAGGCCCCTTGACCGGTGTCGGCGTGTCCGCTACAGTTGACAGGCGTAAGTAACGAGTCCCTGTGCCATGCCTTTTTTTCCCCTTACGTTGCGTTCGCTGGCACTTGCCCCTGCGAGGGCCTAGGGTTCGTTTGCCTGTTGCCGAGAAGATCAGACAACCCTGAGGCCTGCGGGCCTTGGGGGTTTTTTTGCTGGACGACCAGCGCGTGATGCCAACCTTCCATCGACGCCGCCGCACGGTGCCATCGAGGGCACACTTGGTATTGCCTGGGCCGACCTCGGGTCGGCCCTGACGCGGTGTACGTGCAGTTGACTTGGCTTACAAGATGGATGGCGAGCAGCGCCTGAGCACGGTGTTGCTGCCCGTGTTGGCAAAGGTAGCAGGACGATGAGCGATTCGCGCCGGATCCGCATTTTTGATACCACGCTCCGCGATGGCGAGCAGAGCCCCGGAGCAAGCATGAACATCAACGAGAAGCTGGAGATTGCCCAGGCCCTCGCCGAGCTGGGGGTGGACATCATTGAGGCAGGTTTTCCCATCGCCTCGCCCGGAGATTTCGAGGCCGTGCGCCAGGTGGCGCAGGCCATCCGCGATACGGTGGTCTGCGGACTGGCCCGCTGCAACGACCAGGACATCGACCGCGCCTGGGAGGCCCTGCGCCACGCGCGGCACCCGCGGATCCACGTGTTTCTCGCCACCAGTGCCATCCACCGCGAGTTCAAGCTGAAAATGAGCAAGGAAGAGATCATCGCGCGCGCGGTGGCGGGGGTGCGGCGGGCCGTATCGTATTGTGACGACGTGGAGTTCTCTCCAGAAGATGCCGCCCGCACGGAGCTGGACTTTCTCTGCCAGGTGGTGGAGGCCGCTATCGACGCCGGCGCCACCACGGTGAATATTCCCGACACCGTGGGCTATGCCACGCCGGCTCACATCGCGAGCGTGATTCGCACCTTGCGCGAGCGCGTGCCCAACATCGATCGGGCCGTGATCAGCATCCACTGCCACAACGACCTGGGCCTGGCGGTCGCGAACAGCCTGGCCGCCATCGAGGCTGGGGCAGGCCAGGTGGAGTGCACGATCAACGGCATCGGCGAGCGCGCCGGCAACTGCGCCCTGGAAGAGGTGGTGATGGCGCTGCGCACCCGGCACGATGTGTACCGTTGCCACACGGGCATTGTCACCCAGCGGCTGGTGCCCACCAGCCGCCTGGTGAGCAACATTACCGGCATTCAGGTGCAGCGCAACAAGGCGATCGTGGGCCGCAATGCCTTTGCGCACGAGGCCGGCATTCACCAGGACGGGATGCTCAAGGAGCGGACCACGTACGAAATCATGCGGCCGGAAGATGTGGGCCTGTCGCGCACCGACCTCGTGCTGGGCAAGCACAGCGGCCGGGCCGCCCTGGCCGATCGTGCCAGCGCGCTGGGCTATCATCTCACCGGCGAGCAGCTTCAAACCGTATTTCAGCGCTTCAAGGAGCTGTGCGACAAGAAGAAGGAGATCTACGACGCGGACATCGCCGCACTCATCGAGGACGAACTGCGGGAAGTGCCTGAGGACTGGACCTTTGCAGGGTACGAACTGCAAGCGGGCAGCGGGCGTACGCCGCAGGTCGTATTACGGCTGCGGCACGGCGATGAGGTCGTGGAACGCCAGGTTGCCGACGGGGATGGGCCCATTGACGCCGTCTTTCTGGCCATGGAGCAGATCACAGGCATGAATGTGCGCTGCCGGGATTTCCAGGTGCATAGCGTGTCGATGGGCAAGGATGCGCAGGCCGAGGTGACGGTGGAGATCGAGTATCAAGGACAGCCCTATCGGGGGCGCGGCGTTTCTACGGATTCGATCGAAGCCAGCGCGCGGGCCTTTCTGAACGCCATCAACCATGCGGCAGCCAGCCCTGGCGCGGTGCGGCGGGTAAGTCCCTACGAGCCTCAGGCGGCCACGAATGCCAGCCAGTAGAAGACCCAGCCGGTGACGGCCGTCAGCGCCATGTCCAGCGCCGCCAGCCGTGCCCAGAAGATATGGCTGGCACTGTGATGGTTCGGCTGCGGCGGGGAGGGAAAGTGCCTCAGGGCCCGCACAATCACCACGGCCCACAACACCAGCGTGCTGACTGCAAACGGCAGGTGGATCCACAGACTGGCCTTTACTCCCCGGGGATAATACGGCGAGCTGCTGGCC